>JAJPHH010000190.1 GCA_021325385.1 Alphaproteobacteria bacterium
AAGGCTTACGAGGAAATCATCATCCATGGCGACGGATGGTACATCAAGAACAACATCGTCCTCTATAAGGGCCACAAGATCGTCGCCATCGATCGCGCAGCGAAAACCGTCACGTCCGATCGCGGCGTGACCGAGAGCTACGACAAGCTGGTGATCGCCACCGGCTCCTCGCCGATCGTCATTCCTGTTCCCGGCCGCGACCTTGCCGGCGTGCTGACTTATCGCGATCTCGACGACGTTCACGCCATGCTGCTGGCGGCGCAATCGCGCGCCAAGGCGGTGGTGATCGGCGGCGGACTGCTCGGCCTCGAAGCGGCGGCTGGCCTGAAGAGCCAGGGCATGGACGTCAGCATCGTCCACCTTATGCCGACTCTCATGGAGCGCCAGCTCGACCCGGCCGCTAGCTATCTGCTGCGACGGGCGATCGAGGAGCGCGGCGTCAGGGTCTTCACCAGCGCCAACACGAAGAGGATCCTTGGCGAAAAGAAGGTCGAGGGCGTCGAGCTCGAAAGCGGCGAGATTATTCCGGCGACGCTGGTCGTGATGGCGGTCGGCATCCGGCCGAACGCGCAGTTGGCCAAGGACGCCGGCCTTTCGATCAATCGCGGCGTCGTCGTCGACCAAGGCATGCGAAGCTCCGATCCAGACGTCTTCGCGCTGGGCGAATGCGCCGAGGTTGAGGGGCGCGTCTATGGCCTGGTCGCGCCGCTCTACGAGATGGCCCGAGTCGCGGCGGCGCAACTCGCTGGAGAGACGGACGCCGCTTTCGTCCACAACGACACGCCGACCAAGCTCAAAGTCACGGGCATCGACGTGTTCTCAGTCGGCGATTTCGCCGAGGGCGACGATCGCCAGGAGATCGTGCTGCGCGACGCGTCAGCCGGCGTCTATAAGCGCGTCGTTCTGAAGGACAATCGCATCGTGGGCGCCGTCCTTTACGGGGAGATCGCCGACGGCGCCTGGTTCAACGATCTCAAGAAAAAGCAGACCGACATATCGCCGATGCGCGATACGCTGATTTTCGGTCAGAATTATCAGGGGAGCGCCCCCCTCGACCCTATGGCGGCCGTTGCAGCCTTGCCGGATGACGCGGAGATTTGCGGCTGCAACGGCGTATGCAAGGGAAAGATCACCGGCGCCATCGCTTCGAAAGGCCTGACGTCGCTCGACGACGTTCGCGCGCATACCAAGGCCTCGGCCTCGTGCGGCTCCTGCACCGGCCTCGTCGAGCAATTGATGAAACTCACGCTGGGCGAGGCTTACAATCCGGCCTCGGTCCAGCCGATGTGCGCCTGCACGGCGCTCGGCCATGACGACGTGCGACGGCTGATCAAGGCTAAAGCGCTGAAGTCCATTCCCGCCGTCATGCACGAGCTCGAATGGAAAACCTCATGCGGCTGCGCCAAATGTCGGCCGGCGCTGAATTATTATTTGGTCTGCGCCTGGCCAGGCGAGTATGTCGACGATTCGCAGTCGCGCTTCATCAATGAGCGCGTGCACGCCAACATCCAAAAAGACGGCACCTACTCGGTCGTGCCGCGCATGTGGGGCGGCGTGACCAGCGCCAAGGAATTGCGCGCCATCGCAGACGTCGTCGACAAGTTCCAAATCCCGACGGTCAAAGTGACCGGCGGCCAGCGCATCGACATGCTCGGCGTCAAGAAAGAGGATTTGCCGGCGGTCTGGGCCGAGCTCGGCAAGGCGGGCTTCGTCTCCGGCCACGCCTACGCCAAGGGCCTGCGCACGGTGAAGACTTGCGTCGGCTCCGAATGGTGCCGGTTTGGCACGCAGGATTCGACGCGGCTCGGCGTCCGTATCGAAAAATTCATGTGGGGCTCGTGGACGCCGGCCAAGGTGAAGATGGCGGTCTCCGGCTGTCCGCGCAATTGCGCCGAGGCGACTTGCAAGGATGTCGGCGTGGTCTGCGTCGATTCCGGCTACGAAATCCATTTCGCCGGCGCCGCCGGCCTCGACGTCAAGCAGACCGAAGTCTTGTGCCTGGCCAAGACCGAGGACGAGGCCGTCGAGCATATCGCTGCGCTGGTCCAGATGTACCGCGAGCAGGGGCGCTATCTCGAGCGCATCTACAAATGGGCCAAGCGAATCGGCCTCGCCGAGATCCGCCGGCAGATCGTCGACAATGCGGACATGCGCAAGGCCTATTTCGAGCGCTTCGTCTTCAGCCAAAAATTCGCCCAGGCCGACCCGTGGTCGGAGCGCGCTTCGGGCAAGGACAAACACGAATTCCGGCCGATGGCGACGATCGGCTTCTTGCAGGCGGCGGAGTGATCGATGCGCTGGATTGCGATTGGCTCGATCGCCGACATCCCGTCGCGGGGCGCGCGTTGCGTTCACACCCCCGCCGGCAGAGTTGCGGTATTTCGCACCGCCAGCGACGAGGTTTTCGCGCTCGAGGATCGCTGCCCACATCGCGGCGGTCCCTTAAGCCAAGGCATCGTGCACGGCGCCGCCGTCACCTGCCCGCTGCACAATTGGGTCATTAGCTTGGAGACCGGCCGCGCCCAGGGCGCGGACGAGGGGCAAGCGCGCGTCATTCCGGTCAAACGGGAAGGCGACAAGCTCTTCCTCGCTTCCGACGCCTTGATCAACCGGGCGGCGTGATCCGTGGCCAATGGGAGCGCCGTTGCGACGACTTGTCCTTATTGCGGCGTCGGCTGCGGCGTGCTGGCGGAGAGAAGCGCCGGCGGCGCCTTGAGCCTGCGCGGCGATCCTGACCATCCCGCCAATTCCGGTCGCCTCTGCTCGAAAGGCGCGGCGCTGCTCGAGACGATCGGCCTCGAGGAACGGCTGCTCTACCCGGAGATCGGCGGCCGGCGGGCGGGTTGGGACCAAGCGCTCGACCTCGTCGCCTCGACCTTTTCGCGGACCATCGCCGAACACGGGCCGGATTCGGTCGCCTTCTATGTTTCCGGTCAACTCCTGACCGAAGACTATTACGTCGCCAACAAGCTGATGAAAGGCTTTATCGGCTCGGCCAATATCGACACCAATTCGCGCCTGTGCATGTCCTCCGCGGTCGCCGGACATCGTCGCGCCTTTGGCGCGGACACGGTGCCTGGGACGTACGAAGATCTGGAACTGGCCGATCTCGTCGTCCTTGTCGGCTCCAATCTCGCCTGGTGTCATCCGGTCCTTTACCAGCGCCTCGCCGCGGCCAAAGCCAAGCGCCCCGAGATGCAAATCGTGCTGATCGATCCGCGCCGCACGATGACCGCCGATATCGCCGATCTCCATCTCGCGATCCGCGCGGACGGCGACGTTGCTTTGTTTTCCGGGCTTCTCACCTTTCTCGCCGATCACGGCGCGGTCGCGCGCGATTACGTCGTATCCTCGACAAGTGGCTTTGCGCAGGCGCTGGCGGCGGCGCGCGCGCTGAGCTTGGACGAGACCGCCGCCTTGATCGGCCTGTCGCCGAGTCGGCTCCTCGCGTTCTATCAGCTCTTCGCGCGGACGGAGAAGACGGTCACGGTCTTCAGCCAGGGCGTCAATCAATCCTCGGCGGGCACGGACAAGGTCAACGCCATCATCAACTGCCATTTGGCGACCGGCCGCGTCGGCCGGCCCGGCATGGGGCCGTTCTCGGTTACGGGTCAGCCTAATGCGATGGGCGGACGCGAAGTCGGCGGTCTCGCCAATATGCTGGCCGCGCATCTGGAGATCGAGAATCCCGTCGATCGCGATCGCGTTCGGCGGTTCTGGCGCGGGCCAGCCATCGCCAGCCGGCCGGGGCTCAAGGCGATCGACTTGTTCCAGGCGCTCGCCGATGGCCGCGTCAAGGCGATCTGGATCATGGCGACGAACCCGGTCGTCTCGATGCCGGACGTCGCCGCGGTCGAGGAAGCGCTCGAAACCTGCCCTTTCGTCGTGGTCTCCGACGTCTCATCCAAAACCGACACGTTACGCTTCGCCGATGTCGCCTTGCCGGCCGCCGCCTGGGGCGAGAAGGACGGGACGGTCACGAATTCCGAGCGGCGGATTTCGCGCCAACGCGCCTTTCTGCCCTTGCCCGGCGAAGCAAGGCCGGACTGGTGGATCGTCTGCGACGTCGCCCGCCGGATGGGTTTCGCCGAGGCCTTCTCCTATGTTTCGGCTGCTGCGATCTTCGCCGAGCACGCCGCGCTCTCGGCTTTCGAAAATCGCGGCGCTCGCGATTTCGATATTGGCGGGCTCGCCGGGCTTGACGAGACGCAGTACGAGGCCATGGCGCCGACGCAATGGCCGGTTCCGGCCGAAGGCGCCGTGGGAGGCCGCCTGTTCAGCGACGGGCGGTATTTCACGCCGGACCGCAAGGCGCGCTTCGTCGCCCTGCGGCCAACGGCCGAGGCGCGCGCGAGCAGGGATTTTCCGCTCATTCTCAACACCGGACGCGCGCGCGATCATTGGCACACGATGACGCGCACGGGAAAGAGCGCTCGCCTGTCGCAGCATCTCGCCGAACCCTATGTCGAGATTCACCCGGCGGATGCGCGCCGCATCGGCATTGCCGACGCCGATATCGTGCGCGTCTCGACCAGCAATGGCGCAATTCTGGTTCGCGCCTTGCTTTCGAATCGACAATCGCGCGGCGCCATCTTCGTCCCGATCCATTGGACCGATCAATTCGCCGCGGCGGCCCGCGTCGATCGGCTCGTCCCCGCTTGCGTCGATCCGCATTCGGGACAGCCGGCGTCGAAACACGCGGCGGCCCGCATCGAACGCTTCGCCGCCGCTCAATACGGTTTCGCCGTCCTCCGCGAACGGCCCTCCGCGCTCGACGCCGACTATTGGGCGTTGGCCCGATGCGTCGGCGGCTGGCGGGTTGAACTCGCCTTTGCGCGCGATGATCGCGACTGGCCGGCATTCGCCGCGCGTCATCTGCAGAAGAGGCCCGACGCCCAGATGCTCGCCTATCATGATGTGGGCGCCGGCCAGCAGCGCTTCGCATGCTTCGCCGGCGACCGTTTGGTCGGCGCTTTGTTCCTTGCGGCCGAGCCGGTGGCGGTCTCTCGCGATTGGGCGGTCGATCAACTCGGCGCAGAATTTTCGAGCCGCGGCGCGCGGCTCGCCATTGTCGCTGGCCGGCCGGCGCGCGGCCTCGCCGATCGCGGCAGATCGATCTGCTCGTGTTTCGCAGTCGGAGCGAATCAAATTGCCGCGGCGATCGCCGCCGGTTGCGCCAGCGTCGAAGAGATCGGCGCGAAGACGCAGGCGGGAACGAATTGCGGCTCCTGCCGCGCTGAAATCAAAGCGCTGATCGAGCGGAGCGCGCTGCAAGCGGCGGAATAGACCTCCTTCGCGGCAAGGGAGCGGCTGCGCCATGCGACTCCCGCTTTTCGCCCTCAAATCTTGACACGCATCTCCTCGACCGGCCCGCGCCGCTCGAGAGGCGCGCCCGCCTCGCGCCGTTGCGATCAATCATATTTGACTATTTATTCCGCCCTCGAGCGATACTTTGAGACAGGTCAACGGTTCCCCATTGCATGGATGTATTGGTCTGGCGGCAATGGAGCGCGTCGAACGCCTGACAGGCTTGCGACGAACGCGGCCGCGATCGGAATGGAGGACCATATGCCTGAAGGCGCGAGGACCGGCCCCACAGCGCGGCCGCTTTCCGCTCAAGAATTGGACCTGATCAACGCCTGGTGGCGCGCCGCGAACTATCTTTCGGTCGGGCAAATCTATCTGCTCGACAATCCGCTTCTGAAGGCGCCGCTCGAACTGAAGCACATCAAGCCGCGCCTGCTCGGCCACTGGGGCACGACGCCGGGACTGAATTTCATTTATGCGCATCTCAATCGCGTCATCAAGGCGCGCGGCCTCGACATGATCTACATAGCCGGGCCTGGCCATGGCGGGCCGGGCGTGGTCGCCAATGCCTGGCTGGAAGGAACCTACAGCGAAATCTATCCGCATGTGCCGCAGAACGCCGTCGGCATGCAGAGGCTGTTCAAGCAGTTCAGTTTTCCAGGCGGCATACCGAGCCACGCCGCGCCCGAGACGCCCGGCTCGATTCACGAAGGCGGCGAGCTCGGCTACGCCTTGTCGCACGCCTATGGCGCGGCGCTCGACAATCCCGACTTGATCGTCGCCTGCGTCGTCGGCGATGGCGAAGCCGAAACCGGCCCGATGGCCGCCTCCTGGCACTCCAACAAATTTCTCAACCCCGCGACGGACGGCGCGGTTTTGCCGATTTTGCATCTGAACGGCTACAAGATCGCCAATCCGACCATTCTCGCCCGCATACCATCGGAAGAGCTGCGCAGCCTGTTCGTCGGCTACGGTTATCATCCCTATTTCGTCGAAGGCGATGATCCGGCGGCCATGCATCAGCTCATGGCGGCGGCGCTCGATCAGGTCATGGCCGAGATTCGCGCCATCCAGGACGAAGCGCGGCGAGGAGGGACAAACAAGCGGCCGACTTGGCCGATGATCATCTTGAAGACGCCGAAGGGTTGGACCGGCCCCAAAGAGGTCGACGGGCTCAAGACGGAGGGGTTCTGGCGTTCGCATCAAGTGCCGTTCGCGGAAATGGCGACCAAGCCCGGCCATGTGAAGCTCCTCGAGCAATGGATGAAGAGCTATCGGCCGGAGGAGCTCTTCGACGCGAACGGCGCCCTGAAAGCCGAGATTGCGGCGCTCGCGCCGAGCGGCGACAAGCGGATGAGCGCCAATCCGCACGCCAATGGCGGCGTATTGATGCGCGAGCTCGATCTTCCCGAGATTTCGGCCTACGCGGTCAAGGTTGCCGCGCCGGGCGACACGATCGCCGAGGCGACCTCGGTCATGGCGCAATATCTGCGCGACGTAATCCGCGCCAGCGAAGCGAATCGCAATTTCCGACTGTTCGGCCCCGACGAGACCGCCTCCAACCGGCTATCCCATGTCTTCGAAGCGACCGAGCGGACATGGAGCGCGGAGACGCTGCCCGAAGACGTTCATCTCGCGCCAGGCGGCCGCGTGATGGAGATACTCTCGGAACATACCTGCCAGGGCTGGCTCGAAGGCTATCTGCTCACCGGCCGCCACGGCCTTTTCAATTGCTACGAAGCTTTCATCCATATCATCGACTCGATGTTCAATCAGCACGCGAAATGGCTGAAAGTCTGCAATGAAATCCCATGGCGACGGCGAATTCCGTCACTCAACTATCTGCTCACCTCTCACGTTTGGCGACAGGACCACAACGGTTTCAGCCATCAGGATCCCGGCTTCATCGACTATGTCTGCAACAAGAAGGCCGACATCGTGCGGGTCTATCTGCCGCCGGACGCCAATTCGCTGCTCTTCGTCACGGATCACTGTCTGCGGAGCTGGAACCGCATCAATGTCGTCGTGGCGGGCAAGCAGCCCCAGCCGCAATGGCTGAGCATGGACGAGGCGATCAAACATTGCACGGCGGGAATCGGCGTCTGGGAATGGGCGAGCAACGATCGCGGCGGCGAGCCGGACGTGGTCATGGCCTGCACCGGCGACGTTCCGACTTTGGAGACGCTTGCCGCGGTCAGCTTGTTGCGCCAGCACCTGCCCGATCTCAAGGTCCGCGTCGTCAACGTCGTCGATCTGATGACATTGCAGCCGCATGAGGAGCATCCGCATGGCTTGACCGACCACGATTTCGACGCGCTGTTCACGACCGACAAGCCGGTGATCTTCGCCCATCATGGCTATCCCTGGCTCATCCATAGGCTGACATATCGCCGCAAGAACCACGACAACATTCACGTCCGCGGCTACAAGGAGGAGGGTACGACGACGACGCCGTTCGACATGGTCGTCCTCAACGCGCTTGATCGGTTCCACCTCGTTTCGGACGTCATCGATCGGTTGCCGCAGCTCGGCTATCACGCCGCTTACGCCAAGCAGGCGATGCGCGACAAATTGATCGAACACAAGGCTTATATTCGGCGACGCGGCGAAGACATGCCGGAGGTCAAGGAATGGCGCTGGTCGCCGGTTGATCCGGCGCAGCGTGAACAATGATCGTCCGAATTGCGCGCCGGCCAGATCGCACAGCCGTCATTGCGAGGAGCAAACCGCCGAACCGATCCAGAATTCGTCGTCTCCTGGATTGCATCGCTCCCCCCGGCATGCCGGATGTCCATCCGGTCTAAAAGCGATTTGTCTAACCAAGCAGACCGAGGGCCTCGTCGGCGATCGTCTGCTCTTCGTCGGTTGCGATCACAAAAATCGCCGCCGCGCTGGCGGGAGCGTCGATGCGCTGCGCATTTCTGTCGTTGGCCTCGGCGTCGACTTGAGCGCCGAGCCAAGCGAGCCTGGCGCAGATCGAGGCGCGAATCGCCGGCTGGTGCTCGCCGATTCCGGCCGTGAACACCAGCGCCTCCAGGCCGCCAATCGTCGCAGCGAGCGCGGCGACCTCGCTGCCGACTCTGAAAGCGAACAGATCGAGCGCTTCACGGGCCTCAAGCGCGTCGCTCGCCAGCAGCGCGCGGCTATCGGCGCTGAAGCCGGAGACGCCGAGCAGGCCCGATTGGCGGTAGAGCATCTCCTCGAGCGCGTCGACGGACATGCGCTGCTCTTTGAGCAGATGAAGCAGCACGCCGGGATCAACCGCGCCGCACCGCGTCGCCATCGGCACGCCATCCAGCGTCGAAAAGCCCATCGTCGTGTCTTGACTGACGCCGCCTCTCAGCGCGCAAAGGCTGGCGCCGCTGCCGAGATGCGCGACCACCACGCGGCCATTGGCGATGTCCGGCGCGATGCGCGCCAATTGCCCGGCGATATATTTGTAGGAAAGGCCGTGAAAGCCGTAACGCTTGACGCCTTCGTCGAAGAGCCGCCGCGGCAGGGCGAAGCGCCGCACGAGGTCACTCTGGCTGCGGTGAAAGGCGGTGTCGAACGAGGCGATCTGGACCGTTTCCGGCCGCAAACGTTTAATCGCCTGAATCAAGTGGATGCTTTGCGGCTGATGCAGAGGCGCAAGAGGCGTGAGCGCGACGATCGCGCCGAGCGTCTCCTCGTCGATGACGGCCGGCCCGGCGAAGCGGTCGCCGCCATGGACGACCCGATGGCCGATCGCGGCGAGCGCCTTGAACGAGAAATGGTCCGCGAGCCAACCCAGCGTCTCGTCGATGACGCCATGAGCATCGTCGTCGAGCGCGGATTTGAGCGGAATTTCCGCTTTTTGCGGTCCTTCGACGATGCGAAGCGAGAGCGGCCGGCGCTGCAGGTCGATCACGCCGCGACCGATCCTTTGCGCGTCCGGCCGGCGCGCTTCGTAGATCGCGAATTTTATGCTCGACGACCCCGGATTGAGAGCGAGCAACAAATTCTCGCGCGTCACGGCGATCGCTCCTCTTACGATACTCGCGGCCTACGCCCGACGATGATGAGCACTATGTTACGTCGCAGCCCTATGATGAAGTCGAAGCTCCGTTCGGGGCGATCAGAGAGAGCTTGGGAAAATAGGTCCGATAACGCCTCGTATCCCTCGTCATCAGCGAATATCCTGCGACAGCCGCGTGAGCGCCGATGAAAAAGTCCGGAAGCGGCAACCTCCTTATTCCGCCTCGCCGTCGATAGGTGAGGAACGCCTTGCCTGCAAGAAAGGCGGCTTCGTACGGAATAGGCTCACGATCGAACATAGCTTTCGGCAGGGCGGCATCGAGATCCTCGATGCGCGAATATCGGATCGAGACCTCCGCATAAATGACCGGATTGATGACGAGGCGATAGCGATCGGCGGCGCGTTCGATGGCTTGCGCAGACCAAGCAAGCCAACGCACATCTTCCGTCATCACGTCGAGAAGGACGTTGGCGTCAACCAATACACCAGTCATTCAGTCATCGCGGGTCAGCGCCATTATAGCATCAGTGCTCATCGCGACATCGCCGCCACCGCGGAGATGGGCGACGAGTCGAGCCCCGCGACCGCCCTTCTTGCCAGCTCGGGCGCGAACGATGCGCACGACCTTACCGTCGAACTCGAATTCCACCTCGGTATGGGGCAACAGGCCCGCCCGCTCGCGGATGTCAGCCGGGATGGTCACCTGCCCCTTGGACGTAATGCGCATTGACCGCTTCCTTACTCTTACATGTAAGAGTAAGGAATTCGCGCCGTTTTGCAAGCGCCCTGCCAGCGGACCACGGAAGGCTACGGCTGGTCGCCTCGAACGCGGCGAGCGCGGACGCATCGCGCCGAAGGTCACGCACGATCGGGTGGAATTGGACCTGCCCCTGACGCCGTCGCGCACGGCAAGCTAGGGTCCGCAGACCTCTTGGAAGCGGCGGAGAGGGAGTCCGCCAACAAAAGGCGGGCAAGCCGGGCCGACGATTGCCGTGAAGGTCGCCGCCGCACGATGTTCGGGTGCGCCTGTTGGCGCCAGACCCAAGAGAGGGCATTCGACGCTCACGATCGGGCGTTCGCCTTCGCCAGCGCGTCACGCTGCGGCTCGCAGACACGGGAAGCGCCTCACGCGCCGGCCGTTCTCCGACTATCCTAAGCGCCCAGCGTCAATGCCGGCGCATGGTCAGCACGCCGGCGCTGAATAGCGCCGCAACGAGCAAGACGCCTTGCACGATATATTGCCAATAGGTCGGCACGCCCATGATCGAGAGACCGTTATTGATGACGCCGATCAGCAGCACGCCGATCAGCGTGCCGAGAATATGGAATTTGCCGGGCCGCAGCGACGAGGCGCCGATGAAGACCGCGGCGAAGGCGTTGAGGAGATAGCCGTCGCCGACCCCTTGCGGGCGTCCCGCGCCGAGCACCGCCGCCGCCATCAACCCGCCGAGCCCGGCGCAGGCGGCGCAAATCGCCAGCGCGAAGGGCGCGTAGCGTTTCACCGCGATGCCGGAAAGGCGCGAGGCTTCGGCGCTGCCGCCGATCGCATAGAGATGCCGGCCGACTTGCGTGTGTTCGAGCAAAAGCCAGAGCGCCAAGCCGACGGCGAGCATGATCAGGATCGGATTGGAGACGCCCAGGATCGCGCCTTGGCCGATCGCCATGAAGGCGTCCGGAATGCCGGTGATGATCGTCTTGGAATCCGAAATGCCGAGCATTGCGCCGGTGATGATCGAGCCGGTCGCCAGCGTCGCGATGAAGGCGGAAATGCCGAGATAGCTGACGATCAGCCCGTTGACGACGCCGATCGCCGCGGCGATGGCGAGGGAAATGAACACCGCCTCTGGCACGCCGATCGCATCGGGATGTTGCACGAGAAGGAACGTCGCGACATAGCCGCCGAGCGTCGCCATGGCGGCGATCGAGAGGTCGAACAGGCCCATGACGAGGCAGACGGTCAGGCCGAAGGCCATCGTGCCGAGGATCGAAATCTGGTTCATGATGTTGAGCAGATTATCGACCGTCGGAAAAACGTCCGGGCGCGCAATCGAGAACACAACGAGCAGCGCGACGAGCGAGACCAAAGTGCCGTAGCGTGCGAACCACAGCGCGAAATCGGTTCTCGGGGAGGCGGTGGTTGCCGCCTTCGAGCTAATTCTCATCTCCTGCTCCCGCCGCAAGGTTCAGAATATTCGCTTCGGTCGCGTCCTTGCCGACGAGTTCGCCGACAATGCGCCCGTCGCGGAACACAAGCACGCGCCGGCAGACACGCGGAAATTCCTCCACCTCCGCCGAGGTGAAGATCACCGCCCCGCCTTCCGCGGCGATGCGGCGGATCAAAGCGTAGATCTCGGCCTTGGCGCCGATATCGACCGCCGCGGTCGGCGAATTCAGCATGAAAATC
>JAJPHH010000113.1 GCA_021325385.1 Alphaproteobacteria bacterium
AGACGGTGGCGCCGCTCGCTGACGAGGTCGCAGGTTTGGCCGAGGTCGTGACGGTCGGCGATCGGACCTGGCGGCGCTGGCAGCAAGGCGATGCGACGGCCCTCGTTGCACGTCGGCCCGAGGACGCCGCCTGGCTCTTTTATACCAGCGGCACGACTGGCCGTCCCAAAGGCGCCGTTCTCACGCAGCGCAATCTCATTGCGGCATCGCTCAGCTATTTCTCCGATGTCGATCCGATCGCACCGACCGACGCGAAGCTTCATGCGGCGCCGCTGACGCATGGTTCCGGCCTCTATGGCTTGCCGCATGTGGCGAAGGCCGCCAATAATGTCATTCCGGAAAGCGGTCATTTTGACCCTGCCGAGATCGCGGATCTCCTTCAGACGTGGCAGGGCGTCAGCTTCTTCGCCGCACCGACGATGGTCACCCGCCTCATCGCCGATCCCGGCTTTGCCGCCGCCGATCATCGCAATCTCAAGACGATCGTCTATGGCGGCGGGCCCATGTATGTCGCCGATCTGCTCAAGGCGCTCGATCTGCTGGGCCCCAGGCTCGCGCAGATCTACGGGCAAGGCGAATCGCCGATGACCATCACGGCGCTCGCCAAATCCCTACACGCGGATCGCACACATCCGCGCTGGCGCGAGCGGCTGGGCTCGGTCGGGCTCCCCTTCGCCGGTGTCGAGGTGCGCGTCGTCGATGCCGATGATCGCGATCTCCCCACGGGCGAGGCAGGCGAGGTGCTGGTCCGCGGCGACACGGTGATGGCGGGCTATTGGCACGACGAGAAGGCGACCGCCGAGACGCTACGCGGCGGCTGGCTCCACACGGGCGATATCGGCAGCTTCGATGAGGACGGCTTTCTCACGCTCCGCGACCGGTCCAAGGATCTCATCATCAGCGGCGGCAGCAACATCTATCCGCGCGAGGTCGAGGAGGTCCTGCTCAAGCATCCCGCCATCGCCGAAGTCTCGGTCGTCGGCCGGCCCCATTCGGATTGGGGAGAGGAAGTCGTCGCCTTCGTGGTCGCCCGCTCTGATGCGCGTGTCACCGAGGCGGAACTCGATCGCCTCTGCCTCGAATCGATCGCTCGCTTCAAGCGTCCGCGCGCCTATCTATTCCTCGACGCGCTGCCCAAGAACAATTATGGCAAAGTGCTGAAAACGGAATTGAGAAAGCGCCTCGCTCAGAATGTACCGGGATAGGCGCCGCCATCGACGAGCCAGTTCTGGCCGGTGATATAGCTCGCCTGCGCGCTGCACAGCCAAGCGCAAGCGGCGCCGAAATCCTCGATCGTGCCGAGCCGCCCCGCCGGAATCGCGGCGATGCGCTCTGCCCGCGCCTGCTAGACGGAGATATTCCGGTTCCTCGCGATCGCCGCGAAATTCGAGCGCAGGCGGTCCGTCTCGATGGCGCCGGGCAGCAGGTTGTTGATGGTGACATTGTGGCTCGCGACGTTGCGCGACAAGCCGGCGACGAATCCGGTCAAACCGGTGCGCGCCCCATTCGAGAGGCCGAGAATATCGATCGGCGCCTTGACCGCGCTCGAGGTGATGTTGACGATGCGGCCGAATTTCCGCGCGATCATCTTGTCCACCGTCGCGCGGATGAGCTCGATCGGCGTCAGCATGTTGGCGTCGAGCGCCTTGATCCAGACATCGCGGTTCCATTCGCGGAAATCACCGGGCGGCGGACCGCCGGCGTTATTGATGAGAATGTCGGGATCAGGACAGGCGGCAAGCGCCGCCGCGCGCCCTTCGGCGGTCGTGATATCGCAGGCGACCGTCGACACTTTTGCTCCGGTCTTGCTGCGGATCTCCGACGCCGCCGCTTCGAGCGCCTCCCGGCCGCGCGCCAAGATGACGAGTTCCACGCCCTCTTCGGCCAAGGCCATGGCGCAGCCCTTGCCCAGCCCCTTGCTGGCGGCGCAGACGAGCGCTCGCTTGCCGGCAATACCGAGATTCATGGCCTCCTCCTTGGCGATACGGTTCTCCGCCGCACGATGAGCGCAGGCGAGGACACGTCCAGCGGCGTTGAACAGCCCTTCTGCCGCTTGCGCGAGAAGGGCGCGATGCTCAGGTCAGCTTTTCCCGGAACGGTGTGTGGCAGGCGCCGCAGCCATTCTTGCCGGTCGCGCCAAGCTGCGCACCGATGGCGGCTTTGTCGCCGCTCTTGATCGCGTCGACGAGCTTATGCTCCTCGCCTTCCAGCACCGGAATGACCGCCTTGAACTTGTCCGGCTCCTTCCAGATATCAGGCTTGGCACCGGTCTTCCCCGGAAAATCCGCAAGGCTGGTCCCGGCGGGGAAGAGGCTCGGGATCTTGGGCGCGATCGTCAGCAGGTCCTGTGCCTTCGCCAGCGCAGTCGCCTGATCCACGCCGCCCTCGCCCTTGATGAAGTCGGCGATCGCTTTGAAATCGTCGCCTTGTCGCTTCATCGTGTCGCGGCGCTCCTTGATGATCGCCTCCTTGTCTTGCGCGACGCCGATGGCGGCGCCCAAGCCGATCACCGCCGCCATCGCCGCTCCCACGATGCTTGCTTTTGCCATTCCTCTCATCACTTTCTCCCGCTTGTCCAGTTATCGCACCGGCAGACCGGCCCCCGCTTTCGCGCGGATGATACGAATGCCGCCCCACTGCCGACTTCACGATTCCGTGAAATTGTTGCCCTCAGGTCACCGGACCCGCGACATGGGCGCGGAAACCGGGTCGCTCGCTCAATCGCCCGTACCAAGCCGTCAGCCGC
>JAJPHH010000034.1 GCA_021325385.1 Alphaproteobacteria bacterium
GCCGCCCGGATAAACTGGATGTTCACGCCCGAAAAGGCTCGCGCCAAAATGGCCAGGGCCTATCCAACCCCAGCCAACGAGTCATAATCCCTGTGCAGAGCTACTAGGACAGCCCCTCCAGCCGGCAGTGTCTCAGTTTCAGAAACCGAACTTCATGCTTAACCGCCGCCTTCCTGCCGGCGCGGCCGCGGCGCCTGGCCCTGGGCGCTGGCCTAATCTCTGATGTAGATAAACGGAACGGCAAGGAGGTCCGCCCAAGCTGTGGCGGCGCGGATGGCGGCGTCAGGCGCATCGACGGGCGCTGGCGCAAGCGCCGCGTCCACGGATGCGCCATTTTGGCGGCCAGTGATGATAAAGAGTGAATCGCGTTTCTCGACCAAGATCCACGACTCGCCCTCGGGCTCGTCGCCCTGGCTTAAATTGCGCATCTCGACCAACCGGCTCTCCTCTGCTTTCCCCTAACCTAGTTGGGCGAGCCGCAGGCCGCAAACTAAGCCGACCGATGTTTAAGCGTTTCGACCTCATGCTGAAGGATGGCGGCGTAGAGAAGGCGAGCGCGCCAAAAGTTCTCCAGCAATTTTCGCGACTGCGACGCGTCATCGCCGCGCGCTTCCGTCTCTGCGACGATCTCATGCTGTCGCGCGATGTGACGTTCGCTGGCCGCCAAATTCCGCTGGGCTTGCGCCAGATGCTCGGACACGGTTGCAGGGTCCATAGCGGCGGCTTTCCCCACAATTGAAGGAAAACGCCTTTGCTGCGGCGGCGGTTCCGCGAATCTGGGACACTCCTCCCATCGGAGGACGCTAGCGATCGAAACCGCCTCCTGGGCCGTAAGCCGGGTCGCGACGACGAAGATCCATCGGGCTACAAATCGGGACATGAGGCCGCCTAAAGCGCGGTCTATCCCCGCTCGCGCATTTGAGCCTGAATCAGTTCGAGTTGTCGCACCGAGTTGGCCAATTCCTCGTATAGTTTCGAAAGGTCGAGAAAGGCGCGCCGGGCTTCCGGCGAATGCGTCTGCTGCGCTCTCGCAGCGCATCTTGCCGACTGTTCGAGAAGCCGACCGACGTTTGAAGACCGGGCGCGCATTTCGGCCCAACGCGCCAGCGCAACGAAGGATCGGGCCTCAGGCGGCCTTCTCTTCGTCAGAGCCAGCGGCGCGGCCTTTCCTCGTATTCGGCCAGGAAATCGTAATCTCTCGCGATCCGCATCACCGCCTCGGCGTCCCCCTCATTGGCCATTCGGAGCGCTTTCCGCCGCAATGCTTCGGCGCGGGCTCGCCAATGGGTCGCCCGTCGAGCTTGAGCCCAGCGGTAGTCTGCGAAAGAATCGAAACGGTCTTTGGCGGCCATTGGCGCGCTCCGCTCTGCTTGCAAGGCGGGAGCGCGCTCGTCTCTCAGCCACCGACGCCTCGGAATAACGGTCGAGCCGGTGATCGACCCAAACTCCTCGCGCCCCGATTTCGTTCCGAGGCCGCCGATACGCTCCCATTCCCGCGACCGGTGCCGTTGACGCGGCCGCAGAGGCGAAGCCAAATTTCGGGAAGCGCGTTTAGGGTTCGAGGGCCCGCTGCTCGGCGAGCTTGGCGAGCCGGTCATATTGGTCGGCGACGGCGAGCATCATGCGCCTCGCCGTCTCATCGACCATTTCTTCAGCCTTCCGGCGCGCCTCCTCGGCTTTGTCGCGCCAGTGCCTTGGATCGGTAAAACGGTCCGGATCCGGCGGGGTGACGTTCTTGAGAACCATGGGGCCGCGTAACGATGAACGCAGCTCTTTGTTCGGGAGGAGCTGCGCCTTTCCTTTGCTTGCCTTCTGTAGGCGCGCCGTCCGAAACTCGATCGAATCTGACGCTCGAGCAGATGAAGACTGACGAGCCGACGATCAGGGGCGCGAAAGAAAGGCGTCAATCCCCCGCGTGAAAGAACCTGGCCCCGGCCGCAAACCGAGCGCGGCGCAATCCCTCGGCCGTGAGTGCGAGGCGCTCGTATTCGCCGGCGGCCCGCAGCATCGTCTCGATCGCAAGAGGATCGTGCATATGCTCGGCGAGGGCGCGCGCCTCTTCCGCCCGGTCGCGCCAATATTTCGGATCGGCGGCGCGCTCGAGCGAAAGCGGGTCGGTGGGCATGAACTCGCTCCGAGGCGCGGCCGGCGGGCGTTCATTGAACGCCCCTATGAGCCTATCGACCTTACCGAACGCCCGATTTCAGCGCTCGGTTCCCGAAAGCGGCGTCAAATCGTTTCGGAACGGGCCGGCCGACGGGCTGACCCGCGGCTGCGCGCGGCGCGGGACGGAAAACGCTTCCAATCGGATTGCGGCCAAATTGCCCCGCCGTCGTGGACGGCGGGGCAGTCTATGGCCTTAGATGAAAACCGCCGGATGGCCTTGGCGGACGCTTCGGTGCGAGGGAGAGGCGGGACAGAGGAGGCGGACCGAAGCGCACTTCCCGAACCGAACAGGGTCAGCGCCGTTCCCCAGAAGTCAGTACGGGTCCAGACGGAACGGGCCGCCCTTCCCAAGGCCGGACGCAAAGACAGTGCATCGCCTCGCTTCCGCCGGCTGGCCTGGCCGGCCCTCCTTTCGCCGGCTCGCGATCACGGCGGGCCGCAATGCGGAAGCGCCGGATTGCCCAGGCACTCGCATTGCTGGCTTCCTTTTCGACAGCACGTCACGTTGATGACGCCCGGGCAAATGCATTCGTAAAAATCGGGATCGCGGGCGCAGACCGCTTGCGGCTGATCCAATTGCGGGTTCTTCGTCTCTTGCGCGAGGCTCGTCAACCCGCTCGACAGAAGAACAGCGAAGCCCACGATCTCTCGTCTCATGCCGGCGCTTTCCCTCAAGAAATATGGGACGGCTCGCCGTCGTGGACATAACCGCCTCACGATTGATCGTCGCGCATCTTCGCCCGCAGCGTCTCGATATTCGCGACCGCCTGCGCCATTTCTTCATACAGCTTCGCCAAGTCTCGCAACGCATCGCGCGCCGCGTCCGTGTGGGCGCGCCTCCCTTTCTCGGCCAATTCGGCGGCGCGCCGGCGAAGCATTTCGATCTGATTTTCGATCGGCGCGGCTTCTGTCATGGGCGGTAAATGCCTAAGAACGCTATTTTCCGCGCGGAAGCCCGCCTGCCGC
This sequence comes from Alphaproteobacteria bacterium, assembly GCA_021325385.1. Lineage (GTDB taxonomy): Bacteria > Pseudomonadota > Alphaproteobacteria > Rhizobiales > Beijerinckiaceae > Roseiarcus. Next base: position 3,133 of record JAJPHH010000034.1, read on the forward strand.
CGGAACCCGCTATCGAGCGCCAGGCGTTTCGCGCCGCCTGAGCAGGGTTGCGGCCTCGCGCGCGCCGCGACGGACCAATCAAAGACCGGGTCGCCGTCTTCTGCGCTCCGGCGGCGCGGCGCGCGGGCGGCCGAGCTCTTCCGCCATCCGGTCATAGCCCTTCGCCACTTCGAGCATGCGGCGGCGGAGATCGGGATCGGTCATCTGCTCGGCCTGGATGCGGGCCTCCGCGGCGCGGTCCAGCCAATGCTTGGCGTTGTGGATTGAACTTTGAGCCATCATCCAAGATCAACGCGCCAGAGGCGGCCCGTGATCCGGACGCGACTTGGAGGAGCGGCGCCGCTGAGCGCTCAAGCCGCCGGGAGCGGCCCGCTCAGGCGCCCTTCTCCCGCAACAGCCTGTCGCGATAATCCACAAATTGCCGGAGCGTCTTCAGAAATCTCGCCAGCGCGGCCTCCGATTCCCGCGTATCGACGCCCGAGCGCTCCATTTCCGAGATGAGGTCGCGCTGCTTCATGATCAGCCCGATCCCTTCGACGATCTGTCGATCGGCCTGGGCGAGCTTGTAGGTCGTGACTTCATCCATGCGTCGCCGAGCATAGCAGGCCGCGCCTCGAGGCGCGAGAAGCGGAGGCCGGAATGTGGCGGGGCCTGGCGCAAAGCCGCCGGGCCGCGAAAAGCGCGCGGCGCGAGCGGCGCGCCATCTGTCGATCGCCTGAACCGCGCAGCGGCGTTTGCGCGTCCTCGGGGCGGTCGAGCGGCGCTATCCAGGCCGGCGATCCCGCCCTATTCTCGCCTGGTCGCGCGGGGCGCTTGCTTCGCCGATTCAGGGGGACTTCCACATGACGCGTATCGTTTCGCTCGTCGCGGCGACGCTTGCCGCTTTCTGCCTGTGCTTCTTGCCGGCTCGCGCCCAAAACGGGACCGCGAGCCGCGCCTGGGTTTCCGGCCACGGCGCCGACGCGTCAGGCTGCGGCGCGCCGCCAAATCCTTGCCGGACCTTCCAATATGTCCTCAACAATATTGTCGCGCCGAGCGGCGAGATCGACGTGCTCGATCCGGCCGGGTACGGGGCGATGACGATCTCCCACGCCGTCAGCATCGTCAATGACGGCGTCGGAACCGCGGGCGTCCTCGCGCCTTCGGGCGGCGCCGGCGTCGCGATCAGCGCCGGATCGAACGAAGCGGTCACTCTTCGCGGCCTGACCATCGACGGGGCGGGCGTCGGCGTGAACGGAATCCAGTTCGCTTCCGGCGGGGCGCTGACCGTCCAGAACAGCGTCATCCGCCATGTCACGGGCGCGGGCGTCTCTTTCGCGCCGAACGCGGCGAGCGTCCTCATCATCGCCGATACGCTCGTCGCCGATAACGGCCAGCATGGGATATCAGTGCAACCGGCCGGCTCGAACGCCGTCAAATTCGACTTCAACCGCGTTCAGGCGAGCGGCAACAATTTCGCCGGGTTCGGCATATTTGGCAATTCCAACTCAGGGACGGTCACTGGCACCGCCGACAATTGCGTTTCTTACGGAAACGCTACGGGCTACATGGTGTCGACGTCCGGGCAACCGACGACGCTCTCACTGTTCAACTCCGTCGCCAGCAACAATGGCGGCCAGGGCCTCAACGCCTTCGGCGCCGGCGGAGTGATCCGCCTCGCCCACTCGATGGTGACCGGCAATTTTGGCGCCGGATGGTTCATCGGCGGCGGCGGCGCGATCGACACCTATTCGGACAATTACATCGACGGCAACGGCGCCAACTCCGGATCGCTGACGCCGATCAATCGGCAGTAGAAGGCGGGGCTCGCCCGCTCTGCATCCGGGGCTCGGCAGGGCGGCGCGGCCGCGGCGGCCGCCGCGACCCCCGCCCTCGCTTCAGCGCGCAGTACGAACTGAAAGGCTGATCCGCGCCTATGCCGCTTTGCGGACGCCCGCATGACGCGGCGCCGAGCATAGCAGCCCGCGCCTCGACGCGCGAACTTACCGAATATGCGAATACGCTAAACGCTCGTCCCCCGCCGCGCCGGCGGCGGGTCGCCGCACGCGCCGGCCCGCGCGCTGGTCGGCGTCTCGCCGAAGCGGCCGCGAAAGCTGCGGTTGAAATAAGAAAGATCGGAGAAGCCGGCCGACAGGGCGATCTCCACGATCTTCTGATGGCGGGCGCGCGGATCGTTGAGCCGCCGCCAGGCGAGGGCGAGGCGGCGCTCGAGCAAGAGCTCGGAGAAGGTCGCGCCCGTCTCCTCCAGGATGGCGCGCAGATAGCGCTCGGAAATGCCGAGCTTACGCGCGATCGCGGCGGCCGACGCGTCCGGCGCCTGCGCGCCGGCGTCGATCTCGGCGACGATCGCCCGCCGCCAAGCGGCTTTCGCGCCGCGGGCGCGGGCGATTTCCCGCGCCTCGCCGCCGGCGCCGAGCGCAAGCGCGGTCAGGTCGAGAACATGGGTCGAGAAGGCGCGCGCCAAGGCCGAATCCAACGCGCCGTCGAAGCTGTTGAGCAGGCCGAGATAGTTGATCAGCAGGCGCAGCGCCTGATTGCCTTCGGGAATCGGCCGCATCAGAGCGGCGCCGAGATCTGGCATGAGCCCTTGCAGGGCGGCGCGGGGAAAGGCGAGCGTGATGAAGGCGCCGTCGCCGCGCAGGGTGGCGGCGCCCGGCTCGGCGCCGGAGACCAGAATTGCGCTGCCCGGCCGGCCCGAATATTCGCGGCCGAGCTGCTCCATATGCGCGTGGCCCCGGGTCGGCAGCGTCAGGAGCACTTGGTCCTGCGCCTTGGCCGCGCCGCGCTTTTGGACGATATAGCTCGCGTCCGAGCGAGAGCCGACGGCGACCCCGAGCCCCGGCAGGGCGTGGAACGCCACCGACGCGTGAAACGGGCCGTCGTCGAGCGGCTTGATGTCGACATTGACGATGTTGCGTCCGTAAATCTCGCGCCAAAGCTCCAGCCGCGAGCGCTCGGGAAAGGCGTCCGTCGTTATTCTGACCGGACCCGTTGGATGAGATTCGGCCATGTCCCCCTCGCGGCAAGCCGAAATAGGTCGTCAGTGTTTACGGGCTGACGCGGCGACTGCTTCCCTCCCCTGAGCAGCCTTGCGCCCGCGAAATTTCGCGAATTTATCGCTCATTGGCGAATCTCTATAGAAAAATCTGAATGGAGGCGCGGCGCTCCGGCCCGGCCTCCACGGCTCATTGTTCCGTCCAGTCCGATCCTTTGTGCCGCGCAGTCCAAGACGGCGCGGCGCCGATGCCGTAATCGCGGCCCGACGAGCGCATTCGCGCGTCGGGTACATGGGAACAGCCGCCGCGGATCACGCCAGCCGCCGGCTAGACCGGCGCGCGATGGGAAATCGGAGCCGTCAAATGACACGGATCGCCTTTATCCTTGCCGCCGCGACGACCTCGTTCGTGTTGGCTGCGCCGGCCTCCGCCGCCTCGAACCGCGCCTGGGTCTCCGGCCACGGGACGGACGGCGCCGGCTGCGGCGCGCCGACCTCGCCTTGCCGCAGCCTCCAATACGCGCACGACAACATTGTCGCGCCTGGCGGCGAGATCGACGTGCTCGACCCCGCAGGGTACGGACCGATCACGATCAGCAAGGCGATCAGCATCGTCAATGACGGCGTCGGCACGGCCGGCGTTCAGGCTGCGACGGGAAACGCCATCACCATCAATGCGGGTGCGAGCGACGTCGTCACGCTGCGCGGCCTCGACATCGACGGGCTCGGAACCGGCGCCAACGGGATCGTCTTCAACTCGGGCGGCAGCCTCAGCGTCGTCGACTGCGTCGTCCGGCATTTCGCGGGCAGCGGTCCTACCGCTGGCAACGGCGTCCTGATCCAACCGACATCCGGTTCGATGACCTTCCTGATCTCGAACGTGAGGGTCGCGGACAATAGCTACTACGGCGTTAGTTTTTATCCGCCGAGCGGCGCGCCGAGCGCGAATGGCTCGATCGATCACGTCACCGCATTCAACAACCTTTGGGGAATCGTCATAGTCACCACTGCAGCGAGCGGTGGAACAGTAACGGCGGCTCTCTCCAATAGCGTCGCGAATGACAATTCCACGGGCGGAATTGACATTGGAAACCAAGGCGGCGGCGCGCTTGTCGTTTCTATCGACAACGTGGGCGCGAGCGGCAACGGCGCCATTGGTCTCTCCGCGTTCGGCTCCGCGATCGTGACGCTCGGCCGCTCGGCGCTCGCGGATCAGAACGTCGGCATCGTCAACGACACGCAGCCTAACAGGCTCTATACTTACGGCGACAATCGGCTCGGCGGGAACACGATTGACGTCGCCGACGCCCCTTTGAACACATCCGTGAAGACGCAGTGACGCCCGCGAGCGCGCGCCCGCCGTTCAGAGGGGACTTCAAGATGACCAAGATCGCGTCACTTGCCGCGACGACGCTCGCCTCGCTGCTCCTCGCGCTGTCGCCGGCCCAAGCTTTATCGAACCGCGCCTGGGTCTCGGGCCATGGAACGGACGCCGCCGGCTGCGGCGCGCCGGCTTCGCCCTGCCGCACGTTCCAGTACGTCCACGACAACATCGTGGCGGCCGGCGGCGAGATCGACGTGCTCGACCCGGGGGGCTACGGGCCGATCGTCATCACCAAAGCGCTCAGCATCGTCAATGACGGCGTCGGCGCGGCCGGCGTGCAACAAAGCGTCTCGGGTCAGGACGCCATCCTGATCAATGCCGGAAATAACGACCAAGTATTTCTGAAGGGGCTGGAGATCGAGGGGCTTGGAACCGGCAAAAGCGGCGTCGAGCTCGACGCCGGCGGAAGCCTCACGATGATCAATTGTACCGTTAAAAGCTTTAACTCGGACGGCATATTCGTGGCGCCGACCGTCAACGTCATCGTATCGATATCCAATACCGTTCTCCTGGGGAACGGCGGCGCCGGCTTACATATCTATCCGCAAGGGTCGGCGATCGTCCAAGGGACGATTTCCTACATCGAGGCGAAGAACAATTTTTACGGCATAGAGCTGGACGGGTCCAACTCCACGTCGGTCGGAAACGTTCTCGCGGCGAACGACGTCAATGCGAGCAACAATTACACCGGGTTCTACGCCACCGGATACCCAAGCGGAAACGTCACGCTGACGCTGACCCGGTCGATCGGCATGGGAAACGGCTACTCCGGCGCTTACGTCGGAACGAACGCCGTGATCGGCAGCTTCGGCGACAATCGTTTCTGGGCAATCAGGTCGTCAATATTCACGGAACTTTGACGATGCTGAACGGGAATTGACCGGCCGCGAAACGGGCCGGCCGGCTCGGAACTCGAGCCTCAACGCGGGGACTTGAAGATGATCAAGACATCTTTGCTGTCAGCGACGCCGCTCTTCTCGCTGCTCGTCGCGCTCTCGCCGGCCCACGCCTTGTCGAACCGCGCCTGGGTCTCCGGCCATGGAACGGACGCCGCCGGCTGCGGCGCGCCGGCTTCGCCCTGCCGCACCTTTCAGTACGTCCACGACAACATCGTGGCGGCCGGCGGCGAGATCGACGTGCTCGATCCGGCCGGCTACGGGCCGATCGTCATCAACAAAGCGCTGAGCATCGTCAATGACGGCGTCGGCACGGCCGGCGTGCAGGCCGCCTCCGGAAACGCCATCGCCATCAATGCGGGCGCGAGCGACGTCGTCACGCTGCGCGGCCTCGACATCGACGGACTCGGAACCGGAGCTTATGGGATCCTCTTCAATTCCGGCATGGCGCTGACGATCCAAAATAGCGTCATTCGCCATTTTCAAAGCGCCGGCGTTCTTTTCAACCCGAACGCGTCGAGCGCCTTGGCGATCACGGACACGCTTGTCGCTGACAACAGCCTCGATGGGATCTATGTCGGCTCGGGCGCCCAAGCCGACTTCTATCGAGTCCAGGCGAGCCGCAACGCTGAGGGGTTCGCGGTATTTGGCGACAACATTACCGCAAGCGCCGATAATTGCGCAGCGTACAATAACACGATCGGCTACGATGTACAAGGCGCATCGACATTTTCGCTGTTCAACTCCATCGCCAGCAATAATTTCCACCAAGGCCTGAGCGCCTATGGTTCAGGGGCGATTCTCCGCATCGCTCACTCGATGGTGACCGGCAACGGCGTGGGGTGGACCGTCAATGGCGCGGTGATCGACACCTATTCGGACAATTACATCGACGGCAACGGCGTCAGCGTCGGATCGCTGACGCCGATCAATCGGCAGTAGAAGGCGGGCTCGCCCGCTCTGCATCCGGGCCCGGCAGGGCGGCGCGGCGCGGCGGCGGATCCGCGCCTATGCCGCTTTGCGGACGCCCGCATCGGTCTGCCCGGCTGCGCCGGCTGCAACCTCGCGCTCCAGCCCAAGCAAAGCCTGTTCGACCTCATCGAGACGCGAGGGCCGGCCATTCTCCGGCATCCCTTCGTTCGTGGCCTGGTCCGCCAGGTACTCTGCATAAGCCCAGTTGATCAGGATGGAGCGCTTGGCCTCGAGCGACAGGCTCCGATCGCGGACCACGTCCATCGGCGACGCCCAGTCCTCCGGGCTTGGCGGATCGCTCCGGCTCGCCGCGCTGTCGACCGCGCTCTGGTAGCTCGTCTCCAGCTTCTGCAGACCGAGCTTTTCGAGCGTCGCGTGGAAGAACGAGCGCGCGGCGAGCGTCTCATGCTCCTGGCGCGGCGACGCCTCTGTTGCGCTGCGCACGAAATAAGCGAGGCCCTGCCGTTGCGCGTAGCGGATCGCGGAGGCCGCACTCGGGAAACTAAGCTCGACCTGCGTCAGCGGGTCGTCGCTGCCCGTCCACCCCATCAGCGGCTCGATAAAGGGCGCGCTCCTGGCCTCGAACCGCATGCGCCAGCCCTTCGCGCGCGCCTTCCCCGACGTCGTCGCCGAACGGGAGGGCTTGTAGATGCGCGCGACGGCGCCGTCCGGCAATGACGAACGCCCCGCCATGAGCGCGGCGCGCTGGTTGTCATTGGCGGGCGCCGCTCCCGGCATGGAGCTTGTCATAGTCTGAACGGTTCTCATCCCATATCCTCATCCACGAGCAACATGGCGCAAGATCGCCGCCCCCGAACCGCCAATCGCGGCCGGGGCCTGCCGGCCCCGTTTCGGCAGCCGGCGCCCTTCCATTTGGTTTCAGCGTGTTAGCGGTCAAGAGGCGGAAATCACGTAAGGCTTCAATCGGTCCACCGGTCTGAGTCGCCCGTCGTTTGCTCCCGCTTGGGCGAAGCGGCGGGCGCCTCTCTGATCGATCGACGATGGGCGGCGAGGCTCGAAAGGACGCTCTTGGGGAGCATGGTCCAGGCGTTGGATAAAGCGCCAACGCCAAGGTCGCGACGGCCGGCTCGCAACGAAAGCGCATTCTCGGGGGTGGCGCGCCGGCGCCGATGCGCGCGATGGGGCCCCAGCGCCAACATGGAATGGTATATCCCGAGGTAGTCCGCCGCCATGCGCGCCGACGAGAAGCGCTGCTCGAAGCGGCGGCGAACCGCCCGCCGATCCAACGCCAACAAGTCGGGAATGGCGCGCACCGCCTCGTCCATCCCGGACACGATGCGGCCGGTGACGCCGTCGTCGACGATCTCCGGCGTCGATCCGCAGCGGAACGCGAGGACCGGGGTTCCGCACGCCATCGACTCGATCATCACCAGGCCGAACGGTTCTGGCCAGTCGATCGGAAACAGAAGCGCCGCCGCCTCGCCGAGGAAGGCGGTCTTCTCGCGCTCGCTGATCTCGCCGATGAACTCGACGCCCGGCCCTTCCAGAAGCGGCGCGATGATGTCGCGGAAATAGGCTTCGTCCGCCTTGTCGACTTTCGCAGCGATCTTGAGCGGGACGCCGGCGGCGCGGGCGATGGCGATGGCGCGGTCAGGCCGCTTTTCAGGAGATATGCGGCCGAGAAAGGCAAGGTAGCCGCCTCGATTGTCAAAGGTCGGCTTGTGCAGGTCGAGCGGAAGGCCGTGATAGACCGTCGCGACGAACTTGGCCTTGGGCAATGGCGCGCGCTGGGCGTCGGAAATCGACACCAACGGCATGTTCGCGAATCGCGCGTAGAAAGCCATGTGGTCCGGCAGGTCTTGCCTGCCATGCAGCGTCGTCAAAGTGCGCGCGGCGTCCCGCCTGAACAACGGGAAATGCACATAGTCGATGTGAAAGTGGAGGATATCGAAATCGCTCGCCTGTTCGCGAACCTGGTCGAGCATCGACATGAGGTGCGGTATCGGATCATGCGCGCGCTCGTCGAGGCGCAAGGCGCGGGGTACGTAGGGAACGAGTTTAGCGGCGGTGATCGAATCGGCGCTCGCGAACAAGGTCACATCGTGGCCTTGCTTGACCAGCTCCTCGGTAAGATAAGAAACGACACGCTCGGTTCCGCCGTAAAGGCGCGGCGGAACGCTCTCGAACGGCGGAGCGATTTGCGCAATTCTCATTTCCGTCTCCCTGCCAATCCAACGCACGCCCCGGCGGCTCGCGTCGCCCGACGCCAGGTTCGGGGCAAATTCCGAGAAAGGACGGCTCTGCGGCCGCCCAGGGGAAAAGCTGGGGAGCCGCCCGCGCTGAATCAATGTCCTCGTGTCGTCGATGTGGCTTCGCGCCAATACGGCCTAGGGTCTTGAAATCGCGGAGCTGTTTTCTAGGTCAAAAGCGTCGCGCAAGGAGCGCGGCTCCGGGCGCCCGGCACGGGGCCCGGAGATGCGGGCGCCGGGCGGTCCGGCGCTCTCCTACCACGTTGCTCAAAGGAGGATGTGGCTATGAGAGGTCCAGAGCTCGCTCCCTTCTGGCGATCGACGGTCGGGTTCGATCGCCTTCTGGACTTGATCGATCAGTCGACCCGATGGACCGGCGATGACCATTATCCGCCGTACAACATCGAGCGGATCGGCGACGATCAGTACCAGATTTCCCTGGCCGTGGCCGGCTTTTCGCCCGACGAGATCACGATAACGGCGGGCCAAAACGCGCTCACGATCGAGGGCCGCAAAGCCGACAAGGGCGAGCGGCAATACCTCTACCAGGGAATCTCGGAACGGGCGTTCCGGCGTGTGTTCGATCTCGCGGATTTCGTCCAGGTCAAGGGCGCTTCGCTCGATAACGGCCTGTTGAAGGTCGACCTTGTGCGCGAGCTGCCCGAAGCGATGAAGCCGCGCAAGATCGCGGTCATCGCCGGACAGCGCCAGCTGGAAACCAAAGCCGCGGCCTGAGCAAGGCCCGCCTGGAACATGCGCCCTCCCGCGGCGTCGCCTGCGCCGCGGCCATGGGCTTTCGTGAAAGGAGGAGTGATCATCATGGCGATTAGAGACCTGATCCCTTGGACTCGCGGCGGCGATCTCGAGACGCGCCGCGGCGGCGATCCGTTCTTCGCCTTGCAGCGGGATATGAACCGTCTGTTCGACGACTTCTTCCGCGGCTTCGACCTGACGCCTTTCGGGAATCGGTTTTCCGAAGGCGCGATGGGTTGGCCGAAGATCGAGGTGAGCGAAACCGAAAAGGACGTAAAGGTGCTGGCCGAGTTGCCCGGACTTGAAGAGAAGGACGTCCAGGTTGAGCTCGCCAACGGCGTCCTGGCGATCAAGGGCGAAAAGAAGACGGAGACCGAAGACAAGGATCGGCTGTTCAGCGAGCGCTTCTTTGGCCGCTTCGAACGGCGCATCCCGGTCGAGGATGTCGACGTAGACAACATATCCGCGACGTTCAAAAACGGCGTCCTCACCGTCACCATGCCGAAGTCGCCGCAAGCGCAGTCCAACGTCAAGCGCATCGCCATCAACGGCAAATGAGCGGACGGGAGCTTCGGCTCCCGCCCGACTTTGCGAGGGAGACTCATGTTCGACCGCTTCGCGCGTATTGGCGTGAAGAACCTTTGAACTTCGTCTCGCGGCGCCTCGGTCCGCCCCTCGACGATCAGCCCCTGATCGATCTTATCGAACGATTTTACCGAAAGTTCACCCTTGCCCCGCAGCCCTAATGTCGCCGGCCGCGAGCGCTATTCACGCGCCGGCTTCAGAAGGGGCTTCCGGGTGAATAAAGCTGTTCCGCTCGTCGCGGCGATCTTCGGCGCTCTGTGTCTTTGCTCCCTCTCCGTGCGGGCGGCGGGAATGACTCGCGTCTGGGTGTCCGGCCACGGCGTCGACGCCGCCGGCTGCGGCGCGCCGACCAATCCTTGCCGCTCGCTCCAATACGCGCATGACGTCGTCGCCGCCGGCGGCGAGGTCGACGTGCTCGATCCTGCCGATTACGGCGCGATCACGATCACCAAATCGGTGAGCGTCGTCGATGACGGGGTCGGCGCGGCCGTCGTGGAGCCGCGAGCGGCGGGCGAGAACGCCGTCACGATCGACGCCGGTCCGGGCGATAGCATCGTCTTGCGCGGCCTCGACATAGACGGGCTCGGCGTCGGATCGAACGGGATCGCCTTCAACGCCGGCGGCAGCCTCACCGTCGCCAATTGCGTCATCCGGCGTTTCGTCGGCGCGGGCGCGGCCGGCAATGGCGTGCTGATCCGAGCGGCCTCCGCCTCGACCCGGTTCCTGCTGTCGAACGTGACCGCTTCGGACAATTCCTCCGCAGGCTTCTCTTTTCAACCTGCGAGCGGCGCGCAAAACGCGGCGGGCGTGATGGATCACGTCACCGCCGTCGATAATGGCTGGGGAATCCTTGTCGACACCCAGTCCGAGAGCGGCGGTACGGCGAGCCTGGCTCTCTCCAACAGCCTGGCGAGCGACAACGAGAATGACGGGATCAACATTGCAAGCGGCGCCGGCCCCGCTTTGACCGTATCGATCGACAATGTCAGCGCCACCGGCAACGGACGCGACGGCCTCTTCGCGGCGAACAGCGCCAAGGTCCTGCTCGGCCGCTCGGTGATCACGGCGAACGCCAATTTTGGCGTGGAGAACGGCACCTCGCCCAATACGCTCTATACGTATGGCGACAACCGTATCGACGGCAACGTCAATCAAGATATTTCCGGCGCCTTGAATCCGTCTTTCGCCTCGGCGAGTTCGCTTCAACTGGACAACGCGCCGCCAGCCGCCTCGATCGTCGCGCCGAGCGCGGGCGCGACGATCAGCGGCTCGTCCGTCAAACTGGCGGCGGCGGCGAGCGACGCGAGCGGGATTGCGAGCGTGCAACTTCTGGTCGACGGGGTCGCGGTCGGAGCGGCGGCGACGGCCGCGCCATACGCGACGACGTTAAACTCGACTTCTCTCGCCGACGGCGCCCACACGATCGGCTGCGTCGCCACGGATTTCAAGGGCGCGACCGGCTCATGCCCGCCCATCGTCGTGACCAGCAACAACAATCTCGCCGCCAAGACCTACTATTTCGCCGCCTCCGGCAGCGACTCGAACGACTGCGCCTCGATCGAGACGCCGTGCCAGACCATCGGAAAAGCCAATGCGCTGACCTATCACGGCGGCGACACGTTGCGCTTCAAGGGCGGCGATTCGTTTGCCGGCTGCCTGGCTTTCACCTTTTCGAACGTCGTCGGCTCGTCTCAGGCCTACCCGTTCACTGTGACGAACTATGGCGCCGGAATCGCGACGATCGACTCGAATTGCCCGGGCGCGAATAACGGCGGCAAGGGCCCGAAATCGTCCGTCGTCAAAGTGGACGGCGTTTCCGGCTTCGTCTGGGACGGGCCGACGATTTCGGCCAATGGTACGGCCACGCAATACGGGATGTTGATCCAGAACGGCAGCGGGCGCACGATGAGCCGCGTCACGGTCGAGAACGCGACGATCGAGGGCGCCAACACGACGGCGTCGGCGGACAATTCGGCCGAGGTGTTTCTGATCGGCGCGCCGCTCTCCGGCGGCTGCGGCGCGATCGACGGCGTCTTCCTCCTCAACCTCACTTTGACCGGGCTTGCCGGGCCGACCAGTCCGGACGATGCGGGCGTCACCGGCTATGCTTGCGGCGTCGGCCCGACGTCGAACTTGACCAATGTCGTCTATCAATCGATCGAAGTGAGGAATATGGGCGGCCATGCGACGCTTGGCGGCGTCAGCGGCAACGGCGTCCTCGCCAACGACGTGAACGGCGGGACGATGCAGTTCCTGCTCGCTCACGACAACGGCGCCAATGTCGCGACTTGCGGCGGCCCGGTCGCGGTGTTCATGTATCGCGCCAACAACGTCGTCGCGCAGTTTTTTGAAGCCTACAACGAGAACCCGACGGGCCGGCCAAGCAACGCCTGCGACTTCGCCGGCCTCGATCTCGACGGCGCGGTGACGAACGCGACCGCGCAATATTTCTATGTCCACGACAATTACGGCCCTGGCGTCGAGACTTGCGGCGGTTGCGCCAGCGGAGCCTGGGGCCCGAACACGATCCGGTACGGCGTCACCGAAAACAACGAATCCGCGTTGAGCGGATATGGCGGCGAGTTGAACCTCTCGACAAAGCAGGCCGGCGCCGGCATCCTTTACGTCTACAATATGACGTCGTACAACAACAAGAACGCGAATTGCGTCAGCGTAAACCAGGGGAAATTCGCCTCGGGCGTTCTCGCCAACATCATCTGCTACATGGCCGGGACCAAGGCCAATTTCTACGCCGATAACCACGAAGGCGACGCGAACCTCACGATCGTCAACAATGAGTACTACAATGCCAGCAGCGGCCCGGCCTCATGGACCTGGGCCGGCGCGCCCTATTCGTCGCTTTCCGCGTGGGCGGCCGCGTCGGCGGGCGCGATCGATCTCGCCGGCAGCATCGTCGCCGATCCGGGCCTGGCCTCCCCCGGCGGCGGCGGGACATGCGGCGGTACGTCGGGGCCGCAGCCCTGCCCTGGCGCCTACAGGCTTTCGACGACGGCGTCGCCGGCGATCGGGACCGGATTGAACCTCACGCAGGCGCCCTATTTGCTCGACGTCGGAGCGCGAGACTATTATGGCAATTCCATTCCGCACAGTCGCGGCTCTGGCTACAATATCGGCGCTGACGGCGGCTATCCCTAGCCGCGCGGCGGAGGTCACGCCGGGCGACAAGGCCGCAATCGCGCACGCGCTTGACCAATTCGCGCTTCGTCACGCCGACGATCCGGCCGCGCTGGAGCGAGTACGGCGCATCAAGGCGGCCCTCGCCGCCGGAAATTTCGATCCGCGCCGAGATTTCGCCATTGTCGGCAATGCGCTGAGTTGGCTGGCCGCCCCGGGTTCGGTCTATTGCGCGCTGCTTCAGCGCCTGTCGCCGAGCGCGATTTGCGCCGGTCATGATGATCAATAATCGTCGCTTCAGGCGGGATCGGCGCGCAGTACGAACTGGTCGAAGGCCAATCCGGTCAGCAGGCCGAGTTCGAGCGACCAGGCGGCGCGCAATCCCGCGAACAGAGCATGCAGCGCGCTGTGGCTCGCGCCCGCGTCGACGAGCCCCACGCCGATCGCCGCCGCCGCGGCCGAGACGGCGATCGTCAGGACGCTCGTGTAGCGCGCGCACAAAGCGCCGGAAAGCATGCCGAACGCGGCGATGGCGAGCATGACGTCCTCGTGCCCGATCCGGGCGGCGGACTGTCCGTCCGCCCGGCCGACCGGAATACGGAGCGGCGGCGAGCATCGCACAGCGAACGCCGAGCCTGCTGACGCCTGATCCACACGCATAGAAGCGCGCAAGGTTAAACTTTAAGTTATGCGCGCGGCGTCCGCCAGGTTAACACAGAGAAACCCACAGCCGGACGAGAGGCTGCGACGCCGCCGTCAATCGTCGCCCACGGTCCAATCTCCCCGCGCCGCGAGCGTCAGCGACCGTCGCTGCAAACGGCGCCGCCGCGCCTCTCGGTCAAGGCGCGGCGGACTTTTTCAACCGGCTGGATTCGCCCGCGTCATTTTGGACAGGGCGGTTGCGATTTGCCGCCACAACCCGGCCCGCCATGCCCCCCTGGCGGCGGCGCGGCATGCGGGGCGGGCGGAGCCTCCGGATGCGGCGCCGGCGGCGGCGCATGTTGGACCGGCGGCGCCGGCTGCGGGGGCGGCGGCGCAGCATGCTGCGGCGGGGGCGGCGCCGGATGCGGGGCCGGCGGCGCCGGACGCTCGGCCGGAGGCGTAGGCCGCGGCGCTGGCGGCGTCGGACGCTCGACCGGCGGCGTCGGCCGTGGAGCCGGCGGCGCGGCGTGTTGCGCGGGCGCCCCTCCATGGCCTGCAGGCGCCTGCGGCTGCGGCTGCGGCGCGGCCGGCGGCGGCGCCGCGTGGCTTGGCTGCGGCGGCGGCAGAGCATGCCCGGCCGGCGCCTGGGGCTGCGGCGCGGCGGGCGGCGGCGCGGCATGGCCGCCGGCCGGCGGCTGCGGCTGGGGCGCAGGCGGCGGCAGAGCATGCCCGGCCGGCGCTTGCGGCTGCGGCGCGGCGGGCGGCGGCGCGGCATGGCCGCCGGCCGCCGGCGGCTGAGGCTGCGGCGCGGGCGGCGGCAGGGCGTGGCCGGCCGGCGCCTGCGGCTGCGGCGCGGCGGGCGGCGGCGCGGCATGGCCGCCAGCCGCCGGCGGCTGTGGTTGAGGCGCAGGTTGGGGCAGAGCGTGGCCGGCCGGCGCCTGCGGCTGGGGCGCAGGCTGCGGCAGAGCATGCCCGGCCGGCGCTTGCGGCTGCGGCGCGGCGGGCGGCGGCGCGGCGTGGCCGCCGCCGGCCGGCGGCTGCGGCTGGGGCGCGGGCGGCGGCGGAGCAGCGTGCCCGGCCGGCGCTTGCGGCTGCGGCGCGGCGGGCGGCGGCGCAGCCTGCCCGCCTCCGGCCGGCGGCGGCGCCGCCTTGATCGCGGCCGGCGCGGTCGAGACCGGCCGCGCGCCGGGCGTGCCCGGAATGAGCGGCTTGGGCGCTGCGGGCTGCGGCGGAGGCGGCGGCTTCGGCGTCACGCCTTTCGGCAGAGGCGGCGGCGCGGCGGGGGCGGCGGCGCCCTGCCCCGAGGCCATTTGCCCGGGCACGCGCGAGCCGACGCCGGGCGGCGCGACGCCGTTGCGCTCTTCGGTCTCGCGATGCCTGTGATGAAGCAGATCGACGGCGACCGCGCCGGCGATCAGCGGGATCGCGATCGGCAGGACCGGCAAATAGCCATATTCGCGCGGCGGCGGCGGCGGCGGCAGGTCGCGCCAATCCTCGCCGTAATCGGGGACGTAATCCGGCGGGGGCGGAGGCGGCGGCGGGCCGAAATCGTCGCCGCCGAAATAGGCGACCGGCCGCTCCTCGTAGAAATCTTCATCCGGCGGCGGCGGCGGCACGTCGGCGAATTCGACCGGTTCGAAATCGGCCGGCGGCGCCTCGGGCGCCGAGAGGAGGGCCAAGCGTCGCGACGCATCGGCGACATGCGGTCCGTTCGGGTAGCGCTTCAGATAGGTCCAATAATCGCGCGGCGAGTTCTCGCGTACGCAATGGCGCCAGAACGCCGCCTCGCGGCGCGCGGCGAGGATGGCGCGAACGCGCCGCGCCTCGCGCGAATTGGGATAGGCGGCGAGGTAATCCTCATAGGCTTGCAGCGTGTCGCGGCTGAGCGCGGCTGCGTAAGCCTCCTCGGCGCCGAGCGAGCGCAGCGGGCGGGTCTCCAATGTGCGCGTGGCGGCGATGACCCGCGGCGGCGGCGTATCGGCGGCGCGCTCGAAAATATAGACGGGCGCGGAAAGGTTCGACGCGCTCCACGGCACGACGGCGCCCTGCGTATCCTGGTTCACCTGCAGCCGCGTCTGAGCGAACACATCGTCGATCGGCACGCCGCCCTGGCGCAAGGCGCCGGCGAGATCCTTGCCGTAGACGCCGTACGGCCCCTGCTCGTCCGGCGCCACGGTGCCCGGCGCGGCGTTATAGGCGATGAGTTCGCCCGGCTCCGCGTCGACCAGCGCGAGGCCGGGCGCCAGCGGCGTCCCTTGCGCGAAATTGTTGGCGCGGGCGCCGTCGACGACGACGATATGCGAGCGGCCGGATATGGCGGCGAGCGCATGGGTGAAGTCGGCGATCTTCACCGCCTCGATCGGAATGTCGACGTCGCGAGCGAGCTGGGCGTCGACCGGAACGAAATAATTGTCGCCGGCATATTGCAGCGCCCGGCCCGACAGATAGACGAAATCGACGCCGTCAGGCCCGGCGGCGCTCGCTTTGTCGAGGAAATCGCGAAAAGCCTGCCTGAGCGACTTCTCGTCGAGGTCGCGCGCGCCGACCACGTCGAAGCCGGCCGCCTGCAAGGTCTGCGCGATCAGGCCGGCGTCGTTGGCCGTGGTCGCCAGCGGCTGATCGGGATAGGCGGCTTCGCCGATCACCAGCGCGATGCGCGGATTGACCGGCTGCTGTTGGGCGAAGGCGGCGCCGTGAAGGGCGGCCGCGAGCGCGGCGGCGCCGCACAGCATGACGAAAGCTTTGCGCTGAAAAATCATTGGTCAATCACGCTGAAAGGAGGATTCGGGCGGGACGGGCAATCTGACGCGCCGCAGCGCGGTCGACAAGGGCGCCCAGGACGGCGGTACCCAGGACGGCGGCGCGCGGGAGCGAGTCATTCGCGCGGCAGCCAATAGACCGATTGTGGCGCCGGCATGAAATTTCGGCGCAAGCGCATCGACGTCGCCGCGTCAATCCTTCGTCCAGTGTCCAAACGAAGGCCGAGCCCCTTGCGATCTCAGCGGGTTAGGAAGCGGTCTTCACGCGCTTAAGAACCGTCTCGAGGAACTTGATGTTGTTCTCCAACTTCCAAGCCTCTCTGACCGTCACATCCTGCTTGTTCTCGTAAATGGTCAAGCTTTTGGACTTCAGAGCCGCAACCAAGCGCCGCAATCCAGCCAATTCGTCTCCTGGAGACTGCATGGGCCGCCTCCTCAGCTTTAAGAAATCATAACAAAGTTTTCGATTCGCGGCCAATAAAGGCGAGACTCGGTAAACGCCGTGAACCGGCGCGGCGTCTTGCCGCGTTCGCCATTCACGCCGAGTTCATGTCGTCGAACTCATCCTCCCCTTGGGGGGGCGCTCAAGGAGAGAATCCGATGGCTAGATTTTCGCTTCGCCTCTCGGCGCTCGGCGCCGTCGCCGGCGCGGCCGCCTTTCTCATGGGAGCCGCCGCCGATGCGGCGATGCCGATCGCGCCGCTGGCGAGCGGCGCCGACATCGTCCATGTCGCGCAGGGCTGCGGGCCTGGCCGCTGGCGCGGCCCAGGCGGATGGTGCCGCGGTCCGGGCTGGCGTCCCGGCCCGATGCGGCGCTGCTGGCGCGGTCCGTTCGGCCGCCTGCATTGCCGCTGGTATTGACGGCTGAGCCGAGCTTCGACCTCGCCGCGATCGCGGCGAGGCTTTTGGTGGAGACGATCGCCGCTCCAAACGACGCCGACAGCGACGCCGCGGAATACGCGGTTCGCCGGGACGAGGCGCTAAGACGCGTTCGCCGCGCCGCTTATGTCGCGCGGCCGCTTCGCCAACTCCGCTCCGACCGCGTCGAGTAGGGCCCGGCCAGTATAGGGCTTGGCGAGGAAGGCGCCGAAGGCGCCCAAAGCCTCCGCCCGCTCGCTCGCGAGTTCATCGCCCGATGCGACGATGACGGCGACGCCCGGGCGGTTGGCGCGAATCCATTCGGCCAAAGCAAAGCCGTCCATATCGCCGGGCATGCGCATATCCGTCACGACAAGATCAATGGCGAGCTTCGAATTGAGCGCCTCCACCGCTTCGGCGGCGTTGACCGCCTCGGCGACCGTGTAGCCCGCCTGCCGTAGATACTCGGCCATGTCCAGCCGGGTCACCAGATCGTCTTCGACGAACAGGATTGTTTCCGGCGGCGGGACATGTTCGGCTTGCGTCGTCAAGAACGGGCCCCTCCGGCAGAAGAACAGGCCCCTCCGGCAATTAACATTGTAACCCGACCGACGCGCCAACTGTTCCATTCGTTCCTCTAAGCCACGCCATCGCGCGGCCGGCGCGCGGCCGTACCCAGCTGGACAATTGCTCGGCCGCGGCTCCGCCTTTCTTTGCGGCGGCGCGAAAAGGCGCCTCTTTTCCTCACAAAGATCACCTGCCGCTCAAATTTTAGGCTGAAGCGTACGGAACATTCCGCTCGTCACGATTCTTGTGCGGTGCGGCAGAGGGGCGCTTATTCTGCGTCGCTGGACGAATGGATGATCAACGCCCAAGGGGCCGGGCGGCGGAGTATCGCCGTCTCGCAAGGGCCTGCATCGAAGACGCTCTCCATATGAAAAGCGTGGAGCGCTGCGCCGTTCTCCTCGAACTGGCGTTCCTGTGGACCAAGCTCGCCAAGCTGAGCGAGCGATCGGCCGGCGGCGCGCCGGACGGCGGAAGTCCGGCGAGGAGCGCCGTCTGAGGCGGACGCGTCCGCGACGCCGCAAGCTCCTTTGGGAAAGCATCGCGCCGAGGCGGCGCCTCGTCGCTTCGCTCGTCGCAAGGCCGCTTAGCGCAGCAGCTTGAAAGCGTGCGGCGACCAGTCGTTGCGGCCGACGCCCGGAATGCACCAAAGCATGCAGAGCGGCTCGATCGCGCGGGCGGCTTCGACCGCGCCCATATCCGCCGTCTCCCAGCCGAACTGATCGAGAATGGCTTCGACTTGCTTCTTGGCGGCCGCGTCATTGCCGCAGATGAACATGGTCGGCTTGCCGCCGGCAAATTTCGGATTGACCATCTGCGCCGCGCCGACCGAGTTGAACGCCTTGACGAAATGCGCGTCGGGATAGGCTTTTTGCAGCCGCTCCATCAGCGAATCCGTCAAGCTGGTGAAGAAGCTCAGCACGCCGTTCACCGGCGGCCCGCCGCCGATCGGATTGCAAGCGTCGATCACTGTCTTGCCGGCGAGATTTTCTTTGCCGGCCAGCGCCAAAGCCTCGAGCGCGACCGCGCCGCCGACCGCCAGGACGACGATCTCGCCGAACGCCGCCGCTTCGGCGAAGCTTCCGACCTTGGCGCGAGGATTTTTCGCCCGCCAGTCCGCGAGCTTGGCCGGCTCGCGCGTGCCGAGCGCGACTTCGTGGCCATGTTTCAAAAATCCGCCGCCCAAAGTCGTGGCGACGACGCCCGAACCGATGACGCCGATTTTCATGAGCGAACTCCCAAAGGGACGGGAGTGAACATCGCCATCCGCAGGAGCGGCGTCAACACGGCCGATGCCCGCCTGCTGAAGCCGCCGCCTCAAATTATTTTTCGCGCCGCGACCCCGGCGCCGGGTTTTGCGCCCTCTTCTCCGGACGAATGCGCCATTGCGGCGCGTCAAGAACCGGAGGGCGGAGCCATGTGGTATAGGAAGAACGTCGGCGCGCGGGAGCGCGCGGCCAGGCTGATCGGCGGGGGCTTGATGCTCGTCTGCGGCGTGGTCGCGCTGCCCGCTTCGCCGCTCGGGCTCCTGCTTGGCGGCGCCGGCGTCGTGACGCTGCTCACCGGCATGTTCGGCTATTGCCCTGCCTGCGCCATCGCCGGGCGCGAGCCAACGAAGGGGTGACCGCCTTGGCGCGCGTACCGGACGATCTCCTGCTCGCAGCGCAGTCGGGCGACCGGCGCGCGCTGACGCAGATATTGGTGGCGCTGCAGCCGGACATTCGACGCTACGCCCGCCGCCTTTGCCACCGCGCCTCGGTCATCGAAGATGTGGTGCAAGAAGCGCTCATCGTCGTCTACCGGCGCGTTGCCACGATCCGCAGTCCAGCCGCGTTCGCCGGCTGGCTGCTGACCGTCATCGCGCGCCTTTGCATGCTGCCGGCGCTGATGCTGATGCGCGGCGTCGAGGAGCTCGCCAGCCTGGAAGAGTCGCGCGAACTCGCAAAGGTCCCGCCGGACGA
>JAJPHH010000049.1 GCA_021325385.1 Alphaproteobacteria bacterium
GAGAACTTGTAGCCGCGCCGATATTCGAACTTATCGACCGCCTTCATCAGGCCGATATTGCCTTCCTGGATCAGATCGAGGAATTGCAGGCCGCGATTGGTGTACTTTTTGGCGATCGAGATGACGAGGCGCAGATTGGCTTCGACCATCTCCTTCTTGGCCTGGCGCGCCTCGCGCTCGCCCTTCTGCACCATCTGGACGAGCTTGCGGAACTCCTGGATTTCGAGGCCGGTCTCGGTGGCGAGGCTGTGAATCTCGCCGCGCAAATCCTTGATCTGATCCTTGTCCTTGGCGATGAACTCTTTCCAGCCGCGCGTGCCGAGCTTGGAGACGCGCAACAGCCATTTCGGATCGAGCTCCGAATTCTGGTAGTTCTTCAAGAAGTCTTCGCGCGAGACTCGATGGCTCTCGGCGAGCCGCATCAGCTTCATGTCGAGGCCGATCAGGCGCCGGTTGATGTCGTAGAGCTGCTCGACCAGCGCGTCGATGCGGTTCTGGTTCAACGACAGCGACTTGACGTCGGCGACGATCTCTTTCTTGAGCTGCTTGTATTTGCGCTCCTGGGCGGGCGACAGAGCCTCGTTCTTCAGCTTGTTCTGGACGTTCTGATCCTGCAGCCGGCGCAATTTCTTGTACGCGTCGGCGATCCGGTCGAAAGTCTCGAGAACTTTCGGCTTGAGCTCGGCCTCCATCGCCGAGAGCGATACGGAATTCTCCAAATCGTCGTCGTCGTCGAAGCTCTCGCCGGGCGGCGGCGCCTCGCCGTCGAACCCCTCCGGCGGCGTCTGCGGCGCGGTCGCCGGCGCCGTCGCCGCCGGGCGCTGCGCGCCGAAAGGCTCGGCGCTCGGCGCCGGCATGTCGAGCTTGGGCGCCTTCTTGCCGTCGGGGCCGGCATAGGTCGCCTCGAGATCGATGATGTCGCGCAGCAGGATCTTGCCGTCGTTCAGCTCGTCGCGCCAGATGATGATCGCCTGGAAGGTCAGCGGGCTCTCGCACAGGCCGGCGATCATCGCCTCTCTTCCGGCCTCGATGCGCTTGGCGATGGCGATCTCGCCCTCGCGCGACAGAAGCTCGACCGAGCCCATCTCGCGCAGATACATGCGGACGGGGTCGTCGGTGCGCTCGGCCGGCTCGGACGAGCGCGTCGTCACCGCGGTCGAGCGCGGCGTCTCGGCGATTTCGCCGCCTTCGGCCTCCTCCTCCTCGGCCTCGGCGCTTTCCTTCTCGCTCTCTTCGGCGTCCTCGCTGTCGACGACGGTGATGCCCATCTCGTTGAGCATCGAATTCATGTCCTCGATCTGGTCGGAGGAAATCTCTTCCGAAGGCAGGACGGCGTTCAATTCGTCATGGGTGACCCAGCCGCGCTTCTTGGCGATCTTGATCATCCGCTTGACGGCGGCGTCAGTCAGATCGAGCAAAGGGCTGTCCGCAGTCTCGGCGACGGCGGTTTCGCCTTCGGCTTTCTGCTCGTCCTTTTTCGCCATCTCTACTCGCTCCTAAATCCAGTCGCCGCGGTCGCTTGTCAAACCGATCAAAGGGCCGTCCCTTGCGAGGCGACCCTTTCGAGAAACCCTTAAGCGAGGCCAAGCCTCGCGATCGATATTTCGAGACGGCTGATTCGCCTTCGGGTCAAAACTCAGCCTATCCCTCTAATCATCGGTGAAGCGCAGCGCTCCGAGACCCTCAAGGCGGTCAGATCATCCGCCCTTCCGGGTCAGACCCGCCGACCCCGTCGATCACGGCCTCGGCGCCGGTCAAATTGGCAAGATTCTCTCGAATGTCGCGCAGCCTGGCGAAATTCTGCTCGTTGAAATCCTCAGCAAGCGCTTTTTCGGCCAGTTTCAGCTCCCTATTTAGCGCCGTCCTTTCCCGATGCAAGGCCGCTTTCTCAAGCCTTTGGCGCAAAAACAGCTCCGCGTCGCTTTCGGCCGCCTCGGGCTTCAGAACGCGCCAATCGGGCATTCTTGCGGCCAATCGCAAGACGTGGTCCCGTTCGCCGGCCAGCCCGGCTTCCGCCAAGGCGGCGGCGAGCGCGTCGGCGGTCGGCTCGGCGGCAAAGTCGAGCAGGCGATCGCGCAAAGCGGCGAGGCGGCGGTTCGACACGTCCAGCGCTGCGATCGCCTCGGCGTGCCGGGCGAGCAGATCGGGATGATTGATCGCAATCGCCAGGATGGCGACGTCGCCGGGCGCGTCTTTGGCGGCGGCGAGCGGCGGCGGATTGGGCAAGGGCTCGGTGGCGAAGCCCAAGCGCGGCCCAGGATCGCCGAAAGGCCTCCGCCTGGCGCGGTCGCGCGCCCGCGGTCCGGCGCGAGCGGAGCTGCGGTCGAGGCCGAAGAACGCGGCGAGACGCGCCTCCATGTCGTCGCGGTAATAGCGGCGCAGCGGCTCATCGGCGATCGTTCCGACGAGCTCGCGCAAGCGCCGCTCAAGGGCGGCGCGGCGCTCGGGCGTGTCGAAGCTCCGGCCTTCCGTTTCGCGCAGGAAGAGCATTTCCGCCAGAGGCTTAGCCTCCTTCAACACATCCTCGACCGCGGCCGGGCCGGACGAGCGCACGAGATCGTCGGGATCCTGCCCTTCCGGCAGAAGGGCGAAGCGCAGGCTCTTGCCCGGCCCGATCAGGGGCAAAGCCGTGTCGATCGCCCGGAACGCGGCCTTGCGGCCGGCGCTATCGCCGTCGAAGCACAGGATTGGCTCGCCCGCCATGCGCCAGAGCAGTTCGCACTGCTCCGCCGTCAGCGCCGTGCCGAGCGGGGCCACGGTCTGCGGGAAGCCGGCCGCGCTCATCTGGATGGCGTCGACATAGCCTTCGACGGCGATGACTTCGCCCTTGTCATGAGCGCTTTTGCGGGCGCGATGATGATTGAAGAGGAGCGAGCCTTTGTGAAAGAGCTCGGTCTCAGGCGAGTTCAGATATTTGGCCGGCGCGCCCGGCTCCATGGCGCGGCCGCCGAAGCCGACCACCCGGCCGCCGCGATCATGGATGGGAAACATGATCCGGTCGCGGAAACGATCGTAAGGCACGGCGATGTCCTCGCCGTGGATCAGGAGACCGGTCGCGATCATTTGGTCGACCGCGACGCCTTTGGCGGCGAGCGCGTCGCGGAGCGCGTAGCGTTCGCCCGCAGCGTAGCCGAGGCCGAAATCGCGTTGAATCTTGGCGTCGACGCGGCGATCGGCGAGATAGCCGCGCGCCTTGGCGCCGACGCTCGACTGCAGATTGTCTTCGAAAATGCGCGCCGCGAGAGCGAGCACGTCATGGAGCGAGGCGCGCTTTTTCTCCTCTTCCTCGCTTTCCCGGCTGATCGCCGGCATCGGCAGGCCCGCCATGGCGGCGAGGCGCTCGACCGCCTCGGGAAAGCTCACGCCCTCCGTCTCCATCAGGAAGCGGAACACGTCGCCATGCCGGCCGGCGGAGAAGTCGTGATAGAAGCCCTTCTGGTCGTTGACGAAGAAGGACGGCGTCTTCTCGACGTTGAATGGGGAAAGGCCCGCCCATTCTCGGCCTTGTCTCCTCAGCTTGACGCGCTTGCCGACGACCTCGGAAACCGGGACGCGAGCCCGGATTTCATCGAGAAAGGACGGCGGGAATTTCATCAAAGGGCCTTATGAACTAAGCAGGGGTGATTCGGCGATCAGCCGGACGCCGCGTGCTGGCCCTCTCCCAACCCTCTCTTGCAAGCGGGGACAGGGACAGAGGCGCGTGGTTTCATCTGCGCTCGGCGGCATCGGAAGCGTCGAAGAATCCTTTCTCGCGCTCGCACAGGCCTGTCCGGGGAAGGACTGCGCCTCAGTCAGGCTTGCTTTCAACACCGCGGGGCCACGCCGCCCGATCGCCGTCAACCCGCCATGGCGCCACAAAGGTACGCGCAACACGATGTCTGCCCGCGCGGCGCCATGGCGGGTGCTCCGCTTGCGCTCCGCCC
>JAJPHH010000108.1 GCA_021325385.1 Alphaproteobacteria bacterium
AGCCTCGACCATCAAAGCCGACATCGTGAACAGCATCTGCGCCGCGCATTGGGCGGTGTTGGTCGTCGCGTCATATTGCGGCGCGACTTCGACGACGTCGCCGCCGATGAAATCGAGACCGTAAGCGCCGCGCACGATCGCCAGCGCCTCGCGCGGGGTCAAGCCGCCGACTTCCGGCGTGCCGGTGCCCGGCGCAAACCCCGGATCGAGGCTGTCGATGTCGAAGGAAAGGTATGCGGGCCCGTCGCCGATCACTTCGCGCGCTTTGGCGATCACCTTTTCGACGCCCATCGCGACGACTACTTCGGCGTGGATGACCGTCATGCCGGACGAATAGGAGAATTCCCAAAGATATTCCGCGCCGCCGCGAATGCCGATCTGGATCGCGCGTTCGGGATCGAGCACGCCGTCGAGCACGGCCTGGCGGAACGGGCCGCCATGATGGAATTTCGAGCCTTCATAGGGCCCGCCGGTGTCGCAATGCGCGTCGATGTGAAGCAGGCCCACCGGCCGCTCGGCGCCGACCGCCTTCAGAATCGGATAGACGATCGAGTGATCGCCGCCGACGCTGAGCGGAACCACGCCGGCCGCGACGATGCGCTTATAAAACGCCTCGATGTCTTCGTGGCAGCTCTCGAGCGAATAGCGCGAGCGCATGGGCACGTCGCCGACATCGGCGATGCGCGCGTCGACGAGCGGCGCCGCTTTCAGCACATGCTCATAAGGCCCGATCCGCTCGATGGCGCGCACGGCGCGCGGTCCGAGCCGCGCGCCGGCGCGGTTGGTGACGCCGAGATCCATCGGCACGCCGATCAGCGCGACGTCGATCCCGCCGAAATCGGCCAGATCGGGCGCGTCCGGCCGATAGGGCGCGTCGAGAAACGTCGCAACGCCGGCGAAAGGCCATTTGCGACGGTCGCCGCCCTGAAACAGCTTTTCGGCCAGTTTTCGGAAATGCGGATCGTGCATTTCGCCGCCTTTGGCGTCGCGATAGAGATCGCGCAAAGTCTTCAGCTTGGCCTCGTCGACCATCCGCGCGCCTCCTTGGCAGAATCGAGGCGAGACTACCATAAGGCCGCCGCGCCGCAGGGTCGCGCTTGCGCGAATGGCGAAACACCCTCTAACTCCGCCGCATGATCTCGGACTGGCCCCCGAACTGGAGCTTTGTCGCGGCGGCGCTCGAACTCGCCGCGGTCGATCTCCTGCTCGGCGGGGACAATGCAATCCTGATCGCGCTGGCGTCGCGGGTTCTGCCGGCCGCTCAGCGTCGGCGCGCGATGGCTTATGCGGTCGGCGGCGCGATCGGACTGCGATTCGCGTTCGCCGCAGCGACCGGAATCTTGCTGCGTTTGCCGCTCATCAAATTTATCGGCGGCGTCGTCTTGCTCGCGATCGCGATCGAATTGCTGGCGCGCGCCGCGCGAGCGGAAGACGAAGACGAGACCATAACGCCCAGTCCAAATGCGCGTCGCCGCAGTTTTTGGTCCGGCGTCGGCGTCATCATCCTCGCCGATGCGGCAATGAGTCTCGACAATGTGGTGGCGCTCGCCTCGATCGCGCAAGGAAATCTGCCGCTGCTCGCGATCGGCATTTTGCTCGGCATACCGCCGCTGGTCTTCGGCGCCTATTTGGTGTCGGGTCTTCTCAACCGCTTTCCCATTTTGATTTACGCCGGCGGCGCGCTGCTCGGTTGGATCGCGGGCGAGATGGCGGCTGGCGACAAGTTATGGGCATTGTGGATCGAGGCGCGGGCGCCGATCTTGGCGACGATGACGCCGGCTTTATTCGCGATTTACGCGGTGATCGCCGGACAGGTCCGAGCCATCTATGGCGCGCGTCCCGTCCCTGGCGGCGCGCTGGGCAAATGGCTGGCCCGGCGCTCAGGCGTGTTCACGACGAGAGCCTACGAGCTTTATGCGAAACGCGCGGCGGCTCACGCTTTGAAGCGACGCCTCATCCTGGCCGCGCTCGCGGCGATCTTCATCGCCGTGGGCGCGGTCGCGGCGCGCTACGCCGCTGCGCATTAGCTCAGATCAGCGGCGCGACCAGATTGGCCGCCTCGCGCTCATGCGCATGATGCTCATCAGCGGTTTCGACGCCATGCGGCAGAGTCAGTACGGTAGCGGTCTGACCTGGACGCAGATCGGTGACCAGAACGACTTGCCCGTCCGGGAATTCCAACGCGTCATGATGGGTGTGCGGCTGATCCATATTGATCTGCCGGAACTGAGCCACCTTGCCGTGCAGGCGCCGGTGCGGGAAAAAGCCGAGCGAACGATAGGTCACCACGTCGTCGTCAAAAGCGAGCTCCGTGCCTGGACGCAGGCAAACCGCGACGTCGGGGCGGCCGACGGCGGAAAAGCCGCGCGTGCCGGAAAGCGCGAATTCCGTCGTCCGCAATCGATCCCCGGCCTTGGCCGGTCTGGAGTCGACATTGTGCAGGCTGTAGTCGCACATGGGCTGAATCTCCATCTGCTGTGACGAGACAGAACAGCCGAGAGGCTCACTCCGGCCGCTCGACGGTCCGTCTATCAAGCAAGATTGGCGATCGTATGTTCCTGGCGCGCTTTTGGTTTAGGAGCGCTGCGCCGGTTCGTTTAAGAGAGCCTTTAAACGCGCTCAATCCAAAACCGCCGCATGCTCGTCGCGCCGGCTCGGCGCCGACGGCGCCTTGGACGAGCGCAAGAGGAAGAGAAGTGGGAACGCGGCCAAGCTGACGAACATCATCAACAGAAAATCATTGGAATAAGCCATGATCGCTGCTTGCTGGGTCAAGATCGCATCGAGCATGGCGCGACCCGTTTCTGTCGAGATCGATAGAATGGCGGCGACGCCCGGCGCGCGCAGCGCGTCGTTGAAGGGGGAGACCTGCTCCGCGAGCTGACTGTGGAAAGTCGTCGTCATCGTCGTCAGCTGGGCGATGACCACCGATATGCCGATCGAGGAGCCGATGTTGCGGATCAGCGTCCACATCGCCGTTCCGTCGGTGCGAAGCTGAGCCGGCAAGGTGGCGAAAGCAAGCGTGTTCAGCGGCACGAAGACGAAGCCGAGGCCGACGCCTTGAGCGACGCTGACGATCGCGATCGACTGCGCCGAGCTTTCCGGCGACCAATAGACCATGTACCAAAGCGAGCCGGTGGCCAGCGCCAGCCCGAAGAAGATCAAGCGGCGAGCGTCGATCTTGGCGATCAACCGCCCGACGATCGACATGGCGAAAAACGTTCCAAGGCCGCGCGAGCCAAGCAGAACGCCGGCGGAGAGGACCGGATAGCCCATCAAGTTCTGCAAATAGGGCGTCACCAGCGCCATAGTCGCGAGCAGGATGACGCCGATGAGAAACATGAAGACGAGCGCGATCGCGAAATTCCAATCGCGGAATACGCCGAGCGGAATGAACGGACGCCGCGACGTGACGGAATCGGCGATGAAGAAATAGAAGCCCACCGCCGCGAGAATCGCCTCGATCACGATTTCGCTCGATCCGAACCAGCCTTGGTCCTCGCCGCGGTCGAGCATCATCTGCAGCGCGCCGATGCCGAGCGACAGGGTGAGAAAGCCGAACCAGGCGAAGGGCGCGTCACGGTTGGTCTTGCTCTCCGTCATGAAGGCGGAGAGGCCGAGCACGGTCAACACGCCGAACGGCAGATTAACGAAAAAGACCCAGCGCCAGGAATAATTATCGGTCAGCCAGCCGCCCAGCGTCGGGCCCATGATCGGGCCGAGCATCACGCCCATGCCCCAGATCGCCATGGCCGAACCGCGTTGCGCCGGCGGGTAGATTTCGAGCATGACGGTCTGCGACAGCGGCACAAGGGCGGCGCCGAACACGCCCTGCAAAAGGCGGAAGAGCACCATCTGGTCGATGTCTTGCGCGGCGCCGCATAGCATCGAAGCGATGGTGAACCCGCCGGCGCAGACGATGAACAGCTTTTTCTTGCCGAACCGCACCGACATCCAGCCGATCGGCGAGGTCATGATCGCCGCGGCGACAATGTAGGAGGTGAGCACCCAATTGACTTGGTCCTGCGTCGTCGACAGCGCGCCTTGCATATAGGGCAGGGCGACATTGGCGATGGTCGTGTCCAGCGCCTGCATGATGGTCGCCATCATCACGCAGACCGTCAGCATGACGCGGACGATCGGCGCGATCTCCTGCTCGGCGCGCTCGCTCATATCAAGGCGCGGCCTTGGATTTCGAAATCAGCCCGCCGAGCAGACCGTCCTTGATCGCGACGATGTCGGCGAAGGCGCCGGCGAGCGTGCGCTGACGGCCTGTGTCGATGTCGATGACCGTGCTCATGCCGGCGCGTAGGTCGCTCGTATCCTGATCGGGATCGAACTCCACGCGCAGCGGCACGCGCTGGACGACCTTGACCCAGTTCCCGCTGGCGTTCTGCGGCGGCAGGATCGCGAATTGCGCGCCGGTCGCCGGCGCAATCGCGCCGACCTTGCCGCGCCAGGTTCGGCCGGGAAAAGTGTCGACCGAGATCGAGACCGGCTGGCCTTGATGGACATAGGTAAGGTCCGATTCCTTCGGGTTGGCGTCGATCCAGAGATCGCGATCGTTGACGATCGAGAAGACGGGCGTCCCGGCGGCGATCACGCGGCCGAGCTGGATCTGCGGCAC
>JAJPHH010000040.1 GCA_021325385.1 Alphaproteobacteria bacterium
GTCTCGGCCGGCTTCGTGCCGATCCGCAAGAAGGGCAAGCTGCCGCATACGACCGTGCGCGTCGCCTATTCGCTCGAATACGGCATCGACGAGATGGAGATGCACGAAGACGCGGTTCAGGCCGGCGAGCGCGTCCTGCTGGTCGACGACCTCATCGCCACCGGCGGCACGGCGGAAGGCGCGATCAAATTGCTGCGCAATATGGGCGCGGAAGTGCTCGCCGCTTGCTTCATCATCGACCTGCCCGACCTCGGCGGCGCGGACAAGCTGCGGAAGCTCGACGTGCCGGTCCGGACGCTAATCGCGTTCGAGGGGCATTGAGAGGCGTTCTTGTTTCTATAGCTATGTATTCATCGACTCGAAGAACGCCGCGTTGTTCTTCGTCTCGCGCAACTTGCCGATCAAGAACTCGATCGCGTCGACCGTGCCCATCGGGTTGAGGATGCGGCGGAGGACGTACATCTTCTTGAGGATGTCCGGCGGCACGAGCAACTCCTCCTTGCGCGTGCCGGAGCGGGTGATGTCCATCGACGGGAAGGTGCGCTTGTCGGCCACTTTGCGGTCGAGGATGATTTCCGAATTGCCGGTGCCTTTGAACTCTTCGAAAATCACTTCGTCCATGCGCGAGCCGGTGTCGATCAAGGCGGTCGCGATGATGGTCAGCGATCCGCCTTCCTCGATGTTGCGCGCCGCGCCGAAGAAGCGCTTCGGCCGCTGCAGCGCGTTGGCGTCGACGCCGCCAGTCAAAACCTTGCCTGAGGACGGCACGACCGTGTTGTAGGCGCGGCCGAGGCGAGTAATGGAATCAAGCAAAATCACCACGTCGCGACCATGTTCGACCAGGCGCTTGGCCTTTTCGATCACCATTTCGGCGACCTGGACGTGGCGCGCCGCCGGTTCGTCGAAGGTGGAGGAGACGACCTCGCCCTTCACCGAGCGCTGCATGTCGGTGACTTCTTCGGGCCGCTCGTCGATGAGAAGAACGATGAGATAGCATTCCGGGTGGTTGGCGGTCACCGACTGAGCGATGTTCTGCAGGAGCACGGTCTTGCCGGTGCGCGGCGGCGCGACGATCAGCGCGCGCTGGCCCTTGCCGATCGGCGCGACAATGTCGATGACGCGCGATGACAAATCCTTCTTGGTCGGATCGTCGATTTCGAGCCTTAGTCGCTCGTCCGGATAAAGCGGCGTCAGGTTGTCGAATGGGACTTTGTGGCGCGCTTTTTCCGGGTCCTCGAAATTGATCGAGTTGACCTTGAGCAACGCGAAATAACGCTCGCCCTCCTTTGGGCTGCGGATCACGCCTTCGACCGTATCGCCGGTCCGAAGACTCAACCGCCGGATTTGCGACGGCGAGACGTAAATATCGTCGGGCCCGGGCAGGTAATTGGCGTCAGGCGAGCGGAGGAAACCGAATCCGTCCTGGAGGACCTCGACAACGCCTTCGCCGATGATCTCGACTTCGGCGCTGGAGAGCTGCTTGAGAATCGCAAACATTAATTCCTGTTTGCGCATGATCGAGGCGTTTTCGACCTCGTTCTCCTCAGCGAAGGCGAGGAGTTCGGTGGGCGATTTCTGTTTGAGGTCTTGGAGCTTGATTTCCCGCATGGGGGGTTCCTTAAGGCTCGGCCCTTGCCGGCGGCCGAGGAAGGTAGGGATAAGCAGACGGGCGGAAACTCTCTTTATGGAGAGCGCCGCTTCACTCGACCGCTAAAAATGCTAGGCGGTTCAAATCGCCCGCCGGCCGCAGGAAGCGCCTGCTGGAGGAGAGAGCGGCAACATAATCCGCTTCGCCGCATCTTTCAATCATGAAAGACGAGCGGCGATTCAACGGCTCAAAACGGCTTCACCACGACCAGCGCCACGATGAGGATCATCAGAAGGGTCGGGATTTCGTTGAGGATGCGATAGAAGCGCGGGCCCCTGACGTTTTTGTCGGCGGCGAAGGCCTTCACGATCCGGGCAAAGTAGCCGTGAAACCCGGACAGGATCAGAACCAACACGAATTTCGCCTGCAGCCAATGCGATTGGTAGAAGCCCGACTGATAGGCGAGCCAAGGCCCGGTCAGCCAAACGACGATGATTGCCGGGTTGAGAATCGCCTTGAGCAGGCGCCGCTCCATGATCTTGAACGTCTCGGCTTGCGGCGAGCCGGGCGGCGATTCGGCGTGGTAGACGAAGAGCCGCGGCAGATAGAGCATGCCGGCCATGAGCGAAATCACCGCCAAAATATGGAGCGCCTTGATCCAAAGATAAAAATCGGCCATCAGCGCTTCCTAGGATCGCCGCACTCGACGGACCAATTGTTCGACATGAGCGATCGGGGTTTGCGGCAGAACGCCATGGCCGAGATTGAAGATCAAAGGGCCGCCACCGAGCCTATCGAGAATGTCGTCCGTCCCCCGATCGAGCGCCGCGCCGCCCGCGAGCAAAGCCAAAGGATCGAGATTGCCTTGGACAGGCTTGAGGCGCTGCAGACCGGCGGCGAAGCCGAGATCGACGGACGTATCGAGCCCGACGACGTCCGCGCCTGAAGAGCGCGCAACCTCGTCGAGGTGCTGATTCGCGCCGCGCGGAAACGCGATGATCGGCGTTTGCGGCCAACGCGCCTTCACCCCGGCGACAATGTCGTTGAGCGGCGCAAAGCACCATTTTCGAAACTCTGCGCTCGGCAGAACGCCGGCCCAGGAATCGAAAATCTGCACAGCGTCGACCCCCGCTTCGATCTGCGCGCAGAGATATCGGATCGAGGCTTGGACGAGCCGCTCGATCAAGGCCCGAAAGAGAGACGGATCGCGATAGGCGAGCAGGCGCGCCGGCGCCTGGTCCGGCGCGCCGCGGCCCGCGACCATATAGCTCGCCACCGTCCATGGCGCGCCGCAAAAGCCGAGCAGCGCGATTTCGCGCGGAAGCACGGCCTTGACTCGGCGGATGGTCTCGAAAATCGGCGCAAGCCGGGCGAGATCGATCTCCCTCCTGAGCGCGGCGAAGGCCTCGGCCGTCGCGATTGGGGCGAGCCGTGGGCCTTCGCCGTCCTCGAACCAGACTTTGGCGCCAAGCGCGTCCGGCGCAACGAGAATGTCGCTGAACAGGATCGCCGCGTCGAAGCCGAACCGGCGGATCGGCTGCAACGTCGCCTCCGCGGCGAGTTCCGGGTCGTAACAAAGATCGAGAAAAGAGGCGGCCTTGGCGCGCAGCGCCCGGTATTCGGGCAGGTAGCGGCCCGCTTGACGCATCAGCCAAATCGGGGGCCGCGCATTGCTCTCACCGCGAAAGACCCGTTGAAGCGCCGTTTCGTCCATCCCAATCCCATCCGCGAAAGGCGCTCTTAAAAAGAATCTCTTTCAAAGAGACTTTTATTGCTTCTTAGGCGCTGAATGCGCTCAAACGCAATCGTTCGCTCGCGCTGAACAAGTCGTCCACCGATCCGCAGGCTAGGAGCAAAGGTTTCTCCGGCTGTGGAGGAGTTAACGATTCGTTAAGTTATTCAGGCGGCAAAACCCGAATCGTCATGTGCATTGGCTGGATATCTTCCCCTGAACCCTCGCATCTCGTCAGGCCGTCGCTCAATTTTTCCCGTGCGGTTCGCCTGTGCGGTTTTTGAGCCCGTTTCAACGACCGAAGGAGAGCCGGATCCGCGGCCCGTCCAGCGCTCCCCATCTGTCCACAACCTCGTCCCCCGGCTATAAGCAATTCCCGTTTCTCGGTGGGAAGGTCAGCCCCGTTTGGGACGCAATTATTTCCATCTCCATCTCGTCTCGGACGCGACCGGCGAGACGCTGATCGCCGCTTCTCGCGCCGCGGCGGCGCAATATCAGGGCGTCGCCTCGATCGAGCATGTCTATCCGCTGGTGCGCACCCATGCGCAGCTTGACCGGGTGATCGCGGAAATCGAAAACGCGCCAGGCATCGTGCTGTTCACCCTGGTCGACGCCGAACTGTCGCGCCGGCTGGAAGCGAGCTGCGAA
The DNA here is from genome assembly GCA_021325385.1 of Alphaproteobacteria bacterium. Lineage (GTDB taxonomy): Bacteria > Pseudomonadota > Alphaproteobacteria > Rhizobiales > Beijerinckiaceae > Roseiarcus. The sequence goes on from JAJPHH010000040.1 coordinate 3,969, forward strand.
GCTTCCGGGTCGCCCTGCCTCTCGGTGCTCAGTCCGATCCTGAGCTTGTTTCAATCCTATCTCGGCACCGCCTCGACGCCGCGCGCCGGCGCGCAGCACATGCTCAACGCCGAATACTTTCGCCGTATCGACGCCCTGAATTTCACGATGATGCACGACGACGGCCAGCTCACCGAAAATCTCGAACAGGCCGACATCGTGCTGCTCGGCGTCAGCCGCACGTCGAAGACGCCGACCAGCATCTATCTCGCCAATCGCGGCTTCAAGACCGCCAATGTGCCGCTGGTGCCGAACGTGCCCTTGCCGCCAGCCGTCGAGAATTTGCGCAACCCGCTGCCGGTCGGCTTGATCGCGTCGCCGGAACGGATCGTTCAAATCCGCCAGAACCGACTGCTGGCGCTCAACGCCGATCACCAGACGCCCTATGTCGATCGGATGGCAGTCGCGGAAGAGATCGCCCATTCGCGCCGTCTCTTCGCCGAGCGCGGCTGGGCGGTGATCGACGTCACGCGGCGCTCGATCGAAGAGACCGCAGCCGCGATCATCGACCTGCATCGCGAACACAGCCTTCGCTTCATCGCCCAAGCGTGAGCGTCGACATGCCGATCAACGAAGCGCCGGTGAAGGCCGGCGTGGACCACTCGCCGCCGCGCCTTTGGCTCGGGCCGCGCCTTGTCCTGGCCTCGCGCAGCGCCGGCCGCGCCGCGCTCTTAAGCAGCGCGGGCCTGTCTTTCGCGACGGATCCGGCGCGGCTCGACGAGCGCGCGGTCGAGGAGGAATTCTTGCGCGCCGGCGGCGCGCCGGCGGCGCTCGCCGCCAGCCTCGCCAGGGCCAAAGCGCTCGAGGTCAGCGGCCGCAATCCGGACGCGCTTTGCCTCGGCGCTGATCAAACGCTGACGCTCGAGGCAAGCGTGCTGCACAAGCCGCGAGATATGGCCGCCGCCGAACGCCATCTGCAATTGCTGGCGGGGCGGACGCATCAACTCGCCTCCGCCTTCTGCTTCGCGCGCGGCGGCGAAGCGCTGTTCGAAGAGAGTGAGGTCGCCCGCCTGACCATGCGGCCGCTCGACACGCGCGCGATCAAGACTTATCTGGCGCTCGCTGGCGAGACGGCGCTCGGCAGCGTCGGCGCGTATCAAGTCGAAGGCTTGGGCGCGCATCTTTTTGAGGAGATCGACGGCGATCACGCGACGATCGTCGGCTTGCCTTTGCTGAAAGTCCTCGCCTGGCTGCGGCTTCAGGGATACTTGGCGCTATGAGCGAGACCTCCGCGCCGAGAGCCTGCGTCGTCGGTTGGCCAATCGCCCACTCGCGTTCGCCGCTGATTCACAATTATTGGCTGCGCAAGCTCGGCCTGGCGGGCTCCTACGATCGCGCCGCGGTGCCGCCCGGCGCTTTCCCGGCTTTCGCGGCGTCGATCGGCAAGGACGGCCTCGTCGGCGCCAACGTCACGGTTCCGCACAAAGAAGACGCGTTCGCCGCCTGCGACAAACTCACGGCGACCGCCGCCGAACTCGGCGCTGTCAACACGCTGTGGCGCGAAGGCCGCGCGCTCTGCGGCGACAATACCGACGTCGCTGGGTTTCTCGACAATCTCGACGATGAAGCGCCCCGCTGGCGCGAGCAGGCCGACGCCGCCATCATTCTCGGCGCCGGCGGCGCGGCGCGGGCGGTCATCGCCGGCTTATTGTCGCGGCGGATCGAGAGGCTATTCATTGTCAACCGTACGCCTGACCGCGCCGAGCGTCTGGTCGAGCGTTTCGGCGCGCGCGCTTCGGCGCATTCTTGGCGCGATTTGCCGCGACTGCTCGAGAGCGCCGGCCTTCTCGTCAACACGACGTCGCTCGGCATGGTCGGACAGAAGCCGCTCGCCATCGACCTCTCGCCGCTTCCGCCGCAAGCCGCCGTCGCCGATCTCGTCTATGTTCCGCTGGAAACGCCGCTGCTTGCGACGGCGCGCGGCCGCGGTTTGCGCGCCGTCAGCGGGCTCGGCATGTTGCTGCATCAGGCTGCGCCCGGATTCGAGCGCTGGTTCGGGGCGCGGCCTACCGTGACGCCGGAGCTGCGGGCGCTGATTGAAGCCGATATCTTGAAATCGAGCGAGCGCTGAGCCGTGATCGTGATCGGACTGACCGGCTCGATCGCTATGGGCAAATCCACCGTCGCGGCGATGTTCCGCGAGGCCGGCGCGCCGGTGTTCGATTCGGACGATGCGGTTCACCAACTCTACCGCGGCGAAGCGGCGCGCGAGATCGATGAGGCGTTTCCCGGCGTCGTTATCGACGGCGCGGTCGATCGCGTCCGCTTGGCCGAGCGGGTATTGAGCGAGGTCGCGGCGCTGAAGCGACTGGAGGCAATCGTCCACCCGAAAGTCGCCGCCGCGCGGGATGAATTTATGAGAGCGGCGGCGGAGGCGGGACGGCGGGTCGCCATTGCCGACATCCCGCTCCTCTTCGAATCCGGGTCGGATGAATCGGTCGATCTCGTCGTCGTCGTCAGCGCGCCCGAACCTGTGCAAAAGGCCCGCGCGCTTTCGCGCAAAGGGATGACTGAGGAGCGATTCGCCGCCATCCTGGCCAAGCAAGCGCCGGATCGCGAAAAGCGCCGCCGCGCGCATTTCGTGATCGAAACCGATTGTCCTGTCGAGACGACGCGGGCGAAGGCCCTAGGATTGTTGCGCAGCATAGCCGGCATGATCGGGCGGAACCAATTTCTTCATGCGCGAAATCGTACTTGATACCGAGACGACCGGCCTGGAGCCGGCCGAAGGCCACCGCATCGTCGAGATCGGCTGCATCGAAATCGTCCATCAGATTCCGACCGGAATTGTTTATCACACGCTGATCAATCCTGAGCGCGACGTGCCGGAGGACGCCTTTCGCGTCCATGGGCATTCGACGGCGGCGCTCGCGCCGCATCCGGTCTTCGCCAAGATCGCGCCGGACTTTCTCGCCTTTATCGGCGACGATCCTTTGGTGATCCACAACGCCGAGTTCGACATCAAATTCATCAACGCGGAGCTGGCGCGCCTCGGCGTTCCGCCGATTGCGCCGAGCCGGATCGTGGATACGCTCGCGATCGCTCGACGCAAGCATCCTGGCGCGCCGAATTCTCTCGACGCGCTTTGCGATCGATACCGCATCGATCGCAGCCGGCGCGTCAGGCACGGCGCGCTGCTCGATGCGGAGATTCTCGTCGAAGTCTATGGCGAACTGCTCGGCGGCCGGCAGAAGTCGCTGGTCTTCGCCGCGCCGCAGGTCGTCGAAAGCCGCGCCGCCGTTCGAACGGCGGCGACGCGGGTGATCGAGCGCGCACGGATCGTCGGCCCGCTGATCACCGAAGCAGAACGCGCCGCGCATGCGCGCTTTGTCGAAAGCTTTGGCGAGCAGGCGATCTGGCGGCGCTATCTGGCCGAGCCTGCGGAAAGCAAAGCGGCGTCGGCCTGATCATTTTTTCAGACCAGGTCAGGCGCTCGGCAGCGGTTCGGCTTAGGCGACGCCAGCCGTGGGCGCCGCGGCCGCATTCGCCCCGGCCACGCGCTGGAAGAACAGCGCGTTGAAATCGATCGGATCGACATAGAGCGGCGGATAGCCGCCGGATCTGACGGCCTCGGCGATGATCTGGCGGGCGAAGGGGAAAAGCAGCCGCGGCCCTTCGACCATGATCACCCGTTGCAGCTGATCGGCGGGAATGTTTTCGATCCGGAACACGCCTGCATAGTTCAGCTCGAACTTGAATAGCGTATTCTGTCCCTCGCCCGCGCCGCCCTCGAGCACCAGCACGGCCTCGTAATCGGTCGGTCCAAGCTGGCGCGCATTGACGTTCACCTGGATTGAAATATTCGGCGCCTGCTGTTGCGGAGCGAACGAGCGCGGCGCGTTCGGATTCTCGAACGAGAAATCCTTCGTATATTGCGCAAGAACGGAGAGCCTCGGCGCAGCATTGGCGGATTCGGGCGCCGCGCCGCCATTCTGTTCGGCCATTTCGTCTCTCCATTCGCCAAGTTTCTTGTCGCGCGGTCGCCTAGCACATGGCTTCCGACCCGACAAGGATGGCGGATGTCGCCTCGTTTCGCGGCGGTTACTGCTTGGAAGGCCAGGCGAAATCGTCGGCCCGGCCGGGTTTGGGCGGCGGCTGGACGCCGCTTGAAAGCACGCCGAGCGCGGCGACCGCGCCATTCGTCCAGAGCGGCTTCGTCGCCAGCGCGCCGTCCGGCGAGATCGGTCTCGCCGTCAAGGGGAGAACCGGCCCGGCCAGCGGCTTATTGGGCTCGGCGGGCTGAGCGGCTTCGTTCGAACTCGGGGCGAGGCCCATTTCTCGGCGAATTTCGGCGTTGATGTCGATCGTCGCCTGTTCGACGTCGGGCGGCAGATCGACCATATTGTCGGCGGGCTTGACCGCGTCATAGGCGCGGCGAATGTCGCCTTCGACGAATTGCGCCGCTTTGCGCGCGCCGGCCTTCGTGAAAAAGACGCCGTCGGCGACGCGCAGACGAACGATGCGGCCGTTCACGTCCGGCCCGAAAGCGGCATAGGCGCCGTTCTCGTCGGCGAAGGCGTTCCAGATGTCGATATATTTTGCGCCTGCTTTTTCGGCGCGCTCCTTGATCAACTCGTTCAGCTTCAAAACTTGCGTGTTGAATTGATCGTTGCGCATTGGCGGCAGGCCGACCCAAGCCAGCGGAATATGCGCCTGGCGAAAAGCCTCGGCCACCGCTTCGACGCGCTTGCCGTAAATGTCGCGCCATCGGTCGCTCAGCGGGTCGAAGCTGTCGCCGCCCTGCTTGATCGCCTGCATGTCGTTGAGGCCGATCTCCATCACGGCGAAATCGATATGGTTCTTCTCGTTCCGCTCGGCGACCAGGTCGCGGGCCGCCTTGACCCAATCGTAGAAATCGTCCCGAACGAGGCCGGACGAATCGCGCGCCTTGCTGTTGATCATGATTTTCGGGTTGTCGGCGAAGGCGTCCCTTAGCCCGTCCGCGGTCAGCATCGCGAGGCTGTCGCCGATTACGTCGACGAAAAAGATCGGCGCGACCGGCGCGCTGTCGCCGCCGGCGCGGGTCGTCTCGGTCGGCACGAAATCGCGTTTTTCGCGCGCCGCCTTGCGCGGCGCCGGCGGCGCTTTCTGCTCTTGGGCTTTGCGCTCCTCCAATTGCCGCTGCTCGATCCAGAAGGTCTGCGAATTGTCGCTGCTCGCCAGCAAGGCCGGGCCGCCGGTCAGATAGAGAAAGACGGCCGCGCCGATGAGCTTGGCGGCGCGCGCGCCGGCGATCTTTCGAAGCAATGGTCTCAAAGCGATCACCGCGGACTCCATCCGCTCAAAGCGTCTCAGGGATGCTTTCGCAGCCGCTCGAGCAAAGCAAGCGTCGGATAGCCGTCAGGCGTGAGGCCGTTTCTCTCCTGATAGGCGCGCAGCGCCGTCTGACCGGTCTCGCCGAACCTGCCGTCGATCTTGCCGACATCATAGCCCATTTTCTTGAGCCGGATCTGCATGTCGCGGGCCTGCGCCAGCGTCAGGCCGCGATCATGGACCGGCCAGGCGCCAAGCAACTCGCCTGCGCCCATGGCGCGATCGCCGAGCAGAGCGACGGCGAGGGCGTAGGAGGTCGAATTGTTGTAGCTCTTGATGACCTTGAAATTGGGCGTCACCAAGAAAATTGGCCCGCCCAAGCCTGCCGGAATCAGCAATTGCGCCTCGCCAGTATCCGGCAAGGGCTTGCCGTCGGCCCGTTTGACCCCCCGCGCCGCGAAGGCCCGGAAAGGCGCGTAATTCAAAGCGTCGGCAGCGCTCAGCGCGAAATCCGGCGGCAAAACGACCTCGAACCCCCAAGGCTCGCCGGCGCGCCAGCCATGCTCCTTCAAATAATTGGCGGTCGAGCCGATCGCGTCGGGCGCGCTGGTCCAGATGTCGCGCTTGCCGTGGCCCTCGAAATCGACGGCGTATTTCAGGAAACTCGACGGCATGAATTGAGTCTGGCCCATTGCGCCGGCCCACGATCCTTTCATTTGGCCCGGAGCCACGTCGCCTTCCTCGAGAATCTCCAAGGCGGCGATGAGCTCGTCCTTGAAATAGTCGCCGCGGAAGCGAGCGTAGGCCAGCGTCGCCAACGAGCGGATGACGTTGTCGGCGCCGACAAAGCCGCCGAAATCGGTCTCCAGCCCCCAAATCCCGACGATCGTCGCCGGATCGACGCCGTATTTGTCCTCGGCCTTCGCGAGCCACGCCTTGTAGGCGTCGGCCTTGTCCTGCCCCTTGGCGACGCGCTCCGCCGAAACGGCGGCGATTATATAACTCCAAATCGGCTTGACGATCTCAGCCTGGCGCTCGGTCAGAGCGATAATCTTGGGATCGAAGGTCACGCCGCGGAAGGCGCGATTGAAAGTCGTACGCGAAACGCCATGGGCTTCCGCTTCGGGCCAGAGCCTTTCGATGAAGGCGCGAAAAGCGCGCTCCTCCTTCTTTTCGACCTTGGCGAAGGCCGGGGCGGCGGCCATGGCGACAAAACACAGGAGCAACGCCGCGAACCATCGCGCTAGCCCCCCGAAGGCGGGAATCGAGACCGAGCCAGCCGCCATAGGCGGTTCTCCGTATTCCGGTTCACGCGAGGATGACGTTGCGAATGAAAAGGGCGGAGCGATCATCAAGTCCTCGCGACAATTGCGCGCAGAATGTACAATCCGCTCGTTGACAAAAGCTTCCCGCGTTGGGCGAGCGCATTCACTCCGCCGCAATATCGCGCTCGCCTTTCAGAACCTTGACGTCGTCGGGATGCGGCATGGAGATGATGTTATAGCCCGAATCGACAAAATGAATCTCGCCGGTCACGCCTGCGGAAAGGGGCGACAGCAGGTAGAGCGCCGCGCCGCCGACATCCTCGATCGTGATCGGCCGGCGCAGCGGCGAATGCTCGCGCTCGAAGTTGAACATGAAACGGGCGTCGGCGATGCCGGCGCCGGCCAAGGTGCGGACCGGGCCAGCCGAGATGGCGTTGACCCGCACGCCCGACGGGCCGAAATCGGCGGCGAGATAACGCACGCTCGCCTCCAGCGCCGCTTTGGCGACGCCCATCACGTTGTAATTCGGCATGACCCGCGTCGCCCCGCCGAAGGTCAGCGTCAGCAGCGCGCCGCCTTTCGGCATGAGCGCGGCCGCTCGCTTGGCGATTTCGGTGAAGGAGAAAGCCGAGATCAGCATCGTGCGGACGAAGTTTTCGCGCGTCGTGTCGGCGTAGCGGCCCTTCAGCTCGTTGCGGTCGGAATAGGCGATGCAATGAACCGCGAAGTCCAGCCCGCCCCAGCGCTCTTTCAGCGTCTCGAACGTTTTGTCGACCGAGTCGATGTCCTCGACATCGCAGGGCAGCGTAAGCTTCGAGCCGACGCTTTCGGCGAGCGGCTTGACCCGCTTGCCGAGCGCCTCGCCTTGGTAGGTGAAGGCCAGTTCGGCGCCATGCTCGGCCAGCGCCTTGGCGATGCCCCAAGCGATCGAATGATCATTGGCGACGCCCATGACGAGGCCGCGTTTCCCGGTCATTAAACCCGCCGCGGCGCTCATACTTCGTCCCCCCGAAACCCCGCCGTTCCCCCACGGACTGGTAGACCTGTCATTCCCGCGAAACAGCCCGTGAGAAAACGCGGCCATTGGCGGATTTGAAGGAATGATTTGGCGAGGCGGCGCGCATAGAGGGGGGTCAGACGAGCGCCGGGCGCAAGGCGGCGAGCA
>JAJPHH010000100.1 GCA_021325385.1 Alphaproteobacteria bacterium
CAAGGCTCGCGAAGCGCAGCGGAGCGACCGGCGAAGCCGGCTCGGCCTTGAGGCGCGCTCGCCTCGATGGCGGCGCGGTGTTTGGGATTTGCGCGCTCGTTTCTGAGTCTCGACAATCAGAAGCCGGCGAAGGACTCTCGATGTCTCGTTGTTTTTGCGAGGGCTGCGCTCCTGGCGGTTCCACTCACCCTCAATTTCCCCGGACAGCCCTGCGCGCAAGCGGGAATCCAGACTGAGCCAAACCTCGCAGCGCGGAGGTGCGCTGGATTCCCTCTTTCGAGGGAAGGACGCTGCGGATGGCTGCGCGCCTGTCATTGATCCGCCCCCTTGAGCTCTGCGCCCGTACGCTGCGCGGCGTCGCCGACCTGCAACACAGATCGTACATGTCCTTCGAAAGTCAGCTCCCGGCCATTGTCCGTCGCGGCGACTGAATCGGCTGTGATCGTCGCGCCGTTGCTGGCGACGACCTCGACCGGATCGCTGGAGCGATAGACGCCGGCCTTGAAATCGATGCTCACCGACTTCAAGCGGACGTCGTATTGATCGCTCTTGACGCGCACGTTTTGCGTCAGCTCCATATGCTCCGTCGCGGCGTCGTAGACGCCGCGATCGGCGGTGACTTTCGAAGCGCCGTTGCCGGAAATGCCGACTTCGGCGTCGATGCCGCGCAACTCGACCTTGGTCGGATGCAGCACGTCCTGCGTCGCGCGTTCGGCGTTGACCAAGTAAGGCCGGCCGTCCTTGCGGAACCCCGCGAGCTTGGGATGGTCCATCGCGACACGCGTTCCATCGAGGCTCAGGCCGGCGACCGAGGCGTCCCCGACAATATGTCTAAACGGATCGAAGACCGCGATCAGCGCCAGGATCGCGATCGTCCCCGCCGCGCCGCCAAGAATGGCGAGCCGCAGGAATCGGACCAGCCTCGAATGGCGCTGCGCCGCAGCGAACGCCGCCGCGCGTTCGCGTCCATAGGCTGATTCGCCCAGCTCGACGGCGGCGGCGTAGTTCACCCCTTGAAGCTCCAAAGCGGGACGGTTTAGTTCCGTTCCCCCGGCGTCACATAATATGACAGGCGTTAAAGAAAAGGGATGGTGAAATCGCCGCCCAATGCGGCCTGGTTAAGGCGAAGCATGGGCGAAAATATCCATCTCCGCGAAGCCGGCGAGATCGAGCCGGGCGCGGTCAGGCAAATAGGCGAACGCGGCGCGCGCGAGATCAATGCGGCCCTCCCGCGTCAGCATGGCGTCGAGCTTGTCGCGCAAGGCGTGCAGATGCAGCACGTCGGACGCCGCGTAGGCGATTTGCGCTTCGCTCAAGTCGGGCGCGCCCCAATCGGAGGATTGCTGCAGTTTCGACAGATCGACGCCGAGCAATTCGCGAGTCAAGTCCTTGAGCCCGTGACGATCGGTGTAAGTGCGGGCGAGTTTCGAGGCGATTTTGGTGCAATAGACCGGCGCCGGCATCACGCCGAAAGCATTGGCGAGCGCGGCGAGATCGAATCTCGCAAAGTGAAAAAGTTTCAAGACAGCGGGGTCGGCGAAGATTTTTTCCAGATTGGGCGCGCGCTTCTGACCAGGCGCGATCTGCACGACCTCCGCCGTTCCGTCGCCGCCCGACAATTGCACGACGCAGAGCCGGTCGCGCCTGACGTCGAGGCCAAGCGTTTCCGTGTCGATCGCCACGACCGCGCCGAGATCGGCGCCGTCGGGCAGATCGCCGCGATGGAAGCGGACCGTCATCGAGAAATGGGCCGGACAGCGTCCCAACGGCCGCGCGTCTCGGGCAATCTATTGATAAGAAACATCTTTTTGCCTCGCCAGCGAGGCATGATTAACAGCCGCGGCAAAGCGCGTCAAGCAAACGGCGTCCGTGAACGGCCGACCGGCGGGAAGGCGACAGCCGCGCCGCAGTCAAATCCCGGCGTACCATTCGTAGCCGCGATCCTCCCAGAAGCCGCCATGGCCGCGACCAAGCGAAGCGAATTCCTCGCGCGCCTCGATCCGCATGACGTATTTCGCCATCTTGTAGCCAAGCTGGCGCTCGACCCGCAGCCGCAGCGGCGCGCCATGCTCGACCGGCAGGCTCGCGCCGTTCATGTCGTAGGCGAGGATCGTCTGGGGATGGAAGGCGTCGATGAGGTCGATGCTCTCGTAATATCGGCCGGTCCCGTCGAGGGTCTGTTCGAGCGTGTCCGCGCAATGGAAGACGATGTAGCGGGCGTTGGGCTTGAGGCCGGCGCGGTCGAGCAGCTCTTTCAGCGGCGTCCCGGTCCATTTGCCGATGCAGCTCCAGCCCTCGACGCAATCGTGCCGGGTGATCTGGGTGCGCGCCGGCAATTGGCGCAGCTCGGCGAGCGACAGGGTGAGCGGCTTCTCGACGAGCCCGTCGACGGCGAGCCGCCAATTCGCGAAATTCTCCTGCTTCGCCGCGACATAATCGGGATCGTCCGGCTCGACGGAGCCGTTCGGCTTGAAGACTTTCGAGATGTCGGCCTCGCCATATTCCGGGGCCAAGGCTTGGCGCGAGCCGATCAGCAGGCGCTGCGCGCGGCGCGTCAGGCTTTCCGCCGAATCGAGAAGCGACAACCAGCCTGGCGATTGCGACAGGCGGTCGCATCCCGAAAGGCCGACAGCGGCGCCGGCGGTCAAAGCCGCGAGCAGGCGACGTCGCGTCGGCTGATCCTCGCGCCTCATGGCTTTTCCTCCTCGATGCGATATCGGCCGGTGATCATCGACCGCAAATTGTTGAAGACTCCCGAGACGAGCACCATGACGAGATGAACCAGCAGGAAAAGAACAAGGTACGTCGCAAGGAGGAAATGGATCGTCCGCGCCGATTGGCGCCCGCCGAACAGTTCGAGAAGCCAAGGAAAGCCCGAATCGACGCCTGGCGACATGGTCAGCCCGGCAAGGACGAGGACCGGAAAGGCGATAATCACCGAGAGATAGGCGAGCTTCTGCAGCACATTGTAGTGGAGCGCGGCGTCGCCTTTGGGAAAGCGCAGCCGGGCGTGTTCGAGGATTGAATGCGGAATCGAGCGCAAGTCGGCGAGCGACAGCGCAAAGTCGCGCGTGACGCGCCGCCGGGCGATGAGATCGCCGAAATAGGCCAGGCCGTTCAGCGCGAGAATCCAGGCGAAGAAGAAATGCCAGCGGCGGCCGGTGGCGAGGTCCTGATAGGAGGGAATGGTGATCCAGGTCGGAAAGCCGCGCGCCGTCATCTCGCCGTCATCGTCGCGCGAGGCGCCGAGGACGCCCGTCGTATTGAAGGAATGGCCGAGCACGGTCGTCACGCCTTTCACGTCGCCGTTGGCGTCCTGGACGGCGTCGAGCGAGATGAACGGATGATCGAACGAGGAGGCTTGGCCCCAGTACAGCGAAGGATGCGCGTTGAAGATTTGCAATCCGCTCATCAGCAGCAGGACGAAGCAGAGCGCGTTGATCCAATGCGTGACGCGAACGAGCAGCGAATGCCGATAGACGACGCGCGAGCGGGCCGGCATGGCGGCGATCGGCTCGGTTGCAAGCGAGGACATTGTTAAAACGCTCCTTCAGCCTCCAATGCTCCTACGAGCGCCGAAGCGAAAAGTTACACCAAGCCGCGATTTCGAGCGCGGCGAAAATTCCTGCCTGCTTTGAAACCGCGCGGCGAGGCTTGCGTATCTGCTGCATCCGCGCATCGGCGAACGCGCGGCAACCCACGGAGCTCTATTCATGAACCGCAGAAATTCTCTATGCGCCGGTCTGCTCGCGGCGGTCGTCGCTTCTGGCGCGGCGAGCTTTGCCGCGCCGAGCTTCGCCGAAATGACGGTGATGGTCGGCGGGGCGCCGATGTATCCATCCAAGAACATCGTCCAGAACGCGGTCAATTCCAAGGATCACACCACGCTGGTCGCCGCCGTCAAGGCCGCCGGCCTGGTCGACACGCTCGCAGGGCCTGGGCCTTTCACCGTCTTCGCGCCGACCAACGAAGCGTTCGCCATACTGCCGAAGGGAACGGTCGAGACGCTGCTCAAGCCTGAAAATCACGACAAGCTCGTCGCGGTGCTCACCTATCACGTCGTGGCGGGCCGGATGAGCGCGCAGGACCTCGCCGACAAGGTCGATCAGGGCGGCGGCAAGGCCATGCTCAAGACGGTCGAAGGCGAGGACCTGATCGTGCAGCGGCGCGGGCGCTCGCATCTTGCCGTCACCGACGCGAAAGGCGACACCGCCGAGATCACCATTCCGAACGTCTTCCAATCGAACGGCGTGATCCACGTGATCAACAAGGTTCTGATCCCGGGCTGACCCGCCCCAGAAAGTCTCGGGAGAAGCGAGGCGGGCGCGATGCGCCCGCCTTTGCTTTGCGCCGGCCTACCGGTCCGGACGTTTCACATTGTCGTGACTTGGCTTAGGCTGAGCCGGGCATGGACCTCGGCGTGAAAAAGGACGCGCAAGACCTCGCGGCGCTCATCGCGCGCGTCGCCGGCCGCGATCGCGCCGCTTTCGCCGCTCTCTATCGCCTGACCCAGGCGAAACTCTATGGCGTGGTCGTTCGTATCATCCAGCGAAGGGACCTGGCGGGAGAAATCCTTCAGGAGGCCTATGTGCGGATTTGGGAAAGGGCCGCCG
>JAJPHH010000209.1 GCA_021325385.1 Alphaproteobacteria bacterium
AAGAGGCTGTCAAGGGCGCGAAGCGCCGCTTCGCGGTCGAAGACCCTTGACAGCCTCTTTTCCCGGCGCATTCGGGCCAGCGTTCCAAACAATGACGGATTGCGCTCTCTTGGGTCGCGCAGCCATCGGTACTCTTGAACCATCTCCGCCGTCATGGCCGGGCTTGTCCCGGCCATCCACGCCCCGATGACGCGCGGTCGCGCGGAGAACGAGCGACTCCGCGCAATGACGCCCGGCGATCCCGTTACGTCACGATTGCGCTTGCCGTCCGCGTCGTCCACTCTCTCGTCATGCGCCGAGGCGGCTGGGTCTACATCATGACGAACCGCCCGAACGGAACGCTCTATACCGGCGTGACGAACAACATCGCGCGCCGCGCCTTCGAGCATCGCGAAGGCCTGATCGAGGGTTTCACGAAGCAATACGGCCTGAAGCGCTTGGTTTTCATGGAGTTCTACGAAGATATCCGCCAGGCGATCCAGCGCGAGCGCAACATGAAGCACTGGCCGCGCCGCTGGAAGGCAAGACTGATCCTCGACGCCAACCCGGAATGGCGCGACCTCTATCCCGATCTCGCGAAGTGAACCTCGGCCGTCATGGCCGGGCTTGTCCCGGCCACCCACGCGGCGCCGAAGCGCACTCCGGCGTGGATGCCCGGCACAAGGCCGGGCATGACGGCGGGGGCGGATGAAGGGCGCGCGCGACGAACAGGGCGCGCGGAGCCGACCTCGACGACAGGAGGACAGGCTCATGTCGGGTCCCAGCCCGTCATGACCGGGCTCGTCCGGCCATCCACGCGGCGCCGAAGCGCACGGCGGCGTTGATGCCCGGCACAAGGCCGGGCATGACGGCGGGGGCGGATGAAGGGCGCGCGCGACGAACAGGGCGCGCGAAGCCGACCTCGACGACTGGAGGACAGCTCATGTCGGGTCCCAGCCCGTCATGGCCGGGCTCGTCCCGGCCACCCACGCGGCGCCGAAGCGCACGGCGGCGTGGATGCCCGGTACAAGGCCGGGTATGACGGCGGGGGCGGATGAAGGGCGCGCGCGACGAACAGGGCGCGCGGAGCCGACCTCGACGACTGGAGGACAGCTCATGTCGGGTCCCAGCCCGTCATGGCCGGGCTTGTCCCGGCCATCCACGCGGCGCGAAGCGGCACAAGGCCGGGCATGACGGTTGAGGCGGGCGAAGATTGCTGCGCCAGCGAAAGGGCGCCGAGGTGGAGAGCGCAATCCGTCATTGTTTGGAACGCACACCAGGCGCGCCGGGAAAAGAGGCTGTCAAGGGCGCCGTAGGGTGTCTGAAAGACGCCCGTTCTTCGAACGGGCTATGGCGCCGCTTACGCGGTCGAAGACCCCTGACAGCCTCTTTTCCCGGCGCATTCGGGCCAGCGTTCCAAACAATGGCGGATTGCGCTCTCGTCGGATGGGTCAGTTGCTCAGCCCGTGTCCAGAGTTGTCGATCACTTTCGAAGAACGCGAGCCACCCAATCGAAAGCAAGGAACGCCGATATTGCAGCAATCGATACAATCGTCGTCAGCAATGTTGGGTAGAAACTCGTGGCCTGTCGCATAAGGCCGAAATCAAATTACAGACATAGGCTGCGCTGCTGATTTGACATCCCCCTCCCTTCCCCCTATCTCCTCCCCAAAATTTCGTCAGGCCCCGTCCTCGTCGATCCGCCGACCAGCCCTAAGAGGCTGGAGGTTCCCGCCCGGCAGCGCGATGCGCCCCCGGGCGCGATTGGCGCTGGCTCGGGCCGCTAGGAGAAACTCATGTTCGAGAGCCTTTCCGAGAAGCTCTCCGGCATTCTGGACAAGCTCACCGGCCGCGGCGCGCTGTCGGAGGCGGATGTGACCGCCGCGATGCGCGAGGTGCGCCGCGCCTTGCTCGAAGCCGATGTCGCGCTCGAGGTGGTGCGCTCGTTCACCGACCGGGCGCGGACCAAGGCGGTCGGCGCGCAGGTCTTCAAATCGATCACGCCCGGCCAGATGGTCGTCAAGATCGTCCATGACGAACTGGTTGCGATGCTGGGCGGCGAGGGCGAGCCGATCGAGCTGAACGCTGCGCCGCCCGTGCCGATCATGCTGGTCGGCCTGCAGGGCGCGGGCAAGACGACGACCGCCGCCAAGATCGCCAAGCGCCTGACCGAGCGCGACAAGCGCAAGGTGCTGATGGCCTCGCTCGACGTGAAGCGGCCGGCGGCGCAGGAGCAGCTCGCCGTGCTCGGCCGCCAGGTCGGCGTCGACACGCTCGCCATCGTGCCCGGCCAGTCGCCGGTCGAGATCGCCAAGCGGGCGGAGGCCGCGGCGCGGCTTCAAGGCTATGACGTCGTCATCCTCGACACGGCCGGCCGCACCCATATCGACGAGCCGCTGATGGCCGAAATGGCCGAGATCAAGGCGGCGTCCCGCCCACACGAAATCCTGCTCGTCGCCGACGCGCTGACCGGCCAGGACGCGGTCAATCTCGCCAAGAATTTCGACAGCCAAGTCGGCATTACCGGCATCGTCCTCACCCGCGCCGACGGCGACGGCCGCGGCGGCGCGGCCCTCTCGATGCGCGCCGTCACCGGCAAGCCGATCAAGCTGCTGGGCGTCGGCGAGAAGATGGACGCGATCGAGGATTTCTATCCGCGCCGCCTGGCCGACCGCATTCTCGGCATGGGCGACATCGTCTCGCTGGTCGAAAAGGCGGCGCAGGCGATCGACGCGGCGCAGGCGGCCAAGATGGCCGAGAAGATGCGCAAGGGCGTCTTCGACCTCGACGACCTCTCCGAGCAGCTCGCCCAAATCGAGAAGATCGGCGGCATGGGCGGCATCATGTCGATGCTGCCCGGCATGGGCAAGATGAAGGAGCAGATGGCGGCCGCGCATCTCGATGAAAAGATCATCGCCCGGCAGCGCGCGATCATCTCCTCGATGACGCCGAAGGAGCGGCGCAACCCGGACATGCTCAAAGCCTCGCGCAAGAAGCGCATCGCGGCCGGCTCGGGTACGAAAGTCGAGGACGTCAACCGGCTGTTGAAGCAGCATCGCCAGATGGCCGACATGATGAAGGCGATGGGCCAGTCCGCGGGCAAGCGCGGACCGATGGCCAAGCTCGGCCAGATGCTCGGCCTTGGCGGCGGCATGCCGATGCCGACGCAAGAGCAGATCGAGGCGATGCGCAAGGAGATGGGCGGCAAGCTGCCCGGCTTGCCGGGCGGCGGCTCCGGCTCCGGCATTCCCGACGCGCCGCCGCCCGGATTGTTCAACAATCCGCCGCCCTTCCCGGGCCTTGGCGGGATCGGCGGGCTCGGCGGCGCGCCGAAACTGCCGGGGCTTGGCGGCGCGCCGTTCAATCCGTTCGGAGGCAAGAAGAAGTGATGTGAAATGGCGCGTCCCTCGCCGCGCAAACCCCTCGCCCCGCGAAGCGGGGAGAGGGTGGCCGCGAAGCGGCCGGGTGAGGGGCAGCGCAGGCCGCGGGGATTGGCTTTCGAAGGGCGCTCGCCTGTCGAGGCCTGTGCTGCCCCTCATCCGGCGCTTCGCGCCACCTTCTCCCCGCCTTGCGGGGAGAAGGGGAGGATAGCGCCCCCTCATCTCGCAATCGTAAAGATAAGTAACCACTGACTGAGCAACGAAGGAAAGTACGAATATGTCCCTGAAAATTCGTCTCGCCCGCGGCGGCGCCAAGAAGCGTCCGTTCTACCGCGTCGTCGTCGCCGATGCGCGCATGCCGCGCGACGGCCGTTTCATCGAGAAGCTCGGCACGTTCGATCCGGTCAAGCCGAAGGACGACGCCAAGCGCCTGGTGCTCGATGTCGAAAAGGCCAAGGCCTGGCTCGCCAAGGGCGCCCAGCCGACCGACCGCGTGCTGCGCCTGCTCGACGATCTCGGCCTCGCCAAGCGGCCGCAGCGCAACAATCCGGTCAAGGCCCAGCCCAAGAAGAAGGCGCAGGAGCGCGCCGCCGCCGCGGCCAAGGCGGCGGAAGCCGGCGCGGGCGCGGAAGCGCCGGCCGCGTAACGCCTCATGCGTTGCGGCGGCGAATGGCGGACGGCGGTCTTTTGGTCGCCGCCGCGCGCCCCCTCCCGTACCCTCCCCCGCTTCGCGGGAGAGGGAGCCCCAATCGCCGCGCTTCAATTCCTCTCAGCCGCGCTCTGCGCAGGCGTGACCCTCGGCGCCGAGGATTCCCTCTCCCGCGAAGCGGGGGAGGGTACGGGAGGGGGCCTGCCGCTGGCCTCCGCTCATCGCCCATGACGCCGCCTCGTCTCGTCGCGGTCGGCGTATTCGGCGCGCCGCATGGCGTGCGCGGCGAAATCCGGGCGAAGGCCTATACGGACGATCCGAGATCGCTCGCCGCCTATGGGGAGCTGACCGACGCGGCGGGCGTCAAGCGTTTCAGGATTGCGGCGCTGCGGCCGGTGAAGGACGACATGGTGATCGTCCGCGTCGACGGCGTCGCGGATCGCGACGCCGCTGCAGCGCTGACCGGAATCGAACTCTTCGCCCATCGCGAGAACCTGCCGCCGCCCGACGAGGACGAGTTCTACCATGCCGACCTGATCGGCCTTCGCGCGGAGACGCGCGAAGCGGAGGAGATCGGCCGCGTCGTCGGCGTCAGCAATTACGGGGCGGGGGACATTCTCGAAATCGCGCCGAAAGGCGGGGGCGAGACGCTGCTGTTCCCGTTCACCAAGGCGGTCGCGCCGGAGATCGATCTTGCGGGAGGAAGGATCGTGATTGCGCCGCCGCGGGAGGTCGAGGGGGAAGGGTAGCAGTCGTGGCGGCGCATAGCGGTTCACGCGCTTTATCCTGCTGCCATCGCCGAGCGGAGGCGTCAAGGTCAAGCCGGCTTCGCCGGTCGCTCCGCTTCGCTTCGCGAACCTTGACTCCTCCGCTCGGCGATGGCGTCAGTTGCTACTGAGAACTTTGGTGACAAAAGCGGCCCTGGGCCGACTTTTGTCACCAAAGTTCTCAGTGGCCAAAATGCCACGACGGTCGATCGCAGTCACCCGCAGGGGCGAAGCGAAGCGGAGCACCCGCCATAGCGCCGCTCCGGCTGATGTACTTTAAGTCTAGGCGCCAGGGGCGCTATGGCGGGTTGACGGCGGTCGGCCGGCGTGGCGCCGCGGCGGTTGGGATTTGCCTCGCAGCGCCCTGGATCAACGCCAATGTTCTCCGCCGCCATCCTCACGCTCTTCCCCGAAATGTTCCCGGGCCCGCTCGGCCTGTCGCTCGCCGGCGACGCGCTCCAGCGCGGCCTGTGGTCGCTGGAAACACGCAACATCCGCGATCACGGTCTCGGCCGCCATCGCGCGGTCGACGACACGCCGGCCGGCGGCGGGCCGGGCATGGTGATGCGCGCCGACGTGCTCGCGGCGAGCCTCGACGCAGCGGTCGGGCCGGAGGACCCGCGCCCGCGCCTGATCATGAGCCCGCGCGGCGAGAGGCTCAGCCAAGCCCGCGTCAAGCAATGGGCGGCGGGGCCGGGCCTCGTCGTCGTCTGCCCTCGCTTCGAGGGCGTCGACGAAAGGGTGATCGAAGCGCGCAGCCTCGTCGAAGTCTCGATCGGCGACTACATTCTCTCCGGCGGCGAGATCGCCGCGCTGGCGCTGCTCGACGCCTGCGTGCGGCTCATCCCCGGCGTGATGGGCAAGACGGAGTCGGGCGCGGAAGAGAGTTTCGAATCCGGCCTGCTCGAATACCCGCATTATACGCGGCCGCGCGAATGGGAAGGGCGGACGATTCCGGACGTGCTGCTGAACGGCGATCACGCCCGCATCGCGAAATGGCGGCGCGAGCGGGCGGAGCAACTGACCAAGGCGCGGCGGCCGGATTTGCTGAAAAAATGAGGAGAAGCGCCGGGGAAATCCCTTCTCCCCGCGAACCGGGCGAGGCGGTTACGCTTCGGCTTGCGAAACTCAGATTCCGTACCCTCGCGCCATCGCGGCGGCGGCGATCGGGTGCACAGGAAGAGCGCCGCCTCGAGCCAAAGGAAGGTCCGCACGCGCGCAACTTCCGCCTGCGGCGGCAGGAAGGCGGCTTCCGTGCTCAGCTTGCGGCGCCAGGCGCCATAGCGGAGCGTCGGGCCGATCGACAGCAGGCCGACGGCGACGAACAAGGCCATCTTCGTCCAGAAGACATGATTGGCGAGGTAATATTCGTATCCCTTCGCGCCCCAGACGACCCGCATGACGCCGAAAGCGATCACCGCCCCGGCGATCAGTCCGTACCAGATGTCGATCGCGGCGAGGCGGCGAATCGATCGCGCGCTCAAGTCGACGCTGATCAAGGCCAGTTCGGCCGCGAGCGTCGCGGCCAGCGAGAACACCGCGACATGGTGCAGGCAGGCGAGAATCCAGTCCGTGAGCATCGCTTTGACGATCCGATCATTCCGCCGCTGTCGGCGCGAGGCCCCGGGCGAAGCCGAACGAGGGCTGGGCCGTCGCTTGCGGCGCCTTGCGCTCGCTGAGCGACTTCCGGAACCATAGCGCGTACATGGCCGGCAGGAAGAACAGGGTCAGGAACGTCGCGACGAACAGGCCGCCCATGATCGTCACCGCCATCGGTCCCCAGAAGGCGCTTTCCGAGAGCGGGATCATGGCGAGGATGGCGGCGAGCGCGGTCAGCGCCACAGGCCGCGCCCGCCGGACCGTCGCCGACACGATCGCCTCGCGGCGGGTCAGGCCCAGCTCGCGTACGTCCTTTTCGATCTGGTCGACCAGGATCACGGTGTTGCGCATGTCCATGCCGGCGAGCGCGATCAGGCCGAGCAAAGCGACGAAGCCGAACGGCCGGTTCGCGATCAGCAGCGCGACCGACGCGCCGATTATGCCGAGCGGCGCGGTGAAGAAGACGACGGCGAGCCGCGAGAAGCTCTGCAGCTGGAACATCAGCAGCGCCAGCATGCCGAGGCCCATGATCGGGAACAGGACGAAGATCGAGGAATTGCCCTTCTGCGATTCCTCGATCGCTCCGCCGATCTCGAGCCGATAGGCGGGATCGAGGCTGTTGCGGACGCCGGCGAGCTTCGGCCAGATCGCGTTGGTGACATCCGGCGCCTGCGCGCCGTCGACCACGTCGGCCCGGGCGGTGATCGCCGTGTCGCGATTGCGCCGCCAGATGATCGGCTCTTCCGAGCCGTATCTGACATGCGCGACCTGCGACAGCGGCACGGCGAGCCCGTCATGCGACAGCACGGTCAGGCTGTCGAGATCGGCGAGGCCGGCGCGCTCGGCAGGAACCGCGCGGGCGACGACGTCGACCTTTTCCTCGCCCTCGCGGATCGTCGTCACGGTGAAGCCGCCGATCAAGGTCTGCAACGTCTGAGCGAGGTCCTGCGGCGTCAGGCCGAGCGCGCGGGCGCGGGCCTGGTCGACTTCGAGCGTCACCGACGGCATTTTCTCGTTCCAGTCGAG
>JAJPHH010000090.1 GCA_021325385.1 Alphaproteobacteria bacterium
CAGTATGTCGACGTGACCGGCGTCACGATCGGCAAGGGCTTCGCCGGCGCGATGAAGCGCTGGAATTTCGGCGGCTTGCGCGCGACGCACGGCGTTTCGATCTCGCATCGTTCGCACGGCTCGACGGGCGGCCGCCAGGATCCCGGCAAGACCTGGAAGAACAAGAAGATGGCCGGCCATCTCGGCGTCGAGAAGGTGACGACGCAGAATTTGCGTGTGGTCCAGACCGATCCGGAGCGCGGCCTGATCCTGGTCGAGGGGTCGGTGCCGGGCCATTCGGGCGGCTGGATCGCGATTCGCGACGCGGTCAAGAAGCCGCTGCCGAAGGATGCGCCGCAGCCCGGCAAGTTCCGCCTGCGCGCCGAAGACGGCGCGGCCGAGTCCGCCGCCGAGACGAAGGGAGCGTAAGAAATGAAAATCGACGTTACGTCGATCGGCGGCGACGCGGCCGGCTCCCTCGAGCTCAACGAGGCGATTTTCGGCCTCGAGCCGCGTCAGGACCTGATCGCGCGGATGATCCGCTGGCAACTCGCCAAGCGTCAGGCCGGCACGCACAAATCGCTCGGCCGCGCCGAGATCAACCGCACCGGCAAGAAAATGTACAAGCAGAAGGGCACCGGCGGCGCCCGTCACGGATCGGCCCGCGTGCCGCAATTCCGCGGCGGCGGCAAGGCGATGGGTCCGGTCGTACGTTCGCATGCGCATGATCTGCCCAAGAAGGTGCGCGCGCTGGCCTTGAGGCACGCGCTCTCGGCCAAGGCGCGCGACGGCGCGATTATCGTTTGGGAGAACGCCGAGCTCGCCGAGCCGAAAACCAAGGCGCTGCGCGCCTCATTCGAAAAGGCGGCGCTGACCAACGCGCTCATCATCGACGGGGCGCAGGTGCAAGACAATTTCGCCAAGGCGGCGCGCAGCATTCCGCAGATTGACGTGCTGCCCGTCCAGGGCGTCAATGTCTACGACATCATCCGCCGCGAGAAGCTGGTTCTGACCAAAGCGGCCATCGATGCGCTGGAGGCGCGGTTCAAATGAGCAAGGATCCGCGCCATTACGACATCATCGTCTCGCCGGTGATCACGGAAAAGGCGACCATGGCTTCGGAGGCGAACCAGGTCGTCTTCAGGGTCAAGCGCGACGCGACCAAGCCGCAAATCAAGGCGGCGGTCGAGCAGCTCTTCAACGTCAAGGTGACGGCCGTCAACACGCTGCTGCGCAAGGGCAAGACCAAGACTTTTCGCGGGATGCGCGGCGTGCAGCAGGACGTCAAGAAAGCGATCGTCACGCTGGCCGAGGGCGAGCGCATCGATGTGACGACCGGCATCTGAAGGTTCAACGATCATGGCTCTCAAAACCTATAAGCCGAGCACGCCGGGCCTTCGCCAATTGGTGATCGTAGACCGCAGCGAGCTCTATAAAGGCAAGCCGCTGAAGGCGCTGACGGAAGGCAAGCCGGAGAAGGGCGGCCGTAACAATGCCGGCCGCGTCACCGTGCGCTTTCGCGGCGGCGGCCACAAGCAGGCCTATCGCATCATCGATTTCAAGCGCCGCAAGCTCGACATGCCGGCCAAGGTCGAGCGGCTGGAATACGATCCCAATCGTACCTCCTTCATCGCCTTGATCAAATATTCCGACGGCGAGCAGGCTTATATCATCGCGCCGCAACGCCTCGGCGTCGGCGACGAGGTGATCGCCGGCGAGCAAGTCGACGTGAAGCCCGGCAACGCCATGCCGCTCGCCAATATGCCGGTCGGCACGATCGTCCATAATGTCGAGATGAAGCTCGGCAAGGGCGGCGCGCTCGCCCGCTCGGCCGGAACTTACGCGCAGATCGTCGGCCGCGATCAGGGCTATGTCGCATTGCGCTTGAAGTCGGGCGAAACGCGCCTCGTCTATGGCGAATGTTTCGGCACGGTCGGCGCCGTGTCGAATCCCGATCACATGAACATTTCGATCGGCAAAGCCGGCCGCAATCGCTGGCTCGGCCATCGCCCGCACAATCGCGGCGTCACCATGAACCCGATCGACCATCCCCATGGCGGCGGCGAGGGCCGCACGTCGGGCGGCCGTCACCCGGTCACGCCCTGGGGCAAGCCGACCAAGGGCAAGAAGACCCGGTCGAACAAGTCGACCGACAAATTCATCGTTTCCTCGCGGCATGCCCGCAAGAAGAAGAGCTAAGCCATGACGCGTTCCATCTGGAAGGGTCCGTTCATCGACGGCTACCTGCTCAAGAAGGCCGACGCCGCGCGCGGCGCGGGCCGGTCCGACGTGATCAAGATCTGGAGCCGTCGCTCGACGATCCTGCCGCAATTCGTCGGCCTGACCTTCGGCGTGCATAACGGCCACAAGCACATTCCAGTCTCGGTGTCGGAAGACATGATCGGCCACAAGTTCGGCGAGTTCGCGCCGACCCGCACGTTCCATGGCCATTCGGCGGACAAGAAGGCGAAGAGGGCTTAAAATGTCCAAGCAAGCCAAGCCGCGTCCGCTCAGCGACAAAGAGGCGAAGGCGGTCGTGCACATGCTGCGCGTCTCCCCGCGCAAGCTCAATCTTCTTGCCCAGCTCATTCGCGGCAAGAAGGTCGCGACCGCACTCGCCGATCTCGAATTCTCCAACAAGCGTATCTCGCACGAAGTGCGCAAGGCGCTGGAATCGGCGATCGCCAACGCCGAGAACAATCACGATCTCGACGTCGACGATCTCGTGGTGCAGCAGGCTTATGTCGGCCGAGCCATGGTGATGAAGCGCTTCCATGCGCGCGCCCGCGGCCGCGCCGGCCGGGTCGAGAAGCCGTTTTCGAATTTGACGATCATCGTGCGCGAGCAGGCGGAAGCAGCCGCCGAAGCCGCGGCCTAGGAGAGAGCCATGGGTCAGAAGGTCAATCCGATCGGGCTGCGCCTCGGCATCAACCGGACGTGGGATTCGCGCTGGTATTCGAACAAGACCGAATATGGCAAGCTCCTGCACGAGGACATGAAGATCCGCGCCGTGCTGATGAAGAACCTGAAGCAGGCGGCGGTATCGAAAATCGTCATCGAGAGGCCGCACAAGAAGTGCCGGGTGACGATCCATTCGGCGCGGCCCGGCGTCGTCATCGGCAAGAAGGGCGCGGACATCGATAAAATCCGTAAGCTCGTCGCCAAGCTGACGGACTCGGAAGTCGTCATCAACATCGTCGAGGTGCGCAAGCCTGAAATCGACGCGACCTTGGTCGCCGATTCGATCGCCCAGCAGCTCGAGCGCCGCGTCGCCTTCCGCCGCGCGATGAAGCGCGCGGTGCAGTCGGCGATGCGTCTTGGCGCCGAAGGCATCCGCATCAATTGCTCGGGGCGCCTGGGGGGCGCCGAAATCGCCCGTCTCGAATGGTACCGCGAGGGCCGGGTGCCGCTGCACACGCTGCGCGCGGACATCGATTACGGCGTCGCCACCGCGCATACGGCGTACGGCACATGCGGCATCAAGGTCTGGATCTTCAAAGGCGAGATTCTCGAGCACGATCCGATGGCGCAGGACAAGCGCCTCGCCGAAGCCGAGCATTCCGGCGGCCGGCCGCGGCGCGAGCGCGAACAGCGCGACCGCGACGCGGCCTGATCGAATCGAAAGTAAGCGACCATGCTGCAACCGAAACGAACCAAATACCGAAAGGCCTTCAAAGGCCGCATTCACGGCTCGGCCAAGGCAGGATTCTCCTTGGCCTTCGGGCAGTTCGGCCTCAAGGCGATGGAGCCGGACCGGGTCAGCGCGCGTCAGATCGAGGCGGCGCGCCGCGCCTTGACGCGCCATATGAAGCGCGCCGGCCGCGTCTGGATCCGCGTCTTCCCGGACGTGCCGGTCTCGAAGAAGCCGATCGAAGTGCGCATGGGCAAGGGCAAGGGCGCGCCGGAACTCTGGATCGCGCGCGTCGCGCCGGGCCGCATCATGTTTGAGATCGACGGCGTGCCGCTCGAACTCGCGCGCGAAGCGATGGACCTGGCCGCGGCGAAATTGCCGATCAAGACGCGCTTCGTGCAGCGTATCGCCGAATAGGGAGACGGAAAAGATGAAATCGAAGAACCGTCTCTCGGATCTGCGCGTGATGAGCGAGGATCAACTCGCCGACGAGGCGCTGGCCTTGAAGAAGGAGCAGTTCAACCTGCGCTTCCAGCGCGCCAGCGGGCAATTGCAGAACACCGCGCGTGTGCGCCTGGTCCGGCGCGACATTGCGCGGGCCAAGACCATCGCCGCCGAGAAGCGCGCGGCGAAAAACAAGGGCTGAGGACGGAACTATGCCGAAACGAATTCTCCAGGGCGTCGTCGTCAGCGACAAGCAGGACAAGACGTTGGTGGTCAAGGTCGAACGCCGCTTCACGCATCCGTTGCTGAAGAAGACGGTGCGCCGCTCGAAGAACTATCACGCCCATGTCGAGAACAAGACCCAGAAGGTCGGCGACGTGGTGTCGATCGAGGAGACGAAGCCGATCTCGAAGCTCAAGCGTTGGATCGTGGTCGAGAACGCTCCAAGAGGCTGACGGCGCGAAGAGGAATCAGGAGGCGTAAAGCCTCTATCGGATAAAGGTCCGGCCGCCACGCCGGAAACCGATCTGATCAGAAAGCGAGAATTAAAATGATTCAGATGCAGACCAATCTCGACGTCGCCGACAATTCCGGCGCCCGCCGGGTGATGTGCATCAAGGTGCTGGGCGGCTCGAAGCGCAAATACGCCTCCGTCGGCGACATCATCGTCGTCTCGGTCAAGGAGGCGATTCCGCGCGGACGCGTCAAGAAGGGCGACGTCATGAAGGCGGTCGTCGTTCGCACGGCCAAGGACATCCGCCGCTCCGACGGTTCGGTGATCCGCTTCGATTCCAATGCGGCGGTGCTGATCAACAATCAGGCCGAGCCGGTCGGCACGCGCATTTTCGGACCCGTGCCGCGCGAATTGCGCGCCAAGAATCACGTCAAGATCCTTTCGCTCGCGCCGGAGGTGCTGTGATGGCCGCCAAGATCAAGAAGGGCGATAAGGTCGTCGTTCTGGCCGGCCGCGACAAGGGCCGGAAGGGCGAGGTGCTCTCGGTCGATCCGCGCGAAGGCCGCGCGGTCGTGCAGGGGATCAATCTCGTCAAGCGCCACCAGCGCCAGACTATGCAGCAGGAAGGCGGCATCGTTTCCAAGGAATCGCCGATCGACTTGTCGAATCTGGCGATCATGGATCCCAAGAGCGGCGAGCCGACCCGCGTCGGCTTCAAGATTCTCGACGACGGCCGAAAGGTTCGTTTCGCCAAGCGTTCCGGAGATTTGATCGATGGCTGAGGCAAAGTCCGACAAGGCGGGCAAAGCCGCCAAGGCGCCGAAGGCCGACGGCAAGGCTGCGCAGAAGCCGGCCGACGGTCAGAAGGCCGAAGGGCAAAAGCAAGGCAAAGGCAAGCCGGCCGCCGCCGAGACCGCCGTTCACGGCAAGGTCGCAGCGCCGCCGAAAGACTATGTCGCGCGCCTCAAGAAGCTCTATCAGGAGCAGATCGTGCCGAAGCTCGTTGCGGAGTTCGGCTACAAGAACGCGCTCGAAGTGCCGCGTATCGACAAGATCGTGCTCAATATGGGCGTCGGCGAAGCGGTGAACGACACGAAGAAGGTCACCGCCGCGGCGGCCGATCTCGCCCTCATCGCCGGCCAGAAGCCGGTAATCACCCGGGCGCGCAAGGCGATCTCGACCTTCAAAGTCCGCGAGAACATGCCGATCGGCGCGAAGGTCACGCTGCGCAAGACGCGGATGTACGAATTCCTCGATCGCCTCGTCAACGTGGCGCTGCCGCGGGTGCGCGACTTCCGCGGGCTCGATCCGAAATCCTTCGACGGGCGCGGCAATTACGCGCTCGGCATCAAGGAGCACATCGTCTTCCCCGAGATCAATTACGACAAGGCGGAAGCGATGCTGGGCATGGACGTCGTCGTTTGCACCACGGCCAAGACCGACCAGGAGGCGCGGGCTCTGCTGCGCGCCTTCAATTTCCCTTTCCGGCAGTGAGCTGAAATCAAGCTCAGACGCGGAACTGCAAGGCGGAAGCGATATGGCGAAAAAGAGTTCGATCGAAAAGAACAACCGGCGCGCGAAGCTGGCGAAACAATATGCCGGCCGACGCAAGCGTCTGCTGGCGGTCGCCAACAACGAGACGCTGTCGATGGAGGAGCGCTTCGAGGCGCGCCTCAAGCTCAATCAGTTGCCGCGCAACGCCTCGCCGGGCCGCATCCGCAATCGCTGCGAAGTGACTGGCCGGCCGCGCTCGGTCTACCGCAAATTGAAAATGTCGCGCATCGCGCTGCGCGAACTCGGCAACAAGGGTTTGATCCCCGGCCTCGTCAAGTCGAGCTGGTGAGGAACAACGAACCATGGCGATGAACGATCCTTTGGGCGATATGCTCACCCGCATCCGCAACGCGCAGATGCGCCGCAAGGGCAAGGTCTCGACGCCCGGCTCGAAGCTGCGCGCGCATGTGCTCGACGTGCTTCAGGCCGAGGGCTATATCCGCGGCTATTCGACGACGGATTACGGCAACGGCCGCACCGAGTTCGAGATCGAGCTCAAATATTCCGACAATCAGCCGGCGATCCGTCAGATCGAGCGCGTCTCGAAGCCTGGCCGGCGCGTCTACGCCGCTGTCGACGGCATGCCGCGCGTCGCCAACGGCCTGGGCGTGACGATCATGTCGACGCCGAAGGGCGTCATGGCCGATCACGCAGCGCGCGAGCAGCATGTCGGCGGCGAAGTCCTGTGCAAGGTCTTCTGACCGGCCAAACGACGGAACGAACACAATGTCTCGTATCGGCAAAAAGCCCGTCGCCATTCCCGCCGGCGTCACCGCCAAGCTGGATGGCCACACCGTCGCCGTCAAAGGCGCCAAGGGCGAGCTCAAATTCACCGCGCCCGACGAAGTCGACGTCAAGCTCGAGGGCAACTTGATCAGCGTCGCGCCGCGCAATGAAACCAAGCGCGCGCGCGCGATGTGGGGCATGTCGCGCTCCCAAATCCAGAATCTCGTCCTTGGCGTGACCAAAGGCTTCGAGAAGAAGCTTGAGGTCAACGGCGTCGGCTACAAAGCCGCCGTCGCGGGCAAGAATCTGCAATTGTCGCTCGGCTATAGCCACGATGTGATGTTTCCGATTCCGACCGGCGTGACGATCGCCACGCCGAAGCCGACCGAAATCACCATTGCCGGCGCCGATAAGCGTCAGGTCGGCCAGGTCGCGGCGGAGATCAGGGCGCTGCGCGGTCCCGAGCCGTACAAGGGCAAGGGCGTCAAATACGTCGACGAATTCATCTTCCGCAAGGAAGGCAAGAAGAAGTAAGGAACGCGACAATGGCGCAGAAAACCGGGGATCGACGCAAGGCGCGCGTCCGTCGCGCGATCCGCGCGCATGGCTACGGCCGGCCGCGCTTGAGCGTGTTTCGCTCGTCGGCGCAGATTTACGCGCAGGTGATCGACGACGAGAAGGGCGTGACGATCGCTTCGGCCTCGTCGCTCGAAAAAGCGAATCGCGACGCCTTGAAGACCGGCGCGAATATCGAAGCGGCGAAGCATGTCGGCAAGCAGATCGCCGAGCGCGCGCTGCAGGCCGGGGTCAAGCAGGTCGTGTTCGATCGCGGCGGCTATTTGTTTCATGGGCGCGTCAAGGCGCTCGCCGAAGCGGCCCGCGAGGGCGGCCTCGACTTCTAAAGGTTGGCTTTCAAGGCGAGAGGCGCGAACGCGTCTCGCGGCAAGGACGGAAGAGATCAGATGGCGCGTGAAGGTGAAGGCGGCCGCGGCCGCGAACGCGATCGGGAAGAGCGGGACAGCGAATTCGTCGACCGTCTCGTCCATATCAATCGCGTCGCCAAAGTGGTGAAGGGCGG
>JAJPHH010000178.1 GCA_021325385.1 Alphaproteobacteria bacterium
CGCGCAAGCGGGAATCCAGTACAGCCCATCCTGCAAGCGTTGAGGTTCCTGGATTCCCGCTTGCGCGGGAATGACATTGGAGGCGAGAGACAATGAAAACCAAAGCCGCTGTCGCCATAGCCGCCGGGAAGCCGCTGGAAGTCATGGAGGTCGATCTCGACGGGCCGCGCGACGGCGAGGTCATGGTCGAGATCAAGGCGACCGGGATCTGCCATACCGACGAATTCACGCTCTCCGGCGCAGACCCCGAGGGGATTTTCCCGGCGATCCTCGGCCATGAGGGCGCGGGGATCGTCGTCGATGTCGGCCCCGGCGTGACCAGCCGGAAGAAGGGCGATCACGTCATCCCGCTCTACACGCCGGAATGCCGGCAATGTCCGTCCTGCCTGTCGCGCAAGACCAATCTCTGCACCGCGATCCGCGCCACGCAGGGGCAAGGCCTGATGCCGGACGGGACCTCGCGCTTCTCCGTGAACGGAGAGAAGCTCTTCCATTATATGGGCTGCTCGACCTTCTCGAATTTCACCGTGCTGCCCGAGATCGCGGTCGCCAAGGTCAATCCCGACGCGCCCTTCGACAAGATTTGCTACATCGGCTGCGGGGTCACGACGGGCGTCGGCGCGGTGATCAACACGGCGAAGGTCGAGCCGGGCGCGACCGCGATCGTCTTCGGCCTCGGCGGCATCGGCCTCAACGTCATTCAAGGGCTGCGCCTGATCGGCGCCGACATGATCATCGGCGTCGACGTCAACAACGACAAGAAAGCCTGGGGCGAGCGTTTCGGCATGACGCATTTCGTCAATCCGAACGAGGTCGGCGGCGACATCGTCCAATATCTCGTCAACATGACCAAGCGCGGCGCCGATCAGATCGGCGGCGCCGATTATACGTTCGACTGCACCGGCAGCGTGAAAGTGATGCGCCAGGCGTTCGAATCGGCCCATCGCGGCTGGGGCCAGTCGATCATCATCGGCGTCGCCGGCGCCGGCCAGGAAATCGCAACGCGGCCGTTCCAGCTCGTCACCGGCCGCGTGTGGAAGGGCACGGCTTTCGGCGGCGCGCGCGGCCGCACCGATGTGCCGAAGATCGTCGATTGGTACATGGCCGGCAAGATCGAGATCGACCCGATGATCACGCACAAGCTGGAGCTCGAGGAAATCAACAAGGGCTTCGATCTGATGCGCGAGGGCAAGTCGATCAGAAGCGTCGTCGTCTACTAAGACGTCGTGATCGGTCGGCAGCTTGCAAGCCGTCGTAGGGCCGCGTCCTATGAGTGCTTCGCTTCGCTCGCAATGATGGCGACGATTAGAAACGTCAAGCGAATAGATGCGGCTCTACGCCTTCGCGCATGACGAGGCGCCGCAACGGGCCGAACGCATTGAGCGCGGCGAGGCCGGCGCCGCGCAGCATGTGGAGCGGCGTCAGGCCGGCGATCAGCGACAGGTTGAGCGCGTTGACCGCCGCGGCGCGCGTCATCACGTCGCCGCGTCGGCGTGCCTCATACCGCGCCAGCGCCGCGGCGCCGCCAATATCGGCGCCGATCGCTTTCGCCTGCGCCGCCGCCTCGATCAAATGCGCGGCGTCGCGCAAGCCTAAATTCAGTCCTTGAGCGCCGATCGGCGGCGCGACATGCGCTGCGTCGCCGATCAAGGCGAGGCGCGGCGCGGTCAGGCGCCTGGCCGTCTGAGCGACGAGCGGAAAGGCGCCGCGGCCGCCGGCGATCCGCATCGCGCCATGGATCGACTGCGCTTGCGCCTCGATCTCGGCGGCGAGATTTCCATCGTCGAGCGCCATCCGGCGGCGCGCCGCGGAATGCGTCATGACCCAGACGAGGCTCGATCGATGCGCCTCGCCTTCCGCCGGCGGCAAGGGCACCAGCGTGAAGGGGCCGCTCCGGGTGTGGAACTCCGTCGAGAAATCCTGGTGCGGCCGCCTATGGCTCAAAATCGTGGTCAGCGCGGTTTGCGGCAGGCGATGCGTCCTGATCGGAATGTCGGCGGCCAGTCGCGCCGGCGAGTCGCGCCCGTCCGCCGCGACGACAAGCAGCGCGGCGATCGTACGGCCGTCGTCGCAATGCGCCAGCGCGCGTCCCTGATCCCATTCGTAGGCGCTGACCCGGCGCCCGATCAGGGTCAGGCGCGCCCGGCGCGCCGCATCCGCCGCCAGCGCCTCGATCAGCGCCGCGTTCTCGACGTTCCAGCCAAAGGCTTCGAGGCCGATCTCGCCGGCGCGAAATTCGACCGTCGGCGCGCGCCACAGCGAATCGGCGTCGTCGATCAGGCGCAACCCTTTTAGCGGCGCGCCGCGCCGCTCGATCTCGGCTCTGAGCCCCAAACGCTCAAAGAACCGCATCGACCCGTCGAGCAAGGCGACGGTGCGTCCATTGGCCAAGCGCTCCGGCGCGCCGCACAGGATCGTCTCGAATCCGGCTTCGGCGAAAGCGAGCGCCGCGGCGAGCCCGGCGAGGCCCGCGCCGACCACCAGAATCTCCGTCGCGATGGCTTGCCGGCGCTGACTGTCGAGCATTGCCGATTTCTCGCATGCGTGCTTTCTTGCGTCCAGGCGGGCCCCGCTCGTCGCGGCGGGAGGCGATCAAGGCGGCGATGAGCGTGGTCAAAGAGAAAAACCGCGTTCCCGTGCGGCGGGCCGCCGCGTTTTCGGTTCACGTGCTGACCGCTTCGGGCGGCGCGGTCGCGGTTCTCGCGCTCTACGCCGCAATCGAGCGCGATTTCACCGCGACTTTCGCCTGGCTCGGTCTGGCGATCTTCATCGACGGCGTCGACGGAACGCTCGCCCGCGCCGCGCGGGTCACCGAGGTCGCGGCGACGATCAATGGCGTGATCCTCGATCTTGTCGTCGATTTTCTTTCTTACGTTCTCGTGCCGGTCGTCGCGATCTGGCGATCCGATCTCCTGTCGACGCCGCTCGCCTTCTGGATCGGGCTCGCGGTGATCGTCGCTTCCGCGCTTTATTTCGCCGACACGCGGATGAAGACCGCAGACAATTGGTTTCGCGGTTTTCCGGCGCTGTGGAACGTGCTGGCGCTCTATCTTTTCGTCTTCCGGCTGCCCGGCCAGGTCAACGCGGCGATTCTGATCGTGGCGACCGCGCTGATGTTTGCGCCGATCGTCTTCGTTCACCCGATGCGCGTCGAAAAAATGCGCGGGCCGACCCTGGCGGCGACGCTGCTCTGGGCCGCCTGCGCGGTTCTGGCGGTCTGGCGCGACTTGGCCCCCGGTTTCTGGGTCAAGGCCGGCCTGATCCTGAGCGCTGTTTATTTTTTTGCCCTGCCGCTGCAGCGCCATTCCTTCTGGGCGGAGGAATAGCGGCCGATCGGCTTGAAGCTGACGGACAAATATTGGTATAGCGCCTCGCGCTCGGCGCATTCTTGCCGGCGGCCTCGTGGCGGAGTGGCTACGCAGAGGACTGCAAATCCTTGCACCCCGGTTCGATTCCGGGCGAGGCCTCCATTTGCTTTTAGGGTTCAGGGCGGCGACGCCTCGGGGGCAAGCGAATCGTAAAGCACATGACTATTCCGGCTTCTTCCGAAATTTACGCGCGTCGTCGCCAATATATGATCGACGGCCAATTGCGGACTTTCAGCGTCAATGACTTGGCGCTGCTCGCCGCTTTCGCCGAAGTTCCGCGCGAAGCTTTTGTCGAGCCGAGCTTCGTCTCCTTCGCCTATTTCGATCGTGAGGTCCCGGCGCTGAAGGGCCATGGCCGCCAGCTGCTCGCGCCGGCCCCGCTCGGCCGTCTCATTCAAGCGGCGCGGCCGCAGCCGGGCGAGCGCGCGCTCGACGTCGCCGGCGGCTCGGGCTATAGCGCGAGCATTCTCGCCCGCCTTGGCGTCCAGGTGACGGCTTTGGAGACCGCCGAGGCCGGCGAGGGCGCGAAGCTCCTGCTCGCCGGCCAACAGGGGGTCGAGACCGTCAACGGCGATTTGCCGGCCGGATTCGCGGCCAAGGCGCCCTTCGACATGATCCTGGTCAATGGCGCCTTCGAGATTTGGCCTGAACAATTGGTCGCGCAACTGGCCGAGGGCGGCCGGCTGGTCGGGTTCGACGCGACTTTCCCGGCGCCGAAGGGGGTCTTGATCGAAAAAGCCGGCGGCGCGACCAGCCGGCGCGTCCTGTTCGACGCGGCGGCGCCGCGACTCGACGCCTTCCGGCGGCCGCTCCAATTCGCCTTTTAACTTGTGGCTGGTATAAAGTGTCGCAAATTTGCGACGCCTGCCAAGTTTCTTGAGTCGCGTAGGACTAGGATGGGGGCTGGGGATGGCTGGGCGCGAATTATTCCCTATCTTAAGCAAGGGCCTTAGGAATCGGCCCGGCCGCCGGCGTCTTTCAATCCGCGTTTTGCGCCGGCGGATCTAGGCGTCGTCAACGGTGCGTTGAGGGCGTCAGCGCGCGTTAAAAAATAACGCGCGGCGACAAAGGCGGTCGATAAACGGGGCATGAATGTCTGTGGGGCAATTGTTCTTCGCGGGGGGCGGTTATTGGCGCCTCGCGGCACGGAGCGCGGTCCTCGCGGCCGTCGCGGTTTTCGCCGCGGCGCCGGCCGTCGCCGAAACATTGGCGGGGGCGCTCGCCAAGGCCTATCTCAACAATCCCGACATCAACCAGCAGCGCGCCGCGGTGCGCGCGAGCGACGAGAACATCCCAAAGGCCAATGCGGGCTTCCTGCCGACGATCAACGGGCAAGCCAGCTATGGCGTATCCAACACCCATATCGAGGCGCCGGGCCAGAACGCGTCCGTACTGTCGCACCCGCGCGGTTTTGGCGTGACCGCCACCGAGAACATCTGGAACGGGAATCGCACGATTAACGGGGTCCGCCAGGCTGAATCCTCGGTGCTTGCGGCGCGCGAGACGTTGCGGAACACCGAGCAGAACATCCTGCTCAACGCCGTCACCTTCTACATGAACGTGCTGCGCGATTCGGCGATCCTTCAGCTCGATCGCGCCAATGTCGACGTGCTCAAGGAGCAGCTCCGCAACACGCAAGACCGGTTCAATGTCGGCGAAGTGACGAAGACCGACGTGGCGCAAGCGCAGGCGAGTCTGGCCGGCGCCGAGGCGCAGGCTTTGAGCGCAGAATCGACGCTGCAATCCTCGATCGCCAGCTATCGCCAGACGGTCGGCGACCAGCCGAAAAACCTTCAGCCGGTCAAGCCGCTCGAGAGGGTCCTGCCGAAGACTCTGCAAGAAGCGATCGCCATTTCGCTGGTCGAGCATCCGGCCATCGTGGCGGCTTTGCATGGAGTCGACGCGGCCGAACTGAACGTCAAAGTCGTCGAAGGCGCTTTGCTGCCGACTTTGAACGCGGAATTGCAAGCTACCGAGCAATGGGACTCGACCGCCGCCTTCGTTATTCCGAATCACGTCACCAACGTGACCGCCACGGCGACATTGAACATTCCGATCTATCAGGGCGGCTCGGAATACGCCTCGGTTCGCCAGGCGAAGGAGCAGCTTACGCAGCAAGAGTTGCAAGCCTCTCAGCAGCGCGACACGGTCCGCCAGGCGGTCACGGCCGCTTGGTGGCTGTTCTCCGTCTCGCCGGCCGTGATTCGATCTTCGCGGGCGCAGGTCGACGCAGCGGCCGTCGCGCTCGCCGGCGTTCGCGAAGAAGCGAAGGTCGGCCAGCGAACCACGCTCGACGTGCTCAACGCGCAACAGACCTTGTTGAACGCGCGAGTCCAGCTTGTCTCAGCCGAGCACGACCAAGTCGTCGCGTCCTATGCGCTGCTGTCGGCGATCGGCCGTTTGTCGACGGCCAATCTCGGCGTCGCCGTCGCTCAATACGATCCGAGGGTCCATTTCGACCAGGTCAAGGATAAGTGGATCGGCCTGCGCACGCCGGACGGCAAGTGAGCCGCCGCGGCGATTCGCCGAACCGGCAAGGCGTTAAGATGTTAAGCGGCTGGCAGGGCGTTCCGCTCATTTTCTCGGCATAAGTCCCGCTTCGCGGCGGCGAACCGGTAGACGCTTCCTCGGCGACTCAGCTAGGAATTTCAATTGCGTCAGCTTAAGCGCGGTCCTCAGTGGCGGGCGGGACCTTGCGAGACGGCGTCATTTGCGCGCCAAAGGGCATAACAGGGCATGAGCGCCAATCCATCCTACGATCTCGATGCTTTGCACCGCGCGCAGCGCGCCTATGAGCCGTCGATGGAGGAAATCCTCGCCTCGATCCGCAACATCATCTCCGAGGAGCGGCCAGGCATGGGGCCGCTGCCCAGCGTCGCCGCGCAGCGGCCTTCGCCGGCCGCCGAGCCGGCGCCGCCGCCGCTCCCGGCCGCCGAACGTCCTCAGCCGGTCGAGCGCGCCGAGCCGGCTATGCCGCGCGTGGTCTGGCCCAAACCCGAAGCCGAAGCGCCTGCCGAGGTTGACGCCGCGCCCGCCGCCAAGGCGGTCCAAGCGCCCGCGCCGCAGCCCGTCGACCAGGACCAGCCGGCCCCGGCTGCGGGCGGGGAGGATCGGCTGATCTCCGCCGAGGCCGACGCCGCGATCGCCCATTCTTTCGACGCCCTCTCGGTCAGCGTCGCCGTGCAGAACTCGACCATAATCGAGGACACGGTTCGCGAGATGATTCGGCCGATGCTGAAGGCCTGGCTCGACGACCATTTGCCGACCATGGTCGAAAATCTGGTCCGCGCCGAAATTCAGCGCGTCGCCCGCGGCGGCCGCTGATCTGCTCCGCCGGCAATGGACGCGCGTCGTTCCTGCTGACGCGGAAGGACGCCGGCGGAGCGCGTTGACTTTGCCGCGCCGCTAAGGCTTTAAGCGCGTTCGGCGCCGCCCGAGGCCGCGCCTGTGCGCCGGCCTCGACCCATGCGCATGAATTGCCTCTCAGCCGTTGCGGCGGTCGCGCCGTCAGCCGGAGCGTGTTGGATTCGACATGATGGAGAAGACGTTCGCCCCCGCCGAAGTCGAGGGTCGCATATCGGCTGAGTGGGAGAAGGCGGGCGCCTTTCGCGCCGGCCGGCCGGAGCGCGCCGGCGCGGAGCCCTTTTGCATCGTCATTCCGCCGCCCAACGTCACCGGCAACCTGCATATGGGTCACGCGCTCAACAACACGCTGCAGGACATTCTTTGCCGCTACTGGCGCATGAAGGGCAGGGACGTCCTCTGGCAGCCGGGCACGGATCACGCCGGCATCGCCACCCAGATGGTGGTCGAGCGCCAGTTGATGGAGCGCCAGGAGCCGAGCCGGCGCGAACTCGGCCGGGAGGAGTTTTTAAAGCGGGTCTGGGCGTGGAAGGCGGAATCGGGCGGCGCCATCGTCAGCCAGCTCAAGCGCCTGGGCGCCTCCTGCGACTGGCGCCGCGAGCGCTTCACCATGGACGAGGGCCTCTCCAAGGCCGTGCTCAAAGTGTTCGTCCAACTCTATCGCGAAGGACTGATTTATAAAGACAAGCGCCTCGTCAATTGGGATCCGAAGCTGCAGACCGCGATTTCCGACCTCGAAGTCGTCGACGTCGAATGCAAAGGCTCGTTCAAATGGTCGCGTGAAAGCGGCGAAACGCTCGACGCGGCGGCGCTCGGCAAAGTCCTGGACCGCAATCCGAACGGGCATTTGTACTATTTCGATTATCCGGTCGTCGGCGAACAGGGCGAGCGGACGGGCGAGAGAGTCACGGTCGCCACGACCCGGCCGGAGACGATGCTCGGCGACACCGGCGTCGCGGTCCATCCGGACGACGAGCGCTACAGACATTTGCAAGGCAAGAAGGTTCGGCTGCCGCTGGTGGGGCGACTGATCCCGATCGTCGCGGACGAATATTCCGATCCTGAAAAAGGGACCGGCGCGGTCAAGATCACGCCGGCGCACGACTTCAACGATTTCGAAGTCGGCAAACGGCATGAGGGCGAGGGCGTCCGGCAGGTCAACATTTTCGACGCCGAAGCCCGTCTCGCGTTGCGCGGCGAGGCTTTTGGCGAAGGCGTTCCAGCGAACGATAAAGAACATCTGGCGACGACCGAGGCCCTCGACGGCCGCGGCCGTTTCGACGCGCGCAAGCTGATCGTCGCGATGATGGCGGAGCGAGGCCTTCTCGAAAAGATCGAGCCGCACGCCCATAAGGTCCCGCATGGCGATCGCTCCAACGCCGTCATCGAACCGTGGCTGACGGATCAATGGTACGTCGACGCCAAGACCTTGGCTGAGCCGGCGCTCGAGGCGGTCAAGCGCGGCGAGACGCTCATCACGCCAAAGAGTTGGGAGAAGACCTATTTCGACTGGCTGGAGAATATCCAGCCGTGGTGCGTTTCGCGCCAACTCTGGTGGGGCCACCAGATCCCCGCCTGGTACGGTCTCGACGGTTCTGTCTTCGTCGCCGAAACGGAGGAGGAGGCGGTTGGCGAGGCGCTCGCAGACGCGGTCGAAAAGCGGCTGATCAGCGACGAGGAGGCGAAGGCGCTGGTCGACGATCCCGATCGGCTGGCGACGCTGATCAGGCGCGACGAGGACGTCCTCGATACCTGGTTTTCATCCGCGCTCTGGCCGTTCTCGACGCTTGGCTGGCCCGACGAGACGCCGGAGCTCCGGCGCTTCTATCCGAACGATGTCCTTGTCACCGGCTTCGACATCATCTTCTTCTGGGTCGCGCGGATGATGATGATGGGCCTCCATTTCCGCAGTCAGATTCCTTTCCGGGATGTCTATATCCACGCCCTTGTCCGCGACGAGAAGGGCGCGAAAATGTCGAAGTCGAAGGGCAACGTCATCGACCCGCTCGACCTCGTCGACCGCTACGGCGCCGACGCCTTGCGCTTCACCTTGGCGGCGATGGCGGCGCAAGGGCGCGACATCAAGCTCGCCGAGAGCCGCATCGAGGGTTACCGCAATTTCGCGACCAAGCTCTGGAACGCCGCCCGCTTCGCCGAGATGAACGGCTGCGTCCGCCGCCCGGATTTCGATCCCAAGGCGGCCCAGGACCCGCTGAACCGTTGGATTCTTGGCGAGACGGGCAGGGCGGTGGCCGAGACCGCGGCTGCGATTGAATCGTTCCGCTTCAACGACGCCGCCAACGCCGTCTATCGCTTCGTCTGGAACGTCTTCTGCGATTGGCATCTCGAACTGGTCAAGCCCGTGTTGCAGGGCGCGGACGGGCCTGCCAAGGACGAGGCGCGGTCGACGGTCGCCTATGTCCTCGACGCCGCAATCGGCATGCTCCACCCGTTCATGCCGTTCTTGACCGAGGAGCTTTGGGCGGTGACCGGCGCCGTCGGCCCGGCCCGCGCCGGCCTGCTCGCGCTCGGACCTTGGCCGATGACCGAGGGCCTCGGCGACGCCGCGGCCGAGGCGGAGATCGGCTGGATGATCGATCTGGTCTCCGACGTGCGTTCCGTCCGCTCCGAAATGCGGGTCCCGGCCGCGACCCTCGTCCCGCTCGTGCTGGTCGATCCCAGCCCGGCGGTCGCCGCTCACGCGCAGCGCTGGGGCGAGACGATCAAGCGGCTCGCCCGTCTCTCCGAGATCAGCTTCGCCGCAGCCGCGCCGTTAGGCTCCGCGCAGATTTTTTCGCGGGGCGCGGTCGCGGCTTTGCCGCTGGCCGGGATCGTCGACCTCAATGCGGAGCGCAGTCGCTTGCTCAAAGCGCGGGACGCCGAGCGCAAGGAGATCGAGCGGGTCGAGGAGAAGCTCGCCAAGCCGGAATTCGTCCAACGCGCCTCGGAAGAAGCGGTCGAAGAACAGCGCGAGCGCCGCGAACTCGCGATGGACCGGCTGGCGAAGATCGAGACTGCGCTGCAGCGCGTCGAGGCCGCCTTGACGGGGCCGCCATCGGCCTAAACGCGCCAGTTCGCGACAGATTCGTTGCAAATGCGCAACATCCGTCGCCCAAGTGAAAAGGGTCTGATTTCCTACTTTAACGCGCCGCGATTGCGCCATAAACCACGCGCTAATTCAACCTGTGCAAGATGACGCAAGTTACGGCACCGTCGTCATCTTTCCGCTTCTGATGATCGGTCGGCCGCTCTTAAAGAGCCGACCACTTGGAGCTAGTATGGGCGCGTTGGCGATCGGCGGCGAGGATGGCGGCTGCGGAACTTGGCGGCGCCCTGCCTTTGGCCGCGGTTCGATTGTCACGCGCAGCCTTGCCCCCTTTCTTCTCGCTTTGGCGTTGACCGCGCCGGGCGCGGCCTGGGCCTTGGACGCCTCCCAGCCGCCGCAGCCGATGGAGAAGATCCCGCTCAAATTGTTCAAGAGCGCGCAGCAGGCCCTTCGCATGGGGATCGAGGAGCTGCGCGCCGGCGATTCCAAGTCCTCGGTCGAGGCGCTGAAATACGCCGCCGAGGGCGGCCAGTCCTTGGCTCAGTGGAAGCTCGGCCGGATGTACGCCGATGGCGACGGCGTGCCGCATGACGATCTCAAAGCCTACGAATATTTCGATCAGATCGTCCGCAATTATAGCGAGGACGAGCAGGATCGGCGCGACCTCGCCGCGGTCTCGAACGCGATCGTCGCCATCGGCATCTACAATCTGAACGGCATCGCCAATTCGCCGATCCAGCCCGATCCGGGCCGGGCGTTCGAATTGTTCATGTATGCGGCGACGAATTTCGGCGATCCCGACGCGCAGTACAATCTCGCCCGGATGTATATGGACGGCGTCGGCGGCCTCGAGAAGAGCAACATGCGGGCGGCGCGCTGGCTGGCTCTGGCGGCCGAGAAGCATCATCATCCGGCCCAGGCGGTGCTCGGCCATCTGCTCTTTGTCGGCGACGGCTTGCCCCGCCAGCGGGCGCGCGGCCTGATGTGGCTGACCATCGCCAAGAGCGCGGTCCACGGCCCGAAGAACCAGTGGATCGCCGATCTCTTCAATAAGGACTACGCAGTGGCCGGCGACGACGATCGGCAGATGGCCGCGCTCTATGTCGGTCAATATGACAAGGGGCGCGAGGCGCCCGCCGCGGCTGAGGCGCGCGGGGCCGCGGGGATTCCGGCCGCGCCGACCGTGGCGCTCGCGCCAACGGCGGCGCCGAGGCTGCCGCCTGCTTCGGCGCCTCTCGCCGAGGCCGGATCGTCGCCTGGCGAGCCGCACGACTGACGGCCGTGCGCCGATCGCCGTAGCCCATCTTCCCCGAAATCATCGACGCAGCGCGCCGCGAGATTCGCGGCGTACACTGGACGGTTTGCGCGCGCGCTCAGAAAATCCGGATCGCCGAGTTGACCGCGAAATAGATCATGAGCAGCGCGGTGGCGAGGTCGACGCCGAACGCCCACCACTTCGCGGCTTGATCCGATCCTGCGCGGCGACGAAGGAGGACGACCGATCCTGACCAAACCAAGCCCCAGGTCAGCGCCCCGGAAATGACCGCCGCGGCCATCGCCAGCAGCGCGTAGGCGCTATTCCCGGAGAGTTCCGGCCGGCCCATTGCGGCGAGCCAGAAGGCGACGTTCCATGGGCTCGCCAAGGCCATGCTGGCGCCGAGCAAAAATCCGGCGCGGCGCGTGTTGAAGCGAAGGGCAGAGCCCGAATCCGACGCCGGCTGCGCCGACGCGCGCCAGGCCGCGCGCAAAAACAGCGCGGCAAGCGCGAGCAGCAGCGCGATGCTGATCACGCCCATGATCTCGCGCATGAGCGGCGTCGTGAAGATCGCCCCGACTCCGAGCGAAACCAGCACCGCCCAGAACGCGTCGGCGCAGCAAGCGCCGAGCAGAACCGTGAACCCGGCCCAAAATCCGCTCGCCAAACAGCGACGCGCGATTTCCGAATTTATCGGTCCAGGCGGCCAGGCGACGGACCAGCCGAGGAGAAAGCCGGTCGCGAGCAAGGGAGAAATGGCGGCGTTCATGGAATTCGAAAGCGAGACCTCGGGGGCGGATCGAAGCCGTCGCGCGGCGGCGCAGATTCGATGCGGCTTCTCAGAGCTTTTGCTTTTAGAGACATCCCGCTTTCATTGCGAGCGAAGCGTAGCGTGGCGTTGCCGGGACGCCATGGTCTTCGCCATCCGCCAAACGCCGCGGAACGTTGGTCGATGAGCGTCAGCGTCGACGATTGGCGCGCCAGGTCGAAGCTGCCGCAAATGGCTTCGGGTCAGGCCTTTCGCCTGACCTACGCTGATAACGTCATGCCAGTGGCCTCGATCGGCGGGCCCTTTTCGCGCCGGCGCGTTTTTCGCTCATGCCCGACTTCGGTCTAAAAGCCTGACTTGAGAACCGCAGCGAAGGCTCGCTCGTCAGGCGGCGACGCCGTGGAGATCATAGGCGTCGGCGCGTTCGACTTTGACCGAGACGATGTCGCCTGGCCGCAAGGGGCGGCGCGAGGCGATATGGACGACGCCGTCGATTTGCGGCGCGTCGCCCATGGTGCGGCCCTGGCCGCCTTTTGGGCCGCCCGCGTCGACGATCGCCTCGACGCGCTTGCCGATCTTGGCGGCGAGGCGCTTGGCGCTGATCGCCTGCTGGCGCGCCATGAAACGCTTCCAGCGCGCCTCCTTCTCTTCGTCCGGGACTTGCGGCAGGCCGAGATCGTTGGCGGCGGCGCCGGCGACGGGCTCGTATTTGAAGGCGCCGACGCGGTCGAGCTTCGCTTCGTCCAGCCAGTCGAGCAGGAAAGCGAAATCCTCCTCGCTCTCGCCGGGAAAGCCGACAATGAACGTGGAGCGGATGGTCAGATCCGGGCAGATTGCCCGCCACGCCCTGATCCGCTCCAAGGTCTTTTCCTGATTGCCGGGCCGGCGCATGGCCCGGAGCACGGCCGGCGCGGCGTGCTGGAAGGGC
This sequence comes from Alphaproteobacteria bacterium, assembly GCA_021325385.1. Lineage (GTDB taxonomy): Bacteria > Pseudomonadota > Alphaproteobacteria > Rhizobiales > Beijerinckiaceae > Roseiarcus. Next base: position 12,730 of record JAJPHH010000178.1, read on the forward strand.
ACGTCGATATAGGGCAGGACCTTGCCCTCGGCCATCAGCGCCACGACCTCGTCGACATGCGGATAGGGATAAACATATTGCAAGCGAATCCAGGCGCCAAGCGAGCCAAGCTCGCGCGTAAGATCAAGAAACTTGGCGCGCACCTCGCGGCTTTCCGCGCCGCGTCGCCACGAGCTCGCCGCGTAGCGCAGATCGACGCCATAGGCGCTGGTGTCCTGGGAAATGACGATCAGCTCCTTGACGCCGGCTTTGACCAGCTTCTCGGCTTCGCGAAGCACGTCGGCGGCCGGCCGCGAGACGAGGCCGCCGCGCAATTTCGGGATGATGCAGAAGCTGCAACGATTGTTGCAACCTTCTGATATCTTTAAATAGGCATAGTGGCGCGGCGTAAGCTTGACGCCGGTTTCGGGGACCAGGTCCAGGAACGGATCGTGCGGCGCAGGCGCCGCCTCGCGCACCGCCGCCATGACGCTTTCATAGGCCTGAGGGCCGCTGATCGCGGCGACGCCTGGGAAGGTCGCGCGAATCTGCTCAGGCTCGGCGCCCATACAGCCGGTGACGATCACCTTGCCGTTTTCGGCCATGGCCGCGCCGATCGCCTCGAGCGATTCGCGTTTGGCGCTGTCGAGGAAGCCGCACGTGTTCACTACGACCGCGTCGGCGCCGGCATGGTTGCGGGCGAGTTCGTAGCCCTCGGCGCGCAATCGGGTGATGATCCGCTCGCTGTCGACCAGCGCTTTAGGGCAGCCGAGCGAGACAAAAGAAATGCGCGGCGCCGCCTTTGGCGGGGCCTCGGTCTTGATGGTCATGCCGGTCGATTGCCATGTGGCGGCGCTTCGCGCAACCGATCGCCGCTTCCAGCCTATTAACGCCTCCTTAGCTTTGCCGCCAAGTGCGGCGGAACGAAAGCAAGATTGCGGCGGTTGGTCCATCGCCGTACTTTCATCGGACGCCGACGCAAGAGCTTATTAACGCGGCGCGCCTAGGGTTAACCGCGCTATTCGCGTTTTTGGTCATATGAATGAACAAGCTCAGAGGTAGGATCGCCAAGCCCGCATTTGCGACGCTGGAGGTGGAGACCAAGGCCGATTCGACGCAGAGCGAAACCGCTCGGCTGCGCGAAGAGGTCGAGCGCTTGCGGCGCCTGCTTGAGGAGCAGGCGCGAGAGCGGGTCTCTTTGCAAGCCCTGATCGATTCAGTTCCCGATTATCTCTGGGTCAAGGACGTCGACAGCAATTTCGTCATCGCCAATAAGGCGGTCACCGACGACAACCGCACGCCCGAGCGCACCAGCCTGATCGGGATTAACGATTTCGCCATGCATCCGCGCGAGCGGGCGCAGAAATTCTTCGACGCCGAGCAATATGTCGTGCGGACAGGGCAATCGGTCGTCGATATCGAAGAGATGATCGTCAATACCGAGGGCTTTTCGCGATGGCTGCTGACGACCAAGACGCCGCTGCGCAACGAGCGCGGCGAAACCGTCGGCGTCGTCGGCATTTCCCGCGACATTACCGAGCGCAAGAAGGCCGACGCGCTGCGGGCCGGGGAAGCGCGGATCCTCGAAATGATCGCCATGAACGCGCCGCTCAAGGACGTGCTTGACGAATTGATGCGGGTCGCGGAGGCGCAGCTTCAGGGAATCGTCTGCTCGACCTTGCTGCTCGACGAAGACGGCGTTCATCTGCGCGACGGCGCCGGGCCCAGCCTCGATCCAGCCTATCGCCGGGCGATCGACGGCGTCGCGATCGGTCCGAAAGTCGGCTCCTGCGGCACGGCGATGCATCGCCGCGAAAGCGTCATCGTCACCGATATCGACAGCGATCCGCTCTGGGCCGATTATCGCGACCTCGTCCGCCCCTACGGCTATCGCTCGTGCTGGTCGACGCCGATCCTGTCGCATCAAGGCGCGCCGCTCGGCGCCTTCGCGATGTATTCGAAGGAGGTCCGCGCGCCGAGTGCGGGCGAGATGCGCCTCGTCGCCGCCGCGACCCGGCTCGCCGGCATCGCGATCGAGCGGCGGCGGGCCGAAGAGCGCATCCAATTCATGGCGAATCACGACGCGCTGACCGGCCTGCCCAATCGCGCGCTGCTTCGAGACCGTTTGCAGCAGGCCATGCATTTCGCCGAACGGTACGACCGCTGGGCGACCCTCGCCCTGATCGACATCGACAATTTCAAGCTGGTCAATGACAGCCTCGGCCACGGCGCCGGCGATGAATTGTTGAAGATCGTCGCCCAGCGCCTCGTCAATTGCGTGAGGCAGACCGATACGGTGGTGCGGCTCGGCGCCAATGAATTCGCGGTCCTGCTGATCGATCAACCCAAAGACGCCGAGCTCGTCGCCGAGGCCGTGCAGCGCTTGCGCGAGGCGATCGGCGCAACGGTCGGGATTTCCGGCCACGTCCTGCAAGTGACGTCGTCGATCGGCCTCGCCAATTATCCGAAAGACGCCAGCGACGTCGATACGCTGCTCGCCAACGCCGGCTCGGCCATGTACCGGGCCAAAGAAAGGGGGCGCGACAATTTCCAGTTCTACACGCCCGAACTTAACGCGAAGGCGCACGAGAAGTTTCTGCTGCAGGAGGAGCTGCGCAAGGCGCTGGAGCGGCAAGAATTCATGCTGCTCTACCAGCCGCAGGTCGATTTGCGCTCGGGCGCGATTTTCGCAGTCGAAGCCCTCATCCGCTGGCGTCATCCGGAAATGGGGACTGTGCCGCCGGACAAGTTCATTCCCGCGGCCGAGGAGAGCGGCCTCATCGTCGCGATCGGCGATTGGGCCCTGCGCGCGGCGTGCAGACAGAACAAGGCTTGGCAGGATTCCGGGCTCGCGCCGATCGTCGTCTCGGTCAATGTTTCAGCGCGCCAGTTCAGGGAGAAGAATTGGGTCTGCCAGATCGTCGCGGCCCTGGAGGAGAGCAAGCTCGAACCGAAATATCTCGAGCTGGAGCTGACCGAGAGCCTCATCATGCAGGACGTCGAACAGGCGATCGCGACGATGAAGCAGTTGCAGAGCCTCGGCGTCCAGCTCTCGATCGACGATTTCGGCACCGGCTATTCGAGCCTGAGCGCGTTGAAGACGTTCCCCGTGGCGCGGCTGAAGATCGACAAATCGTTCGTGCGCGATCTGCCGCACGACGAGAACGATCGGGCGGTGGCGACGGCGGTGATCTCGCTCGGCCAAAAGCTGAATCTGCGCGTCATCGCCGAAGGCGTGGAGACCGACGCGCAGATGGCGTTCTTGCGCGACAACAATTGCGACGAGATGCAGGGCTATCTGTTCTCGAAGCCCGCTCCCCCGGCCGAAATCGCCACGATGCTGAAGCGCCCGAAATTCTTGCGGCCGTTGACGCGGCGCATGGCGGGCTGAAAGCGAGAGACTTTTGGGTCGTCCTGGGCGACGCGAAGCGACACGTCCGGGCTGCGCCCCATGATGGTTAGCGTGCTCGGCTTCGCTTCCCGCAACCGTCTCGATTGCGACAGCGATCGAGGCCAGAGGCCGCGTTCACACCGTCCCGCCCAGTTCGTCCGAGAGCTCCTGCAGCTCCTTGTCGCCGGCCATCATCGTTTGCAAGGCGTCGAGCTTGATCTCCGACTTGGCGAAAGTGCCGAGCGTGCGACCGCGATTGAGGATCGTGAACCGGTCGCCCACTGCATAGGCGTGGCGGACATTGTGGGTGATGAAGATCACGCCGAGGCCTTTGGCCCGCACCTGGCGGATGAATTTCAGCACCATCGAGGTTTGCGCGACGCCCAAAGCCGAGGTCGGCTCGTCGAGGATCAGAACCTTGGCGCCGAAATGAACGGCGCGCGCGATCGCCACGCATTGGCGCTCACCGCCTGAAAGGGTGCCGACCGCCTGTTGCGGATCGCGCACGTCGATGCCGATGCGCCGCATTTCTTCGCGCGCGATCCTGTCGGCATGGGCCATGTCGATGAAGGCGAACGGTCCGAGCCGGCCCTTCACGGGTTCGCGCCCCATGAAGAAATTGCGCGTGATCGACAGGAGCGGGATCATCGCAAGATCTTGGTACACGGTGGCGATGCCGCGATCGAGCGCTTCGCGCGGACTGGCGAAGGCGACCGGCTCGCCCTCGACCAGAAATTCGCCGCTTGTCGGCCGATGCACGCCGGACAGAGTCTTGATCAGCGTCGATTTACCGGCGCCGTTGTCGCCGAGCAGACAGAGGACCTCGCCGGCCATCACTTTCATCGAGACGCCGGCAAGCGCCACGACCGGCCCGAACGTCTTGACTATATCGCGCACTTCGATCAGGGGCGGCCGCCCATTCGCGACGGCCGCGGCATTCGCGCTTTGCTCCGTTGCGGTCATGGTCGTCACCGTCCGCTCACGACCCGTCGCCGGATCAGATTGTTGAACAGAACCGCGATCAACAGCATGGCGCCGAGAAAGACGCGGAACCAATCGTTCGGCGCGCCGGTGAACAGGATGCCCATCTGCACCACGCCGAAGATCAGCGCGCCGAGGCAAGCGCCGATCACCGAGCCATAGCCGCCGGTGAGCAGGCAGCCGCCGATGACTGCGGCAATGATCGCCTCGAACTCCTTCAGCAAGCCGCGATCGGAGGCCGCCGAACCGAATTCGAAGACTTCGCAGGCTGCGAAGACCGTCGCGCAGAAGGCGGTAAGCATGAACAGCGACACTTTGACCACGCCGACCGGCACGCCGACATTGCGCGCCGCATTGGGGTCGCCGCCCGAAGCGAAGATCCAATTGCCGAAGCGGGTCCTGGCCAGAACGATATGGCCGAGGATCGCGATGACCAGGGCCCAGACGATGACCATCGGCACGCCTTTGACGGCCGGCTCGCCATTACGCAGCGTGCCGATGACGTCGTGATCGGCGAGCCAGGAAAAGAACGATTGGCCGATCCACCCGGAAAACAGAAAGCCGACAAACGTCCCTTCCGCCGCCTCCTTCACGCCGCCGACAATGGTGCGGTTCGTGAATAGGATCGACAGCGCGATCGTCAGGCCCCGCAAAATATAAAGCGAGGCGAGGGTGACGATGAAGGACGGCAAGCCGGTGCGGATGACCAGATAGCCATTGATGAAGCCGATCAGCAGCGCGCCGGCGAAAGCGAAAATCACGCTCAGCGTGATCGGCCAGTGGAAGACGATGGTCGGCAGCGCGATCATCATGCCGGCGAAGCCGATCATCGAGCCGACGGAGAGATCGAACTCGCCGGCGACCATCAGCAGCGCGGCGCCGACGGCGATGATCATCAATTGCGCGCTGACCGTCGTCCAATTGAGGACGCCGTCGGCGGCGAACATGCCGGTGCCGTGCGCGGCGAAGGCGAAGAAGAGGAAGACGAGCGCGGCGCCGGCTGCGGCGCCGAGCTCCGGCCGCGAGAGGAGGCGACGGAAGCCGGATTGCGGCTTGAGCCGTTCGTCGCCAGACGCGGCGGGATTGACGACGAGGTTGGCGCTGGCGCCCTCGGTCATGACTGATCCCTCATTGGACGGTTTCTTCGCGCTGTGCGGTTCGCTCGCGGACGACCCGCCGCCGCCTTCGCTACGCCTCTCCCCGCATTTGCGGAGAGAGGCGGTTCGCCTGGCGCGCTCGGTTTAGCGAGCGCCGCTCTCCGCTTACCGGTATTCGCCGGCAAGCTTCTGGACGAGGCCGATCGTCTTCTTGGTCACGAAGCCCGGGCCCGTGTTGATGTTATTGGCCGGAATGACGCCGTAGCGCGCATATTCGGTGAGGAGCACGACCGGCAGATAGCCCTGCAAGTACGGCTGCTGATCGATCGCCGATTCCATGATCCCGTCCTTGATCGCCTGGGCGATGTCGCTGTCGAGGTCGAAGGAGATGAAGCTCTTGAACTTGCTGGCCGAGCCGGTGTCGCGCAAAAGCTTGATGGTCGGATCGGCGGAGTTCGGGCCGAGCGTCAGAAGGCCATCCGTATCCGGATGGGCTGTGAGGTACGCCTTGACCTTGTTATAGACGCCGGTCGGGTCCAGGCCGGAATCGAGCATCTGGTCGCCGAGCTTGACGCCCAAGCCGTCGGCGTAGCCCTGGCAGCGCTCCACCGACGCGGTGTTGGTAATGTAGTGATTGACGCACAAGAATTTGGTCACGCCGGCGGCTTTCGCGCGCTCGCCGGCGCCCTTGCCGGCGTCGTATTCCGGCTGGCCGATATGCATCAACGCGCCGAGTTTCTTCGATTGCTCGGCCGTGCCGGAATTCACCGTGATGACCGGAATGCCTTTGTCGACCGCGCCTTTGATCGCCGATTCGAGCACGTTGTAATCGGCGATCGTGGTGATGATTCCGGTCGGGTTCGAGGCCGTCGCCTGCTCGATGATGCGCGCCATGTCGGCGATGTCGCCGGTCGACGGGTTGCGGTACTCGACCTTGACGCCGAGATCGTGCTCGGCGTTCTTCAGCGCGTTCTTGATCGTGTTCCACCACGAATCCGAATCGGGCGCATGGCTGACGAAGACGAAGCGCTCGCCCGCCGCTTGCGCCGGGCTGAAAGCGCAGGCGAACGGCAAAGCTAAAGCCGCCGCCAGTAAGGTCCTACGAACGAGGGTGATCATCAAACGTCCTCCCTTATCGGCGGCGCGCCATCGCGTCCGCTCTGAATCATGGGGCCTGGGCTCGGAGGGCCCTCTTCATTCCGCCGAACGGAATGAATAGTCTAATTTTCTCGTTGATTGGAATTTTTATTCCGCGACGCGCTTTTGTCAAGGACAAACTCGGGCAGCGATTCTGGCGCCGGCGGAAAACGTCGCCCTGGCTCTCACCAGCGAATTGCGAAGGATTACGGCGGCAGATTTTCAGGGCAATACAGCGTGAAGGGCACCGCGCCGCGCGGGCGGGCGCTCCAGAAGGGGCCTTCCAGACCGACGCTTTCGAGCGCGATTTCCAGCGCGAGGCGCGCCTGCTGGCCGGGATTTTGATCGATCGCCAGCGCCATGACGCCGTCTGTCAGCAATTGGCGGGTCGTCTCGTCGAGCTCGTGGCCGACAAAGATCGGCTTGCGGCCGAGGCTTTGAAGCGCTGCGGCCACGGCCCGATGCGCGCCGCCAGTATTGTAGAGCGCGACGCAGGTCGGGTGGCGTCGCAGCGCTTCCCTGACCACCAGCTCCGATGTCGGGCCATCGTCGCGGCCTTCGAGGATTTCGGCGACGGCCAATTGCCGCGGCGCGGCGGCGAGAGAATCTCTGAACCCGGCGATCCGCGCGGCGTGGGCGTGGAACGTGACATGATTGCAAAGGACGAGAACCGGCCCCGCGGCGTCGATCATCCGGTCGACGAAATATCCGGCGGTGCGTCCGGCTTGGTAATGGTCGATGCCTGCGTAGAACCGGCGTTTGGATTTCGGCAGGTCGGAGACGATCGTGATCGTCGCGACGCCTCGAGCGGCGTTGGCGGCGACGGCTTTGTGGATCGCCTCATGTTCGAGCGTATAGACGATGATCGCGTCGGCGCTTGAGCTGCGCATCACGCGCGCCATTGTCTCCGGTTTTTCGTCGGCGAGAAGGGTGCGCTGGACGACGATCGAGCGTTCGAAACCGGCCGCCAGGCGCCGAAACTCTTCGTTGAGGCGGGCGAAGAAGGGCAGCTCCGGCCGCGTCAGCAGAATCTCGATGCGGACGATCCGACGATGCGGGGTCGGCAGGATTCGCTTCAGGCGAAGGTCGCGCGCCGCACCGAGCACGCGGAGGCTCGTCTTGAGGCTGACGCCGCCGCGCTCGTTAAGCACGCGGTCGACGGTGGCGACGCCGACCCCGGCGCGTTTCGCCACGTCGAGCAGGGTGGCGGATCGGCTTTTGGTCTTCGCGGCCATGCGGATTTCCGGTCGCGGCGGAGCCTACCGCCGAAATTGATGGAAAACCATCAAAATCGTCGAAACGCTTGCTCGGCGCCGCTTCTATAAAAGGAGCGCCCGATGAGCGGAAAAGCGGGCGCCAGGACGAAGGCGCGAGGAGCATTGGATGACAGTCGCAGTCATCAACCGGGACTACAGCCTGACCGGCGATGAGGCGAAGCTCGCGGTCGAAAAGGGCCTGTCGACGGCGCAATGGTACGCCTGCCCGATTCCGCGCAAAGAGATGAAGGAGATGATGAAGCGCAAGGACGGCCCGGCCCTGCGCGACACGGCGCTGTGGTTCGCGATCCTGATCGTCTCCGGCGGCCTCGGCTGGTATTTTTGGGGGACGTGGTGGGCCGTTCCGTGCTTCTTCGTCTATGGGGTCGTCTACGGCTCGTCGTCCGATAGCCGCTGGCATGAATGCGGCCATGGCACCGCGTTCAAGACGCGCTGGATGAACGACGTCGTCTATCACATCGCCTGTTTCATGATCCTGCGCGAGCCGACGATCTGGCGCTGGAGCCACACCCGGCACCATACGGATACGATCATTGTCGGCCGCGACCCGGAAATCGCCGCGCCGCGGCCGCCGGACCTTGCCGGCATTCTGCTCAATCTCTTCGCTCTAAAGAGCGGCTCGACCGCGCTGCGGCATGTCCTTCTGCACACGACCGGCCGCCTGACCGACGAGGAGAAGACTTTCGTGCCGGACATGGAGCGCTGGAAAGTCTATCTTGTCGCGCGGATCTGGACGGCGATTTTCCTCGCCGTGATCGCAGCTTGCGTCGCGACGCGCTCCATCCTGCCGGCCATGGTTGTCGGCCTGCCGAGCTTCTATGGCGCGTTCATGGTGATTTTCTTCGGCTTGACCCAGCATGCCGGGCTCGCCGAGGACGTGCTCGACCATCGCCTCAACAGCCGCACGGTCTACATGAATCCGATCTTCCGCTTCCTCTATTGGAACATGAACTATCACGTCGAGCACCACATGTTTCCGATGGTGCCGTACCATGCCCTGCCGCGCTTGCACGCCGCGATCAAGGCGGATTGCCCGCCGCCTTATCCTTCGACGATCGCGGCCTATCGCGAAATCATCCCGACGCTGCTGCGCCAGCGCAAAGACCCGAGCTACTTCGTCAAGCGCGAATTGCCGGCCGGCGCGAAGAGCGTGCCGTACAATCATGATACGGTGATCGCGGCGCATTAGCCGCCCGCATTCTCTCGAGGAGCAGACGGCATGTCTCAGGGCTGGGTCGACGCCTGCGCGGCAAACGACATCGAGGAAGAGGACGTCATCCGCTTCGACAGCGGCGGGCGCACCTTCGCCGTCTATCGCACGGCCGACGATCGCTATTTCGCGACCGACGGGCTCTGTACGCACGAGCAGGTCCATCTCGCCGACGGGCTGGTCATGGGCACGATCATCGAATGCCCGAAGCATAACGGCCGCTTCGACTTCGCCACGGGCCGGGCGAAGGGCGCGCCGGCTTGCGTCAATCTGCAGACCTATCCGGTGAAGGTCGAAGGCGGCCGCGTATTCATCAAGCTCGATTGACATGGCGGCGCGAGGCATCGTCATCGTCGGGTCGGGGGAGGCCGGCGCGCGGGCCGCCATCGCGCTGCGCGACAATGGCTGGAGCGGCCGCCTGACGCTGATCGGCGACGAGCCGCACCCCCCCTATGAGCGTCCGCCGCTTTCCAAGGCGGCGCTGACCGCCGAAATCGAGCCGACGCCGCCGGTCATCGCCGATTGCGCTCGTCTCGCCGAGCTCGAAATCGAGCGCCTGGCGGGGGTGCGCGTCACCGCGATCGACCGCGCCGGGCATAAGCTTGCGACGGACGAGGCGGGCGAGGTTTCCTACGATCGGCTGCTGCTCGCGACAGGAGCCCGGGCGCGCCGCCTTTCCGTCGAGGGCGGCGAATGCGCGATTTTGCTGCGCAGCTTCGACGACGCCTTGGCTGTCCGCGAAAAGCTGAGGCCGAAAGCGCGCGTCGTCATTATCGGCGCCGGCTTTATCGGCCTGGAGCTCGCCGCGTCGGCCCGCGAGCGCGGCTGCGCCGTCGTCGTGGTCGAAGCCGCGCCGCGCATTCTCACGCGCGGCGTTCCGGCCGATATTGCAGCGGTGGTCGCGGCGCGACACGAGGCTGCGGGGGTCGAGATCGTCGTCGGGTGCGCGATTGCGAGGATCGGCCGGGCAGGGAATGGCTTACGCGTCGAACTCGGCGACGGTCGCTTCTTCGACGCCGATTGCGTGATCGCCGGAATCGGCGCGGCGCCCGAAATCGCGCTCGCCGCAGCGGCGGGCCTGGCGATCGGCAACGGCGTCGCCGTCACAGGGAAGCTTCGGACCTCCGATCCCGACATATTCGCCGCCGGCGATTGCTGCTCCTTTCCGCATGCGCTCTACGACGGCCGGCGCGTGCGTCTGGAAGCTTGGCGCAACGCGCAAGATCAAGGCGTCTTCGTCGCCCGCAGCATGCTCGGCGAGGTCGAAGATTATTGCGCGACCCCCTGGTTCTGGTCCGATCAGTACGATCTCCATCTGCAGATCGCCGGGCTGGTCGACGCCGGGCCGAGGACGATCAGGCGCGATCTCGGCGAGGGCGCGCGGCTCGATTTTCATTTGGCCGCGGACGGAACGCTGGTCGCGGCGAGCGCGATCGGACGGATCGGCCAGGTGGCCAAGGACGCGCGCATTGCCGAGATGCTGATCGCTCGGCGGGCTAAGCCCGATCCTTCGTATCTGGCGGCGCGCGACGGCAAGCTCAAGGCGCTCCTGGCGGCGTAGCGATGCGGGCGTCCGGCCACGACGGGGAAACCGGCGTCTATGCCTGGCTGGAACATCCCGTGCCGATGGACGATGCTGAATTCAGCGTTTCGCGTCGAATGGCCGCCGCTCCGAAGCGCTGGACGGCGGCAAGCCGCGTTGCGGCGGGCTCGATGAGCGATTATGTCGCAGCGGACGAAATCGAGGGCTTGTCGATGGAAGATCGTTCCCACTCTGATTCCCATCAGGCTGCGCCGGCCTGGAAACACGACGGCGTTCGGGTGATTCCGGGCGATAAGCTCGATCCAAACACCGCCCAGACGCCTGGTATGGACCGCAAAGCCGCGATTACGTTCGCCCGCGTCGGCGCGCAGAAGCTATGGGCCGGCACGGTCACGATCCACGCCAACGCCAAGACCGGCGCTCATCATCACGGGCCGCTCGAAAGCGTCATCTATGTGGTCAAGGGCAAGGCGCGGATGCGCTGGGGCGAAAAGCTGGAATTCGTCGCCGAAGCGGGGCCGGGCGATTTCATCTATGTCCCACCCTACGTGCCGCACCAGGAGATCAACGCCAGCCGCGACGAGGCGCTGGAATGCGTGCTGGTGCGCAGCGACGGCGAAGCGGTGGTCGTCAATCTTGACATCGAGCCGGTCGAGAAGCCGGAGAATGTGCCTTGGATCGATCCCATTCATCGAGGGTAGTTTGGCGAATTTGCGAATTGCTCGGCGACTTTTCCAGGCCGCCGCGTCGCCCGCGGCCGGCCCGAGCCCTCGAAAAGGATTTGCGCAGCTTCTTGTCCCATTCGGAATGATCGTCAGATGCGAGCTTGGGTCGCGCCGCGTCCGCCGAACCTCACGCCGCTTTGCCGCACGCCTCGCACAGCCCCTCCACCTCGACCATTTGACGCTGGGCCGAGAAGCCGGCCTTCGCCGCGGTCTCCTGCAGCATCTCGTCGACGCGCGGGCTCTCGATCTCGTCCGTCCGGCCGCAGCGCGCGCAGATCAAGAGAATGCCGTGGTGGCGACGGCCGAGATGCTCGCAGGGCGCATAGGCGTTGCGGCTCTCGACTTTGTGCAGGAAGCCGTTCTCTAGGAAAAAGTCGAGCGTGCGGTAGACGGTCGGCGGCGCGACCGCTTTGCCTTGCTCGCGCGACAGCGCCTCGATAATGGCGTATGCGCCGAGCGGCGCCTGGGCGCCGGCGAGGATGTCGAGCACTTGGCGGCGCAAGGGCGTCAGCTGCAGTTCACGCTGGCCGCAGAACTTCTCGACCTGGCGCGCCCAGTCGCGGCGGTCGCTAGCGGCGTGACTATGGTCGCGGCTCTTGCTCATTGCGCCTCGTTGTCCGCCTTGAGCATAGCGCGCGGTTTCTCCTGCGTCGAAAACGGGAGGCGTCCGGAGACGGCGGCGCCCCGCCATGCTCCGCACCGGTCCCGCTCGCGCCGGCGAACGCGCCGACTTGCCAAGTGAACCGTTATAACATAACACGTCGGCGGCGCCGGCGATAGCCGCGTGCGGGTCTCATGGAGCCAATCCTCATGAAAAAGCCCCTGTATCTTGCGACCGCGGCGCTCGCCGCAGCGTTCCTGGCAAGCCCAGCTTTAGCCGATCCGATCAATGTCGTCGCCGCCGAGAATTTCTATGGCGACGTCGCCGCCCAGGTCGGCGGCGACAAGGTCGCCGTGACCAGCATTTTGTCCAATCCCGACGAGGACCCGCATCTCTTCGAAGCGAGCGCCTCGACAGCCAAAGCGCTGGCCAGCGCAAAGATCGTCATCGTCAACGGCGTCGATTATGATCCCTGGATGGAGAAGCTGCTCAAGGCCAATAAGGCGGCCGGCCGCCGCGAGATTCGGGTTGCGAGCCTCGCGCACAAGAAGCCGGGCGACAATCCGCATCTCTGGTACGATCCGGCGACCGTCAAGACGCTGGCGGCCGCGCTCGTCGCGGATCTCTCCTTGCTCGACCCCGCGCACCGAGCGGATTACCAGAAAGGGGGAGCCGCGTTTGCGGCCTCGCTCGAGCCGCTCGAGGCGAAAATCGCCGACATGAGGAAGAAATATTCTGGTCAGCCGGTCAGCGCTTCGGAGCCCGTTTTCGGCTATATGGCCGGGCTTCTCGGCCTGAACGTGCATAACGAGAAATTTGCTTTGGCGATCATGAACAATACCGAGCCGAGCGCAGGGGACGTCGCCGCTTTCGAGAATGACCTGAAAGGCCACAAGGTCAAGGTCATGCTCTACAATGCGCAAGCGAGCGAGCCGGCGGTCCAGCGCCTCGTGCAGATCGCCAAGGGCGAGAAGATCCCTGTCGTCGGCGTCTCGGAGACCGAGCCGGCCAACTCCACGTACCAGAAGTGGATGACGTCCCAACTCGACGCGCTCGATCAGGCCCTTTCCAGCAGCGCGACGCAGTGAGCGCGCTTCGTTTCGATCAGGTCGCGATCAAGCTCGGCGGCCGGACAATTCTGTCCGCCGCCGATTTCGCGGTTGAAGACGGCGAATTCGTCGGCGTGCTTGGCGCCAACGGCGCCGGCAAGACGACGCTGATGCGCGCTAGCCTCGGTCTCGTTCCGCTCGCCGCCGGCGCGATCGCCGTGCTCGGCGCGCCGGCGACCAGGGGCCATGCGCGGGTCGGCTACATGCCGCAAAATCGCGGCCCGATCGCCGGCCTTCGCCTGACCGGCTACGATATGGTCGCGAGCGGCGTCAAAGGCGCTCATTGGGGGCTGCCGCGGCTCGACGCCGCCGAGCGGCGCGAAATCGACTGGGCGCTGGACATGGTCGACGCGCGCAAGATCGCCGGCCGCTCGCTCAACGAGATTTCCGGCGGCGAGCGCCAGCGCTTGTTGCTGTCGCAAGCCTTGATCGGCCGGCCGAAATTGCTGCTGCTCGACGAGCCGCTGATCAGTCTCGATCCGGCGCACCAGAAGAACGTGGTCGACACGGTCAAGCGCCTGTCGGAGGAACTGAAGATCGCGGTCTTGTTCAGCGCGCATGAGATCAACCCGCTGCTCAGCGCGATCGACCGGGTGCTCTATCTCGGCGCCGGCAAGGCGGTGCTCGGCGCCGTCGACGAGGTCATCGCCGGCCCAACCTTGTCGCGGCTTTACGGCGCGGAGATCGAGGTGCTGCGCGTCGGCGGCCGGATTTTCGTCATGTCGGGCGACGTCGAAATGGAGCGGGATTCGCATCGCCATGAGCATGGCGACGCGCATGGCCACGACCATCAGGATCACGCTCATGCCGATGAGAGCCGCGCCTGATGTTCGATTACGATTTCATGCGCGCGGCCTTCATGGCTTCCGGCATTGTCGCGGTCCTTGCCGGCCTGGTCGGCTTCTTCCTGGTGCTGCGCGGCCAGACTTTCGCTGGCCATGCTCTGTCGCATGTCGGCTTCACCGGCGCGACCGGCGCGGTGCTGTTCGGGCTTCCGCCGCTCGCCGGCCTGGTCGGCTTCACCGTAATCGCCGGCTTGGCCATGGGCGCGCTCGGCGAGCGCTTGAGCCAGCGCGACGTCGCCATTGGCATGATGCTGTCGCTCGCGCTCGGCCTCGGGCTTTTGTTCCTTCATTTCTATACATCCTACGCCGCGCAGGCGGCGGCTTTGCTCTTCGGCAACGTGCTTGGCGTCGATGACGAAGCGCTGGCCGCTTTGGCCATCCTCGCGGCGCTGAGCCTCGCCGCGCTCGGCTTCATCGCTCGGCCGCTCATCTTCGCCAGCTTGCAGCCAGAACTCGCCGAAGCGCGCGGCGTCGACCTCCGCCTCGTTTCGACCGTCTTTCTGATGATCGTCGCGATCGCCGTATCCGAATGCGCGCAAATCGTCGGCGTGCTCCTCGTCTTCACCCTGATGGTCGGCCCGGCCGCCGCGGCGCTCGCCTTCACCCGCCGGCTCCACGCCGCGATCGCGTTGGCCGCGCTGCTGGCTCTGGCCGAAGCCTGGGGCGGCCTGACATTGGCCTATTACAGCGACTGGCCGACCAGCTTCTGGATCACGGCGCTATCGGGACTGGTTTATTTCGCGAGCCTGGTCAGCGCGCGACGAAGCGCGTAAATTGAATCCCTTCTCCTCCGTCATTGCGAGGAGCGCAGCGACGAAGCAATCCATTCATAGGGCGGCGCGCTAGGACTGGATTGCTTCGCTTCGCCCGCAATGACGGAGTATCTCACTTCGCCGGCGGCAGATTGTTGTACTGCCCTGCGGAAATCACCACCGAAACGAAGGTCGACGCCTTGTCGTTGGGGCCGAACGGACCGGGGACTTTGTTCTTGATCGGCGGGAGGCTTCGCAAGAATGCGACAATCGCCTGCGCGTCTTGGTCGGTCAGATGGGCGAAGCTCGGATAGGGCATGACTTCGGACAACATCCGCCCGTCCGGCCTTTTTCCAGTGCGCAAGGCCGCCACGATCTGGTCGTCGCTCCAGGCGCCGAGCCCGGTCTCCTTGTCGGGCGTCAGGTTCTGGCCGAGATAGATGCCGACGCCCGGAATGGCGAAGCCGACATCCGAGCCGCCGAGATAGCGCGCCATGTCCGGCTGGCCGAGCATGCCGCCTGGCGTATGACAATCGGAGCAGCCGCCGATCTGTACGAGATATTTCCCGCGCTGGGTCTGCGCGTCGTCCGCGCAAGCCTCGCCCGCGAGGATCGGAGACGCCGCCAGGAGCGCGAACAGGAGGGAGATGCGACGTCTGTTCATGACCCCATCCTCAGCTGGAAATTGCCGGCGCACACTATTGACCCCCTGAGGCGCGTCAAGCCGCGGCTATTTCAGGGTTGCCGCTCCGCGGCGATGCGCAAGCCGAGTCCGATCAGTAGCGCGCCCGTGATCCCTTCGAACGCGCGGCGAATTTCTGGGCGGCGCAGAATATCGCCCGCTCTGGCGACGATTGCGGCGTAAGTCCCGAGCCAGACGAAAGTCATCGTGGCGAAAATGGCCCCGAGCAGCATGAAATGGCCGAACGTCGCGCCGGACGGCGCGAATTGCGGCAGCAGGCTGGCGAAAAACACCGCCATTTTCGGGTTGCCGAGATCGCTGATCACGCCTTGCCGAAACGCCGCCTGCGGCGCGAGCCGCTTCGTCGCGGGAACGGCCGGCGCCGCGTCGCGCGCATCGCACGACGGCCGGAACGCCTGCCGCAAGGCGCCGACGCCGAGCAGGATCAGGTAGGCCGCGCCGGCATATTTGACGGCGAGAAACAAAGGCGCCGACGCGACCAGCAGCGCGACGACGCCGACGCTGGTCGCCAGGGCCCAGAGCGTCTGGCCGACGGCGATCCCGAACGCCGTCGCTACGCCGCCATTCCGTCCGCCGAGCAGCGCATTGCGGACGGTCATGGCCGTGTCCGGCCCAGGCGTGACGATGACGATCAGCGACACGCAGAGGAAGGCGAGGAAGGAGGTCATGACGGTCTTTCTCCAGTCGCGGGCGCGACGTCGCGCAACAATTCGAGCGGCGCGCGGGCGCGATGCGCGCTCCGTCAAGTTCGATGCGCCCGATCGTCAAGGACCGCCGCCGCGACAGGGCGGGCCGCGTTGGACCGGGTCGTGAAACTTGCTTACAGAGCTTAAGCCCGAACTCGGCCTGGCTCCATGCTTGTCACGCTCGCCGTCGCCAATTACCGCTCGTTGCGCGATCTCGTCGTTCCGCTCGGCCGGCTCAACGTCGTCACCGGGCCGAATGGCAGCGGCAAATCGAGCCTCTACCGGGCCTTACGCTTGCTCGCCGAGACGGCGAAGGGCGGGCTCATCGCCTCGCTGGCGCGCGAAGGCGGCTTGCCCTCGACGCTCTGGGCAGGACCGGAGAAGATCACGCGGCAGATGAAGAGCGGCGCCCAGCGCGTCGAGGGCGGTCCGCGCAAGGACGCCGTTCATCTGCGGCTCGGTTTTTCGTCCGATGATTTCGGTTACGGCATCGATCTCGGCATGCCGAATTCGGACCCTTTGGCGAAAGGCGGGACGGCCTTTATTCTCGATCCCGAAATCAAACGCGAATGCATCTGGTCCGGCCCAGTATTCCGCGAGGCGGCAAAACTCGTCGACCGCCGCGGCCCCGTCTTGCGCGCCAGCGGCGAGGACGGCGTCTGGCGAGAGGTCCCGCAGCCGCTCTCCAGCTTCGAAAGCATGATGACGGAATACGCCGATCCGCGCGCCGCGCCGGAAATGATCGCGGTGCGCGAGCGCATCCGCTCGTGGCGTTTCTATGATCATTTCCGAACAGACGCGGATGCGCCAGCGCGTCAGCCGCAGATCGGCACCCACACGCCGATCCTGAGCGAGAGCGGCGCCGATCTTGCCGCGGCGTTGCAGACGATCCGAGAAATCGGCGACGCCGAAGGCCTGGATCGCGCCGTGCGCGACGCCTTTCCCGGCGCCAAGGTCGAAATTCGGCAAGGCGACGGACGGTTCGAGACGACATTGCGTCAGCCGGGCCTGTTGAGGCCGCTCGCCGCGTCGGAATTGTCGGACGGCACGCTGCGCTACCTCCTGCTGATCGCAGCGCTGCTGACGCCGCGTCCCCCGTCCTTGTTCGTACTCAACGAACCGGAAACGAGCCTGCATCCCGATCTCCTGCCGGCGCTCGCCCGCCTCATCGCCGCCGCGGCGAAGCGTTCGCAGGCCATCGTGGTCACGCATAACGAAACGTTGATCTCGGGCCTAAGCGGCGACGAGAACGCGCGCGCCATCGCTTTCGAGAAGGAGCTCGGCGAGACGAGGATTGCAGGGATGGGGCTGCTCGACCGGCCGCGCTGGGACTGGCCGGGACGATAGGCGCAAAAACGCGCTGCGCGCTAAGGCGACGCTTGAATAACGGATAAAATTAAGGGCTTGTTGCGGCGGGCTGAAGAACGAAGCAAAAGGACGGGTTCGCCATCGGACGCGTTCGGCCGGGGCGGCCCTTTTAACGACTGATAGATCATCTTCGAGTATCGAATGGTAGAAGATGCGGCGCCTCATCCCTCTCATCCCTCTCGTCGCGACCGTGCTCGTGATCGAGTTCGTACGGTTCCTTTTCGCCGGCGCTATGCGGCCCGCGAGCTACGCGCCTGGCGGACCGCTCCCGACGGCAGTCGTCACGGCGACCGATCCAGGGCTGGATGGTCAGCTCGGCAACTATGAACAGCTCTATGTTCGGGTCGCCTATCGGGCGACGCAGCCGATCTATGTGAGCTTGGACGGCGTCTCGGGCCGGCTGGTCGCGAGTCGTGAAATGACGGGCGGCATGTATCGCGCCGAGCCAGGGTCCGGAGAAGCGACGCTGTGGATCGCGTTTCCGGAGGGCACGAGGCTCGACGCGCTGCGCGTCAGCATCCTCGATTTGCGCGAGAAGGCTATCTCCACGTCCGATCTACCGGCGCGGCTTCAATGGGTCCACGGTAGCGTGCGCAGCATGAGGGAGCGCCCGGAATGGGTCTTGCGCTACAGCGAGGCGCGGCAGCTTCCTGCGCCCGCCCAGCCGCCCAGCAACCTGGAGATCGTTGGCGGCGTAGGGCTCCTGTACGGCTTGCCGCTGCTGTACATTGCTCTGCAAGGATGGTTCGGCCTCGCCTGGCGCGGCGGCTGGCGCGGGGCTGCGCTCCTGCCTCTCTTGCTTTCCGTCCCAGCCTTCCTCTGGTCCGCCTACGCCATTGCGGATAATTCAAACCTCGGCTTCCTGCCCTTCGTCCTCATGGCGCCGCTTGGCGTTCTTTATCTATTGATCGCGGCCGCGGCCCGTTTTGTCGCCAGGCGTTGGGCGCCCTGAGCGGGCGGCCGAGATTGGCTGCATCATTCCCCTGCGGCCAGTCCCGCCGGCCTGCGGTCGTCGCTTGCGCCGTAGACGAAGCCTTGGCGCATATTGCCGCCGAACGTCGAATCGTTGCCCGACGTCGCCGGGCCGCTCTTGGCAGGGCCGGGGACCGGCTCGGCGGCGACCTCGGCCGCGCCCCAAGGCGTCTGGGTCGTGATCTTGTACCCCATCGCTTCAAGCAGCTTGGCGGTGTCGGGCGAGAGCGCGAAAGGCTCGACATAGACCTGGTCCGGCAGCCATTGGTGATGGATGCGCGGCGCGTCGACCGCCTCCTGCGGCTGCATGTCGTAGTCGATCATGTTGAGCGCCGTCTCGAGCACGATCGTGATGATGCGCGAGCCGCCGGGCGAGCCGAGCGCCAGCATGACGCGGCCATCCCTCGAGACGATGGTCGGCGCCATCGAAGAAAGCGGCCTTTTGCCCGGCGCGATCGTGTTCGCTTCGCCCTGTACGAGGCCGAAAAGATTTGGGACGCCCGGCTTGATGGTGAAGTCGTCCATCTCGTCGTTGAGGAAGAAGCCGGTTCCCGGCGCGATCACGCCCGCGCCGAAAATGCCGTTGATCGTATACGTGACGGCGACGGCGTTCCCTTGGTCGTCGATGATCGAATAATGGGTGGTCTCGGTCTTCTCGTGCGGCGCGACGCCGGGGCCGATCTCTTTCGACGGCGTCGCCTTGCCCTTTTCGATGTGAGCGCGAATGTCGGCCGCGTAGTCCTTACTCAGCAGGCGGTCGAGCGGGTTCTTCACGAAAGCCGGATCGCCAAGGTACGTGTTGCGGTCCATATAGGCGTGGCGCATCGCCTCGATCATGTCATGAACGGCCTCGGCCGAGTGGAAGCCGAGGCCGCGCAGGTCGTATCCTTCGAGGATGTTGAGGATTTCGCACAGAGTCGCGCCGCCGGAGGAGGGCGGCGGCGAGGAAGCGAAGACATAGCCCCGGTACGTGCAAGTCAGGGGCGCGCTTTCCGTGATCGTATAATTCGCCAGGTCCGTCGCGGCGACGATCCCGCCATTGGCCTTCATCGCCGCCTCGATCTTCTCGGCCGTCGCGCCTTTATAAAAACCGTCGGCGCCCTGATCGGCGATCGCTTGCAGCGTCTCGGCGAGATCGGTCTGGATCAGCCGGTCGCCGGGCTCGAGCGGCGAGCCGTCGGAGCGGAAGAAAATTTTCGACGCGACCGGATCGAGCTTCAGGCGCGCGGCGCCGGCGTCGATAATGTCGGCGTCCGCGCGGGTCAGGACAAAGCCGTCGCGGGCCAGCTTGATCGCCGGCGCCATGACTTTAGCCCGAGGCCATGTTCCGTATTCGGTCAGCGCCGCATCCAGGGCGCGCACCGTCCCCGGCACGGCGACGGCGAGATAGCCGGTCAGGCTCAGGCCTGGAATGGGCTTGCCCTTGTCGTCGAGATACATGGTCCGGGTCGCCGCCGCCGGCGCCGTTTCGCGGAAATTGACGAAGACGTCGCGATTGTCCTTGGCGAGATGGATCACCATGAAGCCGCCGCCGCCAATATTGCCGCAGCACGGATTGGTCACCGCCTGGGCGTAGCCGACCGCCACGGCCGCGTCGATCGCGTTGCCGCCTTGTTTGAGGATTTCCGCGCCGATCTCGGCCGCATGACGCTCGGACGCAACGACGATCCCGTGCGGCGCCTCCACCGCCGGCCGGGAAGCCGCCCTGGCCGTTACAGGCCAGAGCGCCGCCGCAACCGCCAGCGCGCAATACGCCCGTCTGGAGCCTTCCATATGCCTCTCTCCCTCGCCTCGGGCGGCCTGGCGATCATGCCAAGGCGGCGATCGTTGCGCCAGCGAACCGAGAGGAGGGACCCGAGCGGGGATCAACGCGGTTTCAAGCTTTTGCTGTTTCATAATCGGTCACCCAACGTGACTTGGCCTGGTTGGGGGCGCTGGTCTAGCTCTTGCTGCCCAGAATCACAGTTTGAAACGGGGACAAGGCGCTCATGTGCGGCATTGTCGGGATTATCGGCGCGAAGCCTGTGGCCGGTCAGATTGTCGACGCGCTGAAGCGGCTTGAATATCGCGGCTACGACTCGGCCGGGGTGGCGACGTTGGAAGGCGGCAGGCTGACCCGCCGCCGGGCCGAGGGCAAGCTGCGCAATCTCGA
>JAJPHH010000043.1 GCA_021325385.1 Alphaproteobacteria bacterium
GCACGGTCGAGCCGCCGACCGACTTGCCGGAATTGTTGGAGCCGAGCTGCAGCGGATCGTCGCCATCGACGAGGCGCTCGTCGGTCCAATAGAGCTTCGCCTGATGGGTCTCGTCCGAGGCGAAATCCTCGAGCGGCCGCCAATAGGG
This sequence comes from Alphaproteobacteria bacterium, assembly GCA_021325385.1. Classification (GTDB taxonomy): domain Bacteria; phylum Pseudomonadota; class Alphaproteobacteria; order Rhizobiales; family Beijerinckiaceae; genus Roseiarcus. The sequence goes on from JAJPHH010000043.1 coordinate 149, forward strand.
ACCGGCGTCCAGGGCGACGACGGAGAAACCGTATTCGGCGAGCTTGCAGGCGAGCGGCGCGCCGCCGGCGCCCGTGCCGATGATGCAGAAATCGACGGGCTCGTCCTCGGAATAGCTGCGCATTTTGAGCCAGCCGCCGGGCCGGAACACGTCCGGCGCGCGGCCATTGATCGCGCGCGGCTTGGCCTGAGGATCATCCGACACGCGCGTTCTCCCGCCGCGCCTTCTCCTCGCGGCCGGGCTTCGCCTCGGAAGCCTCCCACGGATCGCGTCGATCGAAATTCATCCGCACGTAGCCGCGCGGGCTCGCGGGACCGCCAAAGCCGATCTCGCTCCAGGACGACGGGTGCGAATAATAGGCGCTGACGATGTCATGCAGCAGGCGCTTGGCGAAAAACACGGCCGGCGGCATGCCGCCCCAAGCCTCGCCATGCGCTTCGCCCTTCTGCGCCCTTGTCAGGACGGCGTCCTGCTCGGCGGCGGTCAGTTCGTGGAAACGGCGGCCAAGCCGGAAAGCCTCGGCCTCGATCCCGGCGAGGCCGCGCCGCCAGGCTTCGCGCATCGGCGGAAGGCGCGCGTCGCGATAGCCGTCGAGGCGATTGGCGAACAGCTTCTCGTCGACCATGGCGGCGAGCGGCGCCGGCCTCGCTCGATCGGGCGGCTGCGGAACGATCCGATCGCAAATGGCGCGCAGGGTCGGCCATTCGGCGTCGGTGAAGAAGCGATGCTGGTCGGGCGCGATCGCGAGACGCTGGGCCATGGCCGCGCGCGTCTTGTCGTTCCACGACGGCGAATTCCATTTCTTGAGAACGTCGTAGCCAGGATAGCGGTCAGGCATCGGCTTCTTGATCGATCAGCGACAGCGCGGCGAGGCCGGCCAGGGCTGCGCCGGCAAAGCTCGGCGGCGCCGGCAGGGGCGGGCCGTTGAGCACGTTCTGGCTCCAATTTCGCCACCCGCCCATGTTTCGCGAAACGCCATAGGCGTGGAATCCCGCGCCGATCAGGCCAAACAGCGCGGTCAATTTCAGCCACCAGCGCGCCAGTCGGCGCGGTCCGCGCCGATTCAGGGCCGAGGCGCCGAGCAGAGCCGAGGCGACAGGCGGCGCGGTCAGCGGCAAGATCATCGCCGGGTTTTGGAAGGCGCCGCGGAAATGCAGCAGGCCGGCTTCGCCGACCGCTCCCGCGATGCCGCCCGCGCTGATCAGGGCGACGAGCCGCCCCGGCGACAGCGGCGACCCCTTGGTCCAATCCTTGAGGAGCCTCTTGTCGGTTCTCTGCGCCGCGGCGCCCAACAGGCCGGCCATGGCCAGGGCGCCCGGCGCGCCGATCGGCGCGGCATAGAAGAAATTGAGCCAAGACGGGCCGCCTGGCCGTTTGAGGATGTTGTAGACGTGAAAGCCGAAGCCGGCGAGGCCGATTGCGGTCGCCGAGCCGAAAATGGCGTCGCGCCAGAGCTTCGGCTGCGGACGCGGTTCGCGCGCCGCCACGAGGCTCGCCGCCAGGGACAGAGCCGAGGCGACGAGCGGCGCGTACATAGCGCGATTTTGGAAAGAGCCGCGATAATGCTCGATCGCGCTGTCGGCGAGAACGGAGAAAGCGAGAATGGCGGCGCCCTGGTTGAGCCGGCGGGCGGCGTCCATTTCCGGACGCTGGCGTCGGAACAGAGCGGCGGGCGCCCTCGCCGCGCGCGGCAAGTCGGCGACGAGGCGAAGCGCCTTGCCCGAGCCGGGCGCGAGCGCTTCGAGGACGCCGCCAGGCCTCCGGCGTAGGCGCCGTCTCATGCCGGCGCTCCGGAGAATTTTCGCGCGGCCTCCATTCGGCGCGCCGTCACTTCTTCTCGCCGGGCAGGACCGAGCTGAGGACCTGCCTCGCGGTCTCCTTGATGACAGAGCCCTCGCGCGGATCGCCTTTGACCAGCGTCTCCATGAACTTCTTCGCCTGTTCGAAGGTGATATGCGGCGAGAGCGGCGGCACTTCAGGGTCGGTCTTGACCTCGAGCACGACAGGGCGGCGCGCCGCCAGCGCTTCGTCCCAGGCCGCGCCGAGCTTGTCGGGATTGTCGCAATAGATACCGCCAAGGCCGATCAGTTCGGCGAAGCGATGGTACGGAACGTTCGGGATTTCCTGGCTGGCGTTGAATTTGGGATCGCCGTTCATCACCCGCTGCTCCCAGGTGACCTGGTTCAAGTCCTCATTGTTGAAGACGCAGCAGACCCATTGTCGGTTGGACCATTTCCGCCAGTATTTGGCGACGGTGATCAGTTCCGCCATATTGTTCATCTGCATCGCGCCGTCGCCGACCAGCGCGATCACCGGCCGGTCGGGATGGGCGAATTTCGCGGCGATCGCGTAAGGCACGGCCGCGCCCATCGAGGCGAGGCCGCCGGAGAGCGAGGCCATCATGCCGCGGCGTATCTTGAGATCGCGCGCAAACCAATTGGCGCAGGAGCCGGAATCGCTGGTGAGAATGACGCCTTCCGGCAGGCGCGGCGACAATTCCCACGCCACCCGCTGCGGATTGACCGGATTGGCGGGCTGCATCGCGCGGTCTTCGAGCGTCTTCCACCATTCCTTGACGTTCTTCTCGATCTGGTTGCGCCAGGAGCGATCCTTCTTCTGCTCGATCATGGGCAGGAGGAGGCGCAGCGTCTCGACCGCGTCGCCGAGGAGATTGACCTCCATCGGGTAGCGCAGCGACAGCATGTCCGCGGCGATGTCGATCTGGACGCCGCGCGCTTGGCCCTCTTCAGGCAAGAACTCGGAATAGGGGAAGCCCGAGCCGATCATCAGGAACGTGTCGCAGCCGGTCATCAGATCGTAGCTCGGCTTGGTGCCGAGCAGGCCGATCGACCCTGTGACGAAAGGCAGATCGTCGGGCAGCACGGCTTTGCCGAGCAGCGCCTTGGCGACGCCGGCGCCGAGCTTGTCGGCGATCGCGACGACCTCGTCCGTCGCGCCCAGCGCGCCGGCGCCGACCAGAATTGCGACCCTTTGGCCGGCGTTCAGAATGTCGGCGGCGCGGCGAAGGTCGGCTTCGTACGGCGTCGTCCGCGGCTTGGCGAAGCCGACGCCCGAATGGACCGAACCATGCTTGCGCGGCGGCTCGCGGTAATTCTCCTCCTGAAGGTCGTTCGGCAGGATGATCGCCGTGACGCGACGCTCGCCGAGCGCCGTCCGGCAGGCGCGATCGACGAGATGGCGCACCTGAGCCGGCGACGCTGCTTGCTGGACGAAGGCGCCGGCCACGTCCTTGAACATGCTGGCGAGGTCGACTTCTTGCTGGTAGTGGCCGCCCATCGCGTTGCGCGATTGCTGGCCGGCTATAGCGAGAACCGGCATATGGTCGAGCCGCGCGTCGTAGAGGCCGGTGATCAGATGCGAGGCGCCGGGACCCGACGTCGCGATGCAGACGCCGAGTTCGCCGGTGAACTTGGCGTAAGCGCTGGCCATGAAGGCCGCCATTTCCTCATGGCGGACCTGGATGAATTCGATCTTGCCGTTGGCGCGATTGAGCGCGCCGAAGACGCCGTTGATGCCGTCGCCGGGATAGCCGAACATCTTGCGCACGCCCCAGGCGTGCAACCGCTCGACCAGAAAATCGCTGACCGTCTGCGCCATGATCTGAAATCCTGCTGGGCGCGCCTGGCTCGAACCGCGTCAGGCGCAAGGCTCTGGTCAGAGAACGATCGAGCGTCGAGCGTGTTCCGGCGCCGGCTTTGAGGCGAACGCCGCGTCAAGCATTGTCATCGGCCGGCCTAAGAGAAGCCGCGTTTTGGCCGTGAGCCGCTTCGCCGGCCGCCAGTTCCGCCAGGAGCGCCTCGGCGCGCCGCCGAAAGGGAGCGGAGCGCGCCCGCTTCAAGCGTTCGGGCAGCAGGCCTCGCCGAAAGCTCTTTTCGACGATGGCGTGCACGTAGCTCTTGCGCGCGATCGCCGGCGTGTTCGCGAGCCGTTCAGCGACAAGACGCATGATCGACGTGATCTGGCGGCGCTGACCGGCCTCGCTCGGCGCGGGCGGCGAAATCGCCGCCAGCTCTTCCGCCGCCAAGGCGCTGGCGTTGGTCATTCTGAAATCCTTGGCGCTGATCGACTCGCCCGAGACCCGCTGCAGATAGGCGTTGACGTCGGCGGCGGTGAGCAGATGCGGCCGGCCGTCGTCATCGAGGAACTTGAGCAGGCGTCGGCCGGGTATCCTCGACAGGCGGCGAAGAGCGCGGGCGAGGGCGGGATCGGAAATCGTTCGCCGCACGGTTTTGCCGCCCTTGCCCTTGAATTCCAGCTCGACGCGCTCCCGCTCGATCCGCGCATGTTGCTTCAGCAAAGTCGCGGCGCCGCGGCCGCCGTCGTCGCGCGCGTAATCTTCGCAACCGACGCGCACGCAGCTCTCGTCGATCAGAGCGACGGCGCAAGCCGCCGCTTTGTCGCAGGATAGATCCTTGGCGGCCAAATCGCGGCGGACCGCAGCGCGGATTTTCGGCAAGGCTCGGACGAGCTTCGCCATGCGAGCGGCTTTGCGCTTCTCGCGCACCTCGGTCCAATCCTGATGGTAACGATATTGCACGCGGCCGGCGGCGTCGCGTCCGATCGCCTGAAGATGGGCGCGCTCGTCGGGAGCGATGCGCACATCGACATAGGCCGGCGGGATCGCCATCCTGCGAATGCGCGCCAGCGTCTTTGCGTCTCGGATCGGTCGGCCCGCCATGTCGAAATAGGCAAAGCCGCGTCCGACGCGCCGCCGTTCGATGCTGAGGTCGACCACCGTGATCTTTTTGAGACGGCCGCTCACGATATCCTCTCAAGCAGTCTTCGGCGTCGTTTCGGGAGGAAGTTCGGGCGGCTGCGTCGTTGGAATTTCCTCGGGCTCGGGCTCGGGCGCGGGCACGACGTCCGGCCCGGGCTGGGGAATGCCGCTCGGCAGATCCGGCTTGGGGCTCTCCTGCGGCGTCGGCGGGCGCGCCGGATTGGGCGTCACGTCCGGCGGCGGTCGCGGGATCGGTTGCTTGGGATCGGCGGGCATGGCGCGGACTCGCGGCTAATGAATAGAATCGAAAGGAGAAATCCGTTCGAGGAAGGCTTTGTTCCGCCCTGACGGGGCAGGCCGTCGGCCGGAGGCGCGCGAAGACGCCGGGGGGCGCGGCCGGCGAAGAGCACGAAGGGGTGAGCGAGATTCCGGCAGGCTCGTGACGAGAAGTACGACCAGGAAACGCGCGACTCTTATCCGCCGCCAGCAAAGGAGCGCGCAACTGAAGCCTTTGGAACTGAAGCCTTTGGAACTTCGGTCGGCCGCCGGCGTTGCCGCCCGAATCATCCCCGTGAAGGGAGGAACGAGATGCGCAGATCCGTCGTCGCAAGCCTTGCGCTTTGCGCCTTTCTCGGAGCGGCCGCGGCGCAAACCGCCGGGCCGAAATTCATCAACCTTCAGGGCGGCGACATACTGAGCTCGAACGTCGTCGGCCTCGACGTGCTCGACAGCCAGAACAACAATGTCGGCAAGATTCAAGACGTCGCTTTCGACAATTCGAAGGCCGTGAAGGGCTATATCCTATCAGTCGGCGGGTTTCTCGGCGTCGGCACTCATTATGTCGCCGTCGACCCGAGCGATGTGAACATTCAGTACGACGCGAATGCGAAGAAGTGGCGAGCGACGATGAACGCCACCAAGGAACAGCTCAAGGCCGCGCCGGAATTCAAATATGGAGGCCAATGGGAGGCCGGCAAAAGCTGACCGTAAGGGATGCGCAGGGGAGGACGCGCGAAATCGCGGCGTTTTTCGATCGAACGCCGCTCAATGGCCGGCCGGAGCGGACCGAAGGTCGACCTTCTGCAGCAGGAACGCCACCGGCAACAGCGCGGCGGCGAACAGCGCGAGAAAGGCGAAGACGTCGATATAGGCGAGGTAGGCGGCTTGATTCATCAACGTCTGCCCCATCCAGCCGACCGCCTGATGTTGGGCCTCCGCCTGGGCGGCGCCTTGATGAGTAAAATAGCTCGTCGCCTCCTGCAAAGTCTGGCGATAGGCGGTCGAGGAGCTGTAGATATTTTCGGCGAGCCGCGATTGATGAAACTGCTCTCGTCGGGCGAGAAGGGTCTGGGCCGCCGAGACGCCGATGCTGCCGCCGAGATTGCGTGCGACATTAATGAGCGCAGCCGCCTGGCCGGACTTTTCCGGCGGCAGGCCGATATAGGAAAAGCTGGTGATGGTCAGAAACATCACCGGAATTCCCACCATTTGCGCCATCCGCGCAATAGCGAACCAGCCGAAATTCGCATCCGGCGTCAGACCGGTGAAATGGAGCGCGGCGATGCTGATCGCCGCCAAAGCGCCGGCCATGAGATAACGAGGCTGGACGAAACGGCTGACCTGGCCGGCGATCGCCATCGTCGCCAGAGCGATCAGGCCGCCCGGCATCAACGATAGGCCGGCCCAGGTCGCGGTGTAGCCGTAATTCTCCTGCAGGAGCTGCGGCATGAGCTGAGTCGAGCTGAACAGGATCGCGCCGACCGCCAGCATCACCGCCCAGGACGACCCGAACTGGCGCCGGCCGATCAGGCGGATGTCGACGATCGGATCGTCGCGCGTCAGCTCCCAGGGTACGAAGGCGAGAAAGCCCAAAGCGGAGAACAGCGCGCAAAGCGTGATGAAGCCCGAATTGAACCAATCGTCCTCCTGGCCCTTGTCGAGCACGATTTCAAGAAAGCCGAGGAAGATCGCGACGAGAACGAAGCCGACCCAATCGATTTTGAGGCCCTTTTTCAGCAGCGCCTGCCGCTCCTTACGCAGCGCCTGCGGCTCGTCGACGAAGAGCGAGACAAGGCCGAGCGATATGAGGCCGACCGGGACATTGATGAAGAAGATCCAATGCCAGGACCAACGGTCGGTGATGTAGCCGCCGATCGTCGGACCCAGAGCGGGCGCGACGATCACGGCGACGCCATAGAGCGCAAAAGCCTGCGATCGCTTCGATGGCGGAAACGTGTCGGCGAGCATCGATTGTTCGCTCGGCGCCAAGCCGCCGCCGCCCACGCCCTGGAACACGCGCGCGCCGATCAGCGCCTGCAGATTGGGCGAGAGGCCGCAAAGCAGCGAGCTGAACGTGAACAGGCCGACAGACAGCATGTAGAACCGCTTGCGGCCGATAACTTCCTGCATCCAGCCGCTGACCGGCAGGATGACAGCGTTGGCGACAAGGTAGCTGGTCAGTATCCAGGTGCTTTCGTCGATGCTGACCGACAGCGCCCCGGCGATGTGGCGCAAGGCGACGTTGGCGATGGAGGTGTCGAGCACCTCCATGAAGGTGGCGATCGACAGGATCCAGGCGATGATCCACGGATTGTGTCCGCCGGCGGCCGACCGGGCCTTGGTCCAGCCTTTGTCCGCGCCGCCGCTCATCGCGCCTTGACTGACGGTACGACCGACATGCCGGGACCGAGCTCCAGGTCCGGCGGCCTGTCGAAGACGATCTTGACCGGAACGCGCTGCACCACTTTGACGTAGTTCCCGGTCGCGTTCTCGGCGGGCAGCAAGCTGAACGCCGCGCCGCTGCCGGCCTGAATGCTGTCGACATGGCCTGGAAAGCTACGGCCATAAGCGTCGATTTCGATCGTCGCCTTCTGGCCGGGACGCATGTCGGCGAGCTGGGTCTCGCGGTAATTGGCGGTGACCCAGAGATCGAGAGGCACGATCATCATCAGAGTCTGGCCGGGCGTGGCGTAAGCGCCGAGCGCCGCGGTCAGCTTGGTGACGCGGCCTTCGAACGGCGCGACCAGACGCGTGCGCGAAAGATTGGCCTCGGCCTGGTCGAGTTGCGCATGCGCCTGCTGAAGCTGCCCCTCGGCGCTTTGCCGCTGCGCGGCGAAGACCTGCAACTGCTTTTGGGCCTGCGCCAGGCCCGCCTGGGCCGCGTCGTACGCGGCCTGTTTCTGCCGCAAGTCGGACGAGGTCTGCTGCGCGTTCTGCACCGTGCCGGCGCCGGTCTTGACGAGCTGTTGCGCGCGCGCGTCCTGATCCTTTGAGAAGGCCAGCGCCGCTTGCGCCTCGGTCACTTGCCGGCTCGCAATGTCGATCTGCGCCTGTTGCGCGTTGGCTTGCGCCGAGGCGTTGGCGATCGCTGCTTCGGCTTGCGCGACTTGCGCCTTGGCTTGCGCGACCGCCGCTCGGTAATCGCGATCGTCGATCGTCGCCAAGAGGTCGCCGGCCTTGACCGCCTGATTGTCGCTCACCGGCACGCCGGTGATCGCGCCGGCGACCAGGGCGCTGATCGCGCTCGGGCGACCGTCGATGAACGCGTCGTCCGTCGTCTCGTACTGACGGGCGTTCAGCCACCACAGCAGGGCGGCGGCGATGACGGCCATTGCGACCAATGCGACGATCCCGGCGGCGACGCGATGCCGCTTGATGCGCGACCAGGCGCTTTCCGGCTTTTCTTCCTCTGCTTCGCCGCGCTCGCGCTGCGCCTCGGCGCTTCCCTCGCCGCGGCGCTCCAATGCGATTGCGTCCGCCTCGTCGATGGCGGCGCCGGCGTCGTCGAAAGGCCGCGGCGAAGGCGCGCGCATTGGCGCGCGCCGTTCGGCCTCGACGCCGCCCTGGTCTGAGGAGCGGTTGATTTGGTCGGTCGCCACCGCTGGACCCCCTCAAAATGGGGAACGAACAGCGGCTGCTCTCGTTTGTTCCTGGATGCTCCGCCGTCGCCTGCGTAATTTCCCGTTTCTCAATAAGTTTTAAGCGATCTCAGCTGGCGACGAACAAGAGCGAGCGACGGCCGCTCTCGAGCAATTGATCGGCGGTCGCGCCGAAGAGCAGGGCGTCGCTGGGCCGGGTCGCGACGCCGAGCGTAATCAGCGTGTCGCGCGCCCGCTCCGCTTCGCTCAGGATCGCGTTGGCCGGGCTATCGGAAGTCCTGATCTTGGTGCGCGCGCGCACGTCGTAACGGTCGGCGATCTCGACGATCTCTCTTAATACCGCCTCTTCGTGGCGCCGCGCGACGAGCCGTTGCCGCCGCCGCGACGTCCCATCGGTCGCCGATTGCGTCGGCGCGACGTAGAGGATCGTGAGTTCCGCATGCGACGCTCGCGCCAGCTCGATGCCGATCTCGGCGGCGCGCTTGGAGGCGGGCGAGCCGGTGACCGGCGCGAGAATGCGCAGAGGGCTGCCGATCGGGTCCTCGCTGTGAGCGCCCCGCGCGACGACGACCGCCAAGGGCCCGCCATAGGCGCGCGCCGTCTTTGCGATTTCCGGACTGAAGCCGCCCTCCGGACCGCGCGCCGGGTCGAGGCCGATGATCAGAAGATCGTAACCTTTCGGGGCTTCGTCCGAGACGGCGCGCGCCGGCGTCGCGGCCTCTGCGCGGGTCTGCACGGCGACGGCGAGCGCGCTCGTCTCGCCGCTCGGCCGATGGCGCGCGCTGCGCGCGCTGCTCTTGATATTGTCGGCCATCTCCCCGGTTTTTTCGGCGATGATCGCCTTTTCCTGGACGGAATCCGCCGCCGATTCGAATTGCAGCACGGTGATCGGCAAGCCGCGCGGGCCGGCGAGGAGCCCCGCCAGACGCGAGGCGAAACGGCCATTCGCATCGCCGCTGACCGTCAGCAGCAGCCGCTCCATATTGGCGACGAAACCCTTGGCCTCGTACGCTTCGCGTTCGAGCCGTTCTTTTTCGCCGCGTCGCAGCTTCACGCGCGCCAAAGCCCAGCGCAGCGTCGGCGGCATCGCGCAGGTCGTCAGCACCGCCATGGTCACGATCATCGTGTAAAGGGTCTGGCTCAACGCGCCGATCGACAGGCCGATGCTGGCGACGATCACTTCGGTCGAGCCGCGCGCGTTCATGCCGACGGCGAGCGCGAGCGATTCCTGCCGCGACAATCGGCCGAGCGCGCCGCCGAGAAAGGCGCCCGCGAACTTGCCGATGCTGGCGATCAGAATGAGCCCGAGCGTGAGCGCGGCGAGCGTCGGCGATTTCAGAACGGTCAGATCGGCGCTCAATCCCGCCAGCGCGAAAAACACCGGCGCGAAGAAAGCGGCGATCATGCCGCGCAATTGGATGTTGAGGTGCTTGGTGAGGATCGGCGATTCGCCGACCAGCAAGCCGGCGACGAAGGCGCCGAGCACGGTTTGCACGCCGAGCGCGGCGGTGATCAGCGCCATTGCGCCCATGATCAGAACGATCAGCGTAACGACCGGCAGCTCGCTGACGAAATGATCATGGACGAAACGGATGGCGAAGGCGACGACGCGCCGCCCGATGGTCAAGCTGACCGCCAGAAACAGGGCGACGCCGCCGATGCTTTGCAACAGCGGTCCGACTTGAACGGCGCCGGCGCGCGCGATGCCGAAGACCACGGCGATGATGATCCAGCCGACCGAATCCTCGATGATCGCCGAGGCGACGATGATCTGGCCGAGATCGCGCCGCGCGAAGTTCATTTCATGTACGACCATCGCGACGATCTTGATCGAGGAGATCGACAGGGCGACGCCTAAGAACAAAGCCGTCACCAGCCGTCGCTCGGCCTGCGGGAGCAGCGCGTCAGGCAGGAAATACGCAGCCGCGACGCCGCAAATGAACGGGATGGCGATGCCCGCGAACGACACGCTGATCGCCGGACGGCCGATCTTGCGGATGAGGCCGAGATCGGCGTCCATGCCGGTGAGCAGCAACAACAGCAGCACGCCGAATTGGGCGACGCCGTCGAGCATCGCCTTGCCAGTCGGGTCGGACGGAATGACGGCGTGCTGGCCGGCGGGCCAAATCCAGCCGAAGAGAGACGGCCCGAGCGCGATGCCGGCGATCAGATAGCCGATCACCGCCGGCTGGCCGAGACGTTGCATCGCTTCGCCAATGAGCCGCGCCGTTAGCAGGACGACGACCAGCGCCGCGACGAACTTGGCTTCCGCTTCAGGGGGATCGCGCGCGGCCAAAGCCGGCGAAGCGCTCAGGCAGACAAGAGCGACGCCCAGGGCGCACAGGGAGGACTTCGCGGCTGACGGGAATCTCACCGACGCCCCTTATCCCTCGTTGGCCCCCGGCCGCTCACGACGCGCCTCGGCGGCTGCTATCTCGCAAAAATCGCTATGGCGATGAACGCGATGACGACCAGAATGACGCCGATCGTGACGACGTAGCGCACGTTGTGGCCAGTGACCCCTTGTCTTGCCTCAGTGGGCTTGAGAACAGGTCGTTCTTCCATGGCAAGCTCCTCTCGCCAGGAATTGGCGCTTCGCATGCTGTAAAAACGCGCGAGGAGAGGCGCCGTTCCATCGAAGGAGCGGCTGTCGGTCGTGCGAAACTCAACCGCGCAGGCGGCGCCCCTATTGGGAAAGATCAATCAGCGCGACGCCGAGCTCCGGCCGTTTTCTCCGCCTGAGGGCGCGCGGCGTCTCTTTCAGCATGATTTCCAAAGTCGGGCGAACGATCGCCTCGAGCAAATGGCCGCCGCGGGTCGATCCGTCGCGAAGCCCAAGCACGGCGTGGAGATGCAGGCTCGGTTCGCCCCGATCGTCGGTCGCGACATCGCCGATAAGGCTGAGCGCCTCGTTTTGTTCGCCGACTTCGATTTTTCGGTAGTCCTTCGCCGCCGGGTCGAACCAGCCGACCGTGGCCCGCTCGAACGCGCCGAGCGCGGTCAACGACGCACCTGGCAGCTTCGCCGATCTGGCGAAATTCGTGATGGCGCTGAACGCCTCCTCGCCGGCCTCAACCACCACGACGAAGGTTCGGCCATCCGCCGTTTCAGCGACCATTTTCGATTGCATGGGCGGGCCTCATACGCTGGGCAACAGTTTCTCCAGACGGATCGGCAGATCGCGCACCCGCAACCCGGTCGCGTGAAATACGGCGTTGGCGACCGCGGCGTTGGTGCCGACATTGCCCAATTCGCCGAGGCCTTTGACGCCGAGCGGATTGATCTCGCGATCCGTTTCAGAAACGAAGATGACGTCGACGGTCTGAATGTCGGCGTTCACCGGGATCAGATAATCGGCGAGATTGTCGTTGACATAGCGCGCAGAGCGCTCGTCGATTTCCGTCGCTTCGTGAAGGGCCGCGCTGATTCCCCAGATCATCCCGCCCATCAATTGGCTATGGGCGGTTCTGGGATTCATGATGTGGCCCGCAGCGAAGGCGCCGACGGCGCGCGGGACGCGAATCTCGCCGGTTCGGGCGTGGACCCGCGCCTCGACGAATTCGGCGCCGAAAGCGAACATCAGCTTCTCGCCTTTCGGCCCGCCGGCCAAGGCGACGCGGCCTCGGTACAGCTTCTCCATCGCGTCCGCAGCAAGCCCGTGCGGCACCGACTCGACATATTCTTCGATCGCGGCCTGTCCCATATATTTGAACGCCGCGGTCAGCGGCTCCGAAACGTCGCCCGCGACGATCCGGCCGCCGGCGAGATCAAGATCGGCGATCGGCTTCCCAGCCAAGGCGCCCTGGTTCGATCCCGCGGCGGCGCGAAAGAGTTTCTCGCGAATGGCGTCGCAGGCTTTGACGATTGCGGCGGTGGCGCTCGCCGTCGTATTCGAGCCGCCGGCGATCGGACCGGGCGGCAAAGCGGTGTCGCCGAGTTCGACCTTGACCCGGTCAAGTTCGAGGCCGAGCCGTTCGGCCGCGGCCTGACCGATCACCGTATAGGCGCCGGTGCCGATTTCGTGCGCTGCGATCTGCACCCGCGCCCATCCGTCCGGCGTCAGGCTCACCCGCGCCGCGGCCGGCGCGATCTGGGTCGGATAACAGGCTGTGGCGCAGCCCCAGCCGATCAGCCAGTCGCCGTCGCGCATCGAGCGCGGGGCGGGCGAGCGCTTCTCCCAGCCGAAGGCGGCCGCCGCTTGGTCGAAACAACGCATCAGCGACCGGCTTGTGTAAGGCCGAGGATTGCCCGGGTTCGGATCCTTGGCCGTGTCGTTGATGCGGCGCAGCTCGACCGGATCCATTTGCAGAGCGTAGGCCAGCTCGTCCATCGCGCTTTCAAGCGCATACATGTACGGCACTTCCGGCGGCGAGCGCATGAAGCCGGGCGTGTTGCGGTCGGCGTGAACAACGTTCACCCTCGTCGCGACCGCGCCGTAATTGTACATCACCGCCGTCGTCGTCGTGCCGGCGACATTGTAATCGTCCGGCCGCGAGGTCAGCTCGAAAGCTTCGTGCGAATAGGCGAGCAGCTTGCCGTTGCGATCCGCGCCGAGCTTGACATTGTGGCGGGTCTCGGCGCGATAGGTCGCAATCGTGAAGCCTTGATCGCGCGTCGAGACCAGTTTGACCGGGCGGCCGAGCCGCTTAGCGGCGAGCGCGACGATCGCGGTGCGCGAGGTGAGCGAGCCTTTGCTGCCGAAGGCGCCGCCGATATAGGCGCTCACGACGCGCACGTCCCCGGGATCCATTCCCAATTGCGCCGCGACCCCGTTCTTCATTCCGTAAACGTACTGGCTGGGCTCGTGAACGACGAGCTTGCCGTCCGACCAGAGGCAGGTCGTGGTGAAGAGCTCCATCGGATTGTGATGCTGAGTCGGCGTCGAATACTCGGCGTCGATCTTGACCGGCGCGGCGGCGAAAGCCGCGTCGGCGTCGCCGAAGCCGGGATCCTTGTGCTCCTCGCTCACGTCGGCGACCGCGTTGACCGTCGCGCCGGGCGAACCGATCGTCGCGGTCGGCGGCTCCTCGTCATAGTCGACCGCAATTTTTTGCGCCGCTTCGCTCGCCGCCTCGAAGGTCTCGGCGACGACCAGGGCGACAATCTGGCCGTCATGCCAGATTTTCGGCGCGCTGAGCGGCATGATCGAGCTCGCCGCCTGCCCGCCCTTGGAGAAGAAATTGATCGGTTTGATCTCGTTGGCGTTCTGATAGGTGAGGATGTCGAGCAGGCCGGGAACGGCGCGCGCCTCGTCGAGCCGGATGGCCCGGATCGAGCCGCGCGCAACCGCGCTCGTCGCCAAGCAAGCGTAGGCCGGATTGGCGACGGCGACGTCGGACGGGTAGCGCGCTCCGCCCGTGACTTTCAGCCTCGCGTCCAGACGAGGGAGCGGCTGCCCGCTCTTGGCCGGCGCGTCCATGTCAGATCTCCAGAGAAGCGGTTTCGAGCAGCGCGCGCTGCAAGGCGCGGCGGCCGAGCTCGACCTTGAAGGCGTTGCGTCGGCGCGGCTGAGCGTCGCGGAAAGCGATCTCGGCGGCCCGTTGCGCGACGTCGTCGGCCACCTTGTGGCCGACCAGCGCCGCCTCGGCTTCGCGGGCGCGCCATGGGACGGTCGCGACGCCGCCGAGCGCGATGCGCGCCTGGCGCACGGCGCCGTCCCCGGCCAAGTCCAACGCCACCGCGGCGGATGCGAGCGCGAATTCGTACGATTGGCGGTCGCGGATCTTCAGGTAGAGCGAACGGCGCGTCCACGGCGCCGCCGGCACGCGAAAGGCCGCGATCAACTCGTCGGGCGCGAGCGCGGTCTCGATGTCGGGTCGGTCGCCCGGCTTGCGGTGAAGATCGGCGAAGGCGAGAACGCGCTCGCCGCCCTGCCGGCGGATTTCGACCAAGGCGTCGAGGGCGATCAGCGCTTGGGCGAAATCGCCGGGATAGGTCGCGATACAATGATCGCTGACGCCGAGCACGGCGTGCGACCGGTTGAAGCCATCGAGCGCCGCGCAGCCGGAGCCGGGGTCGCGCTTGTTGCACGCTTTCCAGGACGGATCGCGAAAATAAGTACAGCGCGTTCGTTGCAGGACGTTGCCGCCGAGCGTCGCCATGTTCCGCAATTGCGGGCTCGCCGCGAGAGTGAGGCTTTGCGCGATGACGGGGTAGTCGGCCAGCAGCGGATGGCGGGCGACGTCGGCCATGCGGGCGAGGGCGCCGAGACGGAGCCCGTCCGGCGTCTTCTCGACCTGATCGAGACCCGCGATCCGATTGATGTCGATCACTTCGCTCGGACGCATCACGTCGAGCTTCATCAGATCGAGCATCGTCGTGCCGCCGGCGATGAATTGCGCCCTGGCGGAGGTAGGCGGCTGGTCGCGCGGCGCTGCGCCGCCGATCACGGTTTGCAGCGCGGCGGAGTCGCTGGTCGCGCGATGATAGATGAACGGGCGCATCAAGCCCTCTTCAGTTCATGCTTGGCCTGGTTGATTGCGGCGACGATGTTCGGATAGGCGGCGCAACGGCAGAGATTGCCGCTCATATATTCCCTGATCTCGGCGTCGGTATTTGCGTGGCCCTCTTCGACGCAGGCGACGGCGGACATGATCTGCCCGGGCGTGCAATAGCCGCATTGGAAGGCGTCCTTGTCGATGAACGCCTGCTGCATCGGATGGAGCGCGCCGTCTGGACCGGCCAGGCCTTCGATCGTCGTCACGGATTCGCCGTCCGCCATCAGCGCCAGCGTCAGGCAAGAAAGGACGCGGCGGCCGTCGACGAGAACCGTGCAGGCGCCGCATTGGCCGTGATCACATCCCTTTTTGGTTCCGGTCAGTCCGACATGCTCGCGCAGCGCGTCGAGCAGCGTGGTGCGCGGATCGAGCGCGAGCGGATAGGTCCGGCCGTTGATCTCGAGCGAGACGTTCGCGAGCGGGGCGCCGCCGCGCTCGGCCGCGCTCGACGGCGGCGTCGTCTCGGCGGCCGCCTCTTTGGCGACGGAAAGCGCGGCGCTCGACATGGCCACTCCTAAAAAAGTTCGTCGATCGAAGTCAGGCGGCATTGGGCGGCTCTCTAGGCGGATCGGCGCAAACGCTCTCGACCGGCTTTCGTTCCCCGCCGGTTTGACCGCGAATCCGCTTTGCCGGCGCGCGGCTTCACGATCTCGCCGCTCAATTGTCGTACTTCGCGCAAATCTTTCACGAAGTGATCATATTCAGCCGCCTTCGCCGCTTCGTCCGGCACGCGCAGCAGATAGGACGGATGGACCGTCGCGAAAATGCGCCAGCCGCTCGGCAGTTCGATGATCTTGCCGCGATTGGCGCCGATCGGCAGCGGCCGCTCGGCTAGACTCTGCGCGGCCGTCGCGCCGAGGGCGACGATGACGCGCGGACTGAGCGTCTTGATCTCGTCGAACAGCCAGCGGCGGCAGATCTGGATCTCGCCGGCATTGGGCCGCTTGTGCAGGCGGCGTTTGCCACGCTCGGCGAATTTGAAGTGTTTGACGGCGTTGGTCACATAGACCTGCTTTCGGTCGAGCCCCGCCTCGGCGAGGGCGCGGTCGAAAAGCCGGCCGGCCGGCCCGACGAAAGGGCGGCCGATTTTGTCTTCCTGATCGCCGGGCTGCTCGCCGACGAAGATTATGGCCGCGTCGGCCGGGCCTTCGCCGAACACAGTTTGCGTCGCCGCGGCCCAAAGCGGGCAGGCGCGGCAATGCGCGGCCGCCTGACGTAATTGCTCGAGCGTCTTCTCGGCGACGTCCATGGCGTGAGCTTCGCGTCGGTTGATCTCGTCTAAGCTCGGGAGACCGCCGTCGGTTCCGCTCTTCGCCGCGGATTTCCGACGCGGAACAATCTTTGAGACGCGTCGTTGGCCGCTCCGACTGGGCGGCAAACAGGGAGTCTTTTCATGCCGAGCATTCGCGACGCGCGCATTCTCATGCTCGCGACCGACGGGTTCGAACAATTGGAGTTGACCGTGCCGCGCGACGAATTGCGCAAGGCCGGCGCGCGGGTCGATGTCGCCTCGCCGAAAGGGCAGCCGATCCGCGGCTGGAACATGACCGACTGGGGCGAGACCGTCCCCTCCGATTTGAAGATCGCCGACGCCAAACCGGACGATTACACGGCGCTTGTCCTGCCGGGCGGCGCGATCAATCCGGACAAGCTGCGGATCGACGAAGACGCGATGAAAATCGTGCGCGCGTTTCTCGATTCCGGCAAAGTCGTGGCGGCGATCTGTCACGCGCCTTGGCTGCTCGTGCAAGCGGACGCGGTGCGCGGGCTCAACGTCACATCGTTCAAATCCATCCGCAAGGACGTCGAAAACGCCGGCGGCAAATGGGTCGACAAGGAAGTGGTGACCGACAAGGGAATCATCACCAGCCGCAGTCCGGCCGATCTCAAGGCCTTCGTTCCGAAAATTATCGAAGAGATCGAAGAGGGCCGTCATGAGCGGCGCAGCGCCGCTTGAATAGACCGGGCGGCGGCGCCTGCGCCCGGGCGCCCGGCGCCGCTCGCGCCTTCCGCGTCGAGAGAGGGCCCGGCCGATCAGGTCTTCCATTCGAGAGCGACCACGCCCGGCCTTTGCGCCAGTTCGACGAGCGCTTCGGGCGTGTCGTGGCGGCCCGGTTGCGCACGCTCCCTGAGCGCGCAACGAAGCTCGCAGACGCCGCCCTCCGCCTCGTATCTGAGCGTCATATGCGCGATCCGGAGGGCCGCGGCGTCGAGCAGCGCCATCGCTTCGTTTTGACTGAGGGCGTCGCCGCGCCATTTCACCGACAATTGGACCGTGCGCTCCTGCTTCATGCGGCGCTCGAACAGCTTCAAGCCGGAGACAATCGCGACGCCGAGCAGCGATCCGGCGATCCCGAGACCGATTTGGCCGCCGCCGAAACAGAGGCCGACGACCGTGACGAACCAGAGAGTGGCGGCGGTCGTGACGCCGAGAACCAAGTCGCCGCGTTTGAGAATTGCGCCGCCGCCGATAAAGCCGACGCCCGTCAGAATGCCCAAGGGCAGGCGCATGAGATCGAGAACCGAGAAAGAGTCCGGCGTCTTGCCCGTGGTCGGCATCAGCAAATTGGCTTGGATCATCGCCAGGCACGCCGCCAGGGCGACGAGCAGCGTGGTGCGCAAGCCGGCGGGCCGGCCCCGCTCGCCGCGGTCGTAGCCGATCGCGCCGGCGGCGACGACAGTGAGCGCGATGCGCAGGGCGACGTCCGTCCAGCTCAAGGTTAGCGGCATCGAGCGCCCCCCGGCGCGATCACGCGTAGGGGCAATCGCCGCGAACGGCGCGGCGCGCCGGCGAAGGAGCGCCTTCGCCGGGCTACGTCCGCCACGCGATTCGTTCGACTTTTCCCGCGCACATATGGCGTCTCTTGATGACGCTGTCCGGCGCGCGTCCGATCACGGCGAAATCGGACCATTGCGGAAAGGTCTTTTTTGCGGCCGAAAGAGCCTCCTCGGGCGAATCGCATACGGCGATGCTGATCGCGAAGGCCTGCTGGAGCGGCGCAGATTTATGCTCGGTTCGCGCGCGGACAATATAGGCGTTCATCGGGCTTACCCGCCTAATTCGACGTGACCCCTGATGGAATGATCTCGCCTGTCGCGCTTGAGATCGATCCGGCGGCGGCCGCCGCCCGGTCGTCGGGCGGCGCAACAAAGGAGTTGGCGAGAGCTAAAAGCGATTTGAGGATAGATCGTCCTGCTCGACGCCGATCAGCAAACCCGCAACGGCGATCAAAGTTCCAAGCCGCGGCCGCGCCGTAGAGGAACGGGCGGCGACTCCATCGTTTTTCCGCCGCCTTGGCGAGCGGGCGCGATGGAAACAAACCCGCCCTTCGCGCGTTGCGGCCTTGTATTTAGGGCCGCTTTGCAAAGGCGCGCGATGAGGATCGAGAGAATCGACAACCCGCCGACGGATGAAGACTTCGCGGAGCATCAAAGGACCTTCGCGTTCTTCGTTCGCCTTGTATCGATCGCCGTGTTGCACGTTCTGGCCTGCCTCGTCGCGGTGGCGATCGGCGGCATTTTCGGCTATTGGCGCCTCGCGTTCACGATCGGAATTATCGCAACGATCGCCGCCGCGATGGGCGCCTCTAACGGCAGGCTCGGTTGGAGGCCAGGGGCGGCGGTGCTCGCGCTGAGCCTCGTCACGTTGGCTGCGGCGTCATGAACGCCAAAGCGCCGAGCCGCGGCGCCGTCCGCCAGAGAGACGAAGGCGAGTCGATCGAGTGGACGCCGACGATCGCGCCGGAGAAAGTCTGCGAATTCTTGATGCGCATGCGCGAGTTCCAGGCCAAGGAGGCGGGCGACGATCTCGAGTCGGGATCGAACGCGAGCGACGACGGGATGCGGGTCGTGCTCGAAGACGAGCCGAACGATGCGGTTCAGTCGGAGCTTGTCGAGTTCATCCGCGGCCTCAACATAGACGAGCAGATCGACCTCGTCGCCTTGGCGTGGCTCGGCCGCGGCGACGGATCGCGGGAGGACTGGGCGACGCTGCGCGCCGAGGCGGCGCGAGAACATAGCGAGCGCACGGCCGCCTCCTATTTGATCCGCACCCCGATGCTCCCGGACTATCTCGGCGACGCGCTGTCCGAATTCGGACGGACCTGCGATTGACGCGCCGGTCCCGTCGGCCCGAAGGCTTCACATCCGCTCGTTGGGTCGGCGATCGACCGGTTCCGCGAGCGTCGCACGCACCTCGATCGTCACTTCGTGGCCGGAGCGAAGATCGCCGCCGGCCTCCATGACCGCGGCCTCGAACGCGGCTTCTTGCGAGACATAGTTCAGGCCCGGCTCGCCGTTGCGGAGGACCGCCCACTGATCCGCCGCCGGCGCGACGAGGTAGGAAATGTTCGCCATCAGACTTTTCTCCGGCTCGGGACCCGTTTCGCATCCCAACCGGCGAATGGCCCTGGATGTTTCACTTCGGCGAGCTGCGGAACATTCCCGCGGCGCCTTTGTTGATCGCGCCGGACTCAACCCAGTCCGCCCCGAGACGCTTGGGGGAGCTCGCGACGGCGTGACATTCCCGGAGGCGTTCATGAAACGATCAGTCTTGGCGGCTCTCGCCGGTTTGGCGCTGGCCTATCCGGCCTTTGCGCAATCCATGGGCGAGAAGAGCGGCGTCAATAGCGTGCTGGGCATCGCGCCGAAAACCGCCGATTTCGTCAAGGAGGCGGCGATCAGCGACCTGTTCGAGATCCAGTCGAGCCAGCTCGCCCAGCAGAAGGGCAATGACCAGACGAAGACCTTCGCCGGGCAAATGGTCGCCGATCATCAAAAGACGACGGACGAGCTCAAGGGCATGGTCGACAGCGGCAAAGTGAAAACGGCGCTGCCGACGCAAATGGACAAAGCGCACCAGAAGATGCTCGACAAGCTCAAGTCGCTCAACGGCGCCGATTTCGACAAGCAGTACGATTCCGACCAGGTCTCCGCGCACAAACAGGCGGTGTCGCTGTTCGATCGCTATGGCAAGGGCGGCAAAGACGCCGCGTTGAAGGATTGGGCGGCGAAAACACTGCCGACGCTGCAGCATCATTTGGAGATGGCGCAGGGGCTCAAAGGGTAGCGCTCTGTCGTCGCCGAGTGAGGCCATCCAGGGATAGCACTAATTCCTGGTTGTGCTTGGTCGTGCGCTCTTTGCTATGTCAAGCGCCATTGGCCCATCGACTCGGATCGTCTCCGGAGCGGCGCGCCGGCGGGTACGCCGACATTTCGCTGGAGTCGGCGATCGTCTCGCCGGCGGCGGGATGATCTCGATTGAAAGCCCGGCCCTGCTACGACTTTGAGCACCACTTTGCCCTCGTCGCGCGTCGCGTTGAGGGCGCCGGCTCGCGCTCCGCGGGCGGGATTTGCTTCACGCGTCCCGCCCGCCAAGCCCGCTCCACGATCGCGGGCGCCGCCGCTCTCCTGTCCGGCGTTCATGAACCGGTCGGTTGCAACGAAAGTTCCGGCGAACGGGGCCGGCGGAACTGTCGCGAGCGCGGCGCGTTGGCCGTCTTTAGGGAAAGTTCATGTCGCCTCGCGCCAATTGGAAAGGGGTGGTGAAGATCGGCGACCTGACCTGTCCGGTCGCCCTGTTTACCGCGGCCTCGACGGCCGAGCGCCTCGCTTTCCACACGCTCAATCGCAAGACCGGGCATCGTGTTCACCGCCAGTTCGTCGATCAAGACACGGGCCAGCAGGTCGAGGCGGAGGACCAGGTCAAGGGCTATGAAGCGAGGAAGGGCGAATATGTCGTCCTCGAGCCCGAGGAAATCGCCTCGGCCTTCCCGGCAAGCGACAAGACCTTGGCGGTCGAGCATTTCATCGCCTGCGACGATGTCGACGATCTCTATTTCGGCCGGCCGTACTATCTCGCGCCGGCGGAATCGGTTGCGCAGCACGCGTTCGCCGTGATCCGCGAGGGCATGCGCAAGGCGAAAGTCGCGGCGTTGGCGCGGGCCGTCCTGTTCCGGCGAGCGCGGACCGTGCTTATCCGAGCCCGTGACAAGGGGATGATCGCGGTGCTGCTCAATTTCGATTACGAAGTCCGCTCCGCCGACGTGATTTTCGCCGACATTCCGGCGATCAAGATCCAGCCGGAAATGCTCGATCTCGCCAAGCACATCATCAAGACGAAGCAAGGGACGTTCGATCCGAAAGCTTACGACGATCGCTACGAAGCCGCGCTGGTCGAATTGGTGAAGGCGAAGATGGAGGGCAAGCCGATCAAGATCGCCAAGCCCGCGCCGCCGGCCAAGGTCGTCGATCTGATGGACGCATTGCGGCGAAGCGCCGCCGGCGCGCCTGCCGCCGGCGAGGCGCCGGGGAAGACGCATGCGCGCCGCGCCGGCGGCGCGAAAGGCAAGCGCGCCAGCAAGAGGGCGTCGACAAAGCGCGCCGCCGCGCGCAAGGCGGGGTGATGTCCTCAGCATCTGCGGTCGCGCCGGAAAGAGCAATGGCATGGCCGCCCGGGTCCCGAAACGAGAATCCTCGGCGTCCGTATCAACAGACTTCTGGCTCGATGTCTGCCGCGGCGCTCGCGCGGCGATCTGATTGAGCGCGTATCCCTGAGCGCTTCGTCTTCGGAACTCTCTACATAAGGCTTCTCCCAGGACCGCCTCCAGCCGACGTGCCGCGCGCCGCCTTTGGAAGGCGAGATGATCTTGCGAAGTAATTAACATGGCCGCGCTGTGGAGGCAGCCAGTCATTTACGGATCAACTCTGCAATCAGGCGGCGAGGCGGCGCCTGTGATACAACGCGGACCCGATCTCTTCGTGACGCTCGAATGCGCGCCCGCTCAGTTGCGCCCCGAAGCGGCGATCGGGTTGGTTTCGGAATTCGCGGGTCGGCTCGCCGAGCCGCTTCGACATCTCCTATGACTTTGGAGGCAGCGATGCACACCGAACTCTATATAGACGGCCGGTGGCGCGAGGGCGCGGCGCGAGAACGCTTCGATGTCGTCAATCCCGCCACCGAAGAGCCGCTCGCTTCGGTCGCCTCGGCGGAAATCGCCGACGCTGACGCCGCGCTCGAGGCCGCGCATGCCGCGTTCGCGGATTGGGCGGCGCGCTCGCCGCGGCAGCGTTCGGAGATCTTACGCAAAATCTTCGAATTGATGACGGCGCGGCTGCCGGAAGTCGCACGGCTCATCACGCTCGAGAACGGCAAGGCGCGCGCCGACGCAATGGGCGAGGCGGTTTACGCCGCGGAGTTCTTTCGCTGGTTCGCCGAAGAGGCGGTGCGCGCCGACGGGCTCATCGTTCGCGCGCCTGCTTCCGGCGCGCGGATCGTCGTCCAGCACAAGCCCGCTGGCATAGCGGCGCTGGTGACGCCGTGGAATTTTCCAGCCGCGATGGGCACGCGCAAGATCGCGCCGGCGCTGGCCGCCGGCTGCCCCGTCATCGTCAAGCCGGCTTCCGCGACGCCGCTCACAATGCTGGCGTTGGCGCCGCTCTTCGAGGAGGCCGGCGTGCCGAAGGGCATCGTCAATATCCTACCCTCGAAAAAGTCTGGCGCGCTGATCGATCATCTGCTGCACGACCCGCGCGTGCGGGTCGTCAGCTTCACCGGCTCCACCGAGACGGGCCGAAAATTGTTGCGCTCGGCGGCGGACTGCGTGGTGACTCCGGCGATGTAGCTCGGCGGCAACGCGCCGGTCATCGTTTTCGAGGATGCAGACCTCGAGACCGCCGTCGAGGGCTCGATGGTGGCCAAGATGCGCAATATGGGCGAGGCCTGCACCGCGGCGAACCGGTTCTATGTGCATGAGAGCGTGGCCGCGTCCTTCACGGATCGCCTGACGCAGAGGATGGCCGCGTTGAAGATGGGCGACGGGCTTGAAGAGGGCGTCGATGTCGGCCCGCTCGTCAACGCGGAAACGCGCGACAAGGTGGCCGCTCTCGTCGATGACGCGATCGCAAAGGGCGCGGAGCTGCGGCTCGGCGGCGCGATCCCCAATAGGCGCGGATTTTTCTATCCGCCGACGGTTCTCGCCAAGGTTCCGGCCAACGCAGCCTGCGTGAGAGAGGAAATCTTCGGGCCGGTCGCAGCGATCCAGACGTTCAAGGATCAGGAGGAAGCGATCGCCCGCGCCAACGACACGGAATACGGCCTCGTCGCCTATGTCTTCACCCGGGATATGAAGCGCGGCATGAATGTCAGCGAGCGGCTGGACTTCGGCATGGTCGGACTGAACCGCGGTCTCGTCTCTGATCCGGCGGCGCCGTTTGGCGGCATGAAGCAATCCGGCCTTGGCCGGGAGGGCGGGCACGAGGGCATGTTCGAGTTCATGGAGACCCAATATATCTCGGCGAACTGGTGACGGCGGCCATGAGCTTCTCCGCCAGTCCTGCCGTTCGCGCTCAGGCGCGGCGCATTGGAATCGCGCCATGCGTCGGCGCAGCCTCCAATCGCCGCGCTACAAGATCCCTTCCGTTCTGGACGGCGATCATAACATATCGGGATCGGTGACGCGTGAGCCCCGCGCGCCCCCATGGTCAATCAAGAGCTTGCAGCCGATCAAGCGAGCGCCATTTCGAACACGCCAAGCAGCGCCATTGCGACCCCGCGCGCTCAGTCGGCGTCGCCGATATAGACGTGGCGCAAGCGCGGATCTTTAGCGATCTCGCGCGCGGCGCCGGACAGCGCGAAGACGCCGTGCTCCAGCACGTATGCGCGATCCGCCAGCGCCAGAGCGCGATCGACGTCCTGTTCGATCAAGATCAGCGTCATGCGTGCGTTCTTGAGCAGCGCGAGCGCGTCGTAGAGCTTGTCCATGATCACAGGGGCGAGGCCGAGCGAGATCTCGTCGAAAATCACCAAGCGCGGGCGCGCCATGAGAGCGCGGGCGATCGCCAGCATCTGCTGCTGGCCGCCGGACAGGGACGTGCCAATCTGCATCTTGCGCTCGGCAAGGATCGGAAAGAGATCATAGGCGGCTTGCAGCCGCTCCCGAACCTGCGTCGCGTCCCCATTCCGCGCGGTAACCAGCAAATTTTCCTCTACGGAGAGGGTCGGGAAGATGCGTCGCCCTTCCATGCAATGGGCGACGCCGAGAGCGGCGATCCGATGCGGCGCAAGTCCGGCGACGTCGCGGCCTTCGATGCGCAAAGCGCCCGCCGTCGGCGCGACGGCGCCGGCGATGACGCGGGCGAGAGTCGTCTTGCCGGCGCCATTGGCGCCAAGGACTGCAATCGCTTCGCCCTCTTGAAGCCTCATGCTCACGCCCCTGAGCACGCGCGCTTGGCCGTAGCCCGCGGCGACGTTCTGCAGCTCCAGAAGCGGCGCTTTCGCGCTCGCGGCGGGCGGCGCGATCAGCGCGGCGAGCGTGGTCCGCGCTTCAACAGGCGCGCGGACGTGAATGGCGCCTTCAGGAGGGACTGCGGCCTTGTCGTCCGCCCTGGTTCGCGCCCCGCCGGTGCCGAGATAGACCGCCGCCACCTGATCATTGGCGAGAATCTCGGATGTCGGCCCTTCGATCAGCATCTTGCCGAAATTGAGCACAAGCGACCGGCCGCAGCATTCCCGTACGACTCTGATCACGTGTTCGACGATGACGATCGCCGTGCGGTGGTCGCTGATCGATCGAATCAAAGCGATCAGCTCCGAAATCTCGCTATCGACCAGGCCGGCGCCGACCTCGTCGAGCAAGAGAACGCGCGGCTTCAAGGCCAACGCGCGAGCGACTTCCAAACGCTTGCGTCGCAAGAGCGGCAGAGCGCGCGCCGGCAGAGACGACGCATCCGCCAAGCCGGCGCGCTCCAGCAGCGCTGCGCGCTCCTTGCGCGCCGCCGCAGCGCCGATGAACGGCGCGATCGAATATTGCGCGACTTCCAGGTTCTCCTCGACCGTCATATCGAGGAAAGGACGCGGGATTTGGTACGTGCGGCCGATGCCGGCGCGCGCCCGTTCGGACGCGGGAAGGCGCGTCACGTCTTCGCCGTCGAGCCGAATTGTCCCTTCGCTCGGCGTGAGCGCGCCGCCGATCAGGCCGATCAGCGTCGACTTGCCGGCGCCGTTCGGGCCGATGACGCCGGCGATCGCGCCGGGCGGAACTTTCAAATCGACGCGGTCGATCGCCACGAGCCCGCCATAGCGCTTGACCAGTCCGGAGACTTCCAGAAGCGGGCGCGCGTCCTCGCTCATGCCGTCGCCGGCCTTCGCGAGGCGAGCTTCTGATAGGCGACCAAGCCGACGACGCCGCGCGGCGCGAAGCGGATCAGGACGATGAGGATCACGCCGGCAATGGCGACATGCGCTTCCGGATAATCCGCCAAAAGCTCTCCGAGCGCGATGACGAAGATTACGCCGACCAGCGGCCCGAGGCGCAGCCCGACGCCGCCAATGATCGCCATGGAGAGAACGTCGATCGACCATTGCAGGCCGAATATGCCATAGGGCTCGATCGCGCCGAGTTTGATCGCTTGCACGCCGCCGGCCATGGCCGAGATTGCGCTGGCCAGCGCGAAGGCTGCGAGCTTCACCCGAAACGGCCTGACGCCCATTTGGGCGGCGGCGTCTTCGTCGTCCCTCACGGCGCGTAGGATCACCGACGCGCGGGTGCGAGCGCAGAACGTGATCGCGAGCGAGGCCAAAAAAGCAACGACAAGGGCGCAGTGAAAAAGCGCCGGGAGATCAGGCGGGTCCTGGGCAAGGAAAATTCCGGTCGCGCCGCCGAAGAGAGAGACATTGATCATCGTCAGGCGAAGCAGTTCGGCCAGAGCGAGCGTGCCGACCGTGAAATAGAGGCCGCGCAGCCGAAACAGCGCCGGCGAAACAAAAGCCGCCAGCGCGCCGCCGGCGGCGGCCGCGAGAGCCAGCGCCAAGGGCGGCGGCATATCGAGCTTGTTGAGCAGGCCGAACACGACATAGGCGCCAAGGCCGACGAAGCACGACGCGCCGAGAGAGACCAGGCCGGCCGAGCCCGCCATCAAGTTCCAGCCCTCGGCGAGCGAAAGGTAGATCAGCGCGCGAAAGCCGATTTGAAGCCAATAGTCGCCGGCGAAAGCCGGCGCGAACCACAGCGCCGCCGCGACGATGAGGATGACAGCCGTTTCCACGACCCCGCCGGCGGCGGCCTTGCCGATCATGGGCGTCCCCGCGCCAAAAAGCCGTCGGGCCGAAAGGCGAGCACGGCGAGGAACAGCGCCATGCCGACGAGATCGCGGTAGCCGTCGCCCAGCGTCAAACCGCCGAGGCTTTGCAGAGCGCCGAGGACGAGGCCGCCCGCGAGCGTGCCGAGCACGTTGCCGAGACCGCCGAGCACGACGACGGCGAGGCTGTTGAGCAAATAGGCGCCGCCGCTGGAAGGACCGAATTGGAAGGCGGCGCCGATCAGCGCGCCGCCCATTCCGGCGCACGCCACGCCGAGCGCGAAAGTGAGCATCCGCACCGATTTGACGTCGACGCCCATGGTCGCCGCGGCCTCCGCGTCGGCCGCGCTGGCGCGCAAGTCGCGACCGAAGGCGGTGCTGGAGACCACCCAGTTCACGATCAAGATTGCGATGACCGAAATCGCAAAGCCGATGAGATAGATGAGCGGCACGGTGATCGGGCCGAGCGTCAGCGGGAGCGCGGCGTAATCGCGAGCGATCGATCGCGTATCGGCGCTGAAGGCGAGCACGAAAAGATTTTGGAGGATGATCGAGACCGCGAACATGGTCATCATCTGCGCTTCCGGACCGCGGTCGGCGAGCGGCTGCAGCAGCCAGCGATAAAGCGGGATGGCGAAAGCGGCTAGGAGAAGCGCGATCACGGGCAAACCGAGAAGAGGGTCCACGCCGGTGAACTGCAGGAAGAACAGCCCGGCGTAGGCGCCGAGCACCAGAAACTCCCCATGCGCCAGATTCACGAGGCGCATGACGCCGAGCACGATCGAGAGCCCGAGCGCGGTCAAAGCGAGTATTCCGCCGAGCAGCACGCCCGACGCGATCGTGCTTAAAGCGACGCCGATGTCGGGCATGCAAGCAGGTCCTCAGAGGTCAAGGGACCGGGAAGAGAAGATCGCCAGTCTTGGCGGATTTCGGCCAGACGACGACGGTCTTGCCGCCTTGCCATTGCAGCGAGACGACCGGCAGCTTGGCGGTATGGTTCTCGTCGAACTTCACCGGCCCGACGACGTAAGTCTTGTCGGTCTTGGCGAGCGCCGCGTTGATCTTTTCAGGATCGGTCGAGCCCGCCGCCGCGATCCCGTCGAGCAGGACTTGGGCGGCGGCGTAGGAATCGGCGATGTGCTGGCTGCTCGAAAGCTTCGTCTCGCTTTCGAAGGCTTTGGCGAGATCGGCCGCGCCGGGATACGGGAAGGACGGGTCCCAATAACCGCCGACCAGGACTCCATCGGCGAGCTTGCCGAGCGCCTCGGCGAACTGCACCGGCTCCGCGCCCTTTTCGATGTTCAGGACTTTCGGCGTATAGCCGGAAGCCGCCATTTGCTTGCGGATCGCGACCGCCTGCGGCGTAATCGCGTCGACCAGCACGACCTCGGCTTCTTTGCTCTTGGCTTCGCCGATGATCGAGGTGAATTGCGTATTGTCGACCGGGAATTCGGCGTTCTGGACGACCTCGTAGCCGAATTGCTTGGCGACATTCGGCCAGATCTGGCCGCCGACGACTTGGCCGTCCGGTCCATTGTCATGCCAAAGCGCTATTTTCATATTGGTCTTCGCGCCGAGATCGGCGACCGCCTTGAGCTCCACCGAAGCCAGGTCGGGCTCGTCGAAGAAAATGTCCCAGACCCATTTCCATTTGCGGACCGATTTGAACGCTTCGAGCGGGTCGCAGCCGGTGACGAGCGGCTTCTTGGCGCGCTCGGCGACGAGCGCGCCGGCATTGACCAGAGCCGGTGTGCAGGAGCCGAGCATGGCGACGACGTGATCACGCGAAATCAGCGTCTCGGTATTGGCGGCGGTGGCGTTCGGATCGGTCTTGTCGTCGCGGATGATGAGCTTCACCATTTCCTTCTTGCCGCCGACCGAAATGCCCCCCGCCTTGTTCACCTCGTCGACGGCGCGCTTGTAGCCCCATTGCTGGAAACTGCCGAAGCCGGCGAGAGGGCCTGAAAGCGGCAGCGAGGCGCCGATGACGATCTCATCGGCATGGGCTTGGCTCAGACCGAAAGAAGCGGCCGCAATCGCCGCGGCGAGGCAGGTCTTGGTCGGATGTCTCATTGGGCTCCTCCACTATCTTTTCTTTGCTTCTGGCTCAGAACGTGTTGTCGAGCGTAACGCGGCGATAAAGCGTCGGCAGAATCTCGGCGAGATAGCCCATCTCTTCGACGCAATGCTGATGCAGCCGACGCGAGAATTCCCGATCGAGATTCTCTTTGCGCATCTGCCTGACCTGCGTCTCGGGAAGCGTGATTGTCGGATCGCGATGAGCGATCATGCCGAGCCAGAAGCGGGACCGCATCTCGCAGCCGTAATCGGTGTCGCGGACATAATGGCACATCCGGCCGGTATGGATCGGCGCCTCGAGGAGACCGGGCCGGGCGCAAACCGCGATCGCGCCGGAGGCCTTGTATTTAGCCATATCGAAGGTTTCGGCCGGGTCGTGGAAGTCGATGCGCAGCTTGAACAGCGGGCCATCCTTGCCGGCCAGATATTCATGCACCAGATGCGAGGCGCCGATATACTTGCCGTCCTTGCGGTTTTCCCAGCCGCTATAGACATGATCGGTCGGATGCCACAGACGGTACCATTCGATGTCGCCGAGCCAGGAGAACCACCAATCGACCATTTTGGCGCGGCAGCCGGGCATGCGGGTAAGGCCGGCGACGACCCATTTGCCGTCCTCGATCTCCTGATAGCCCGATTCGAACGGGAGGTAGCCCGGCTTCAACAGATCGTTCGCCTCTTCAAATCTCATCGTCACCTCCCGCCTTCAGAAGCCGACCTTGTCGCCGCCCTTGAGAGCGAGCATCTCGCGAGCCTCGGCCGGCGTTGCGATCGCATATCCCAGCTCTTCGAGGATGCGGCGCATCTTGGCGACCTGCTCGGCATTGGAGGAGGCCAGCTTGCCGCGGCCGATATAGAGCGAATCTTCGAGGCCGACGCGGACGCTGCCGCCCATCATCGCAGCCTGGGTCGCGAAGGGAATCTGGGCGCGGCCGGCGGCGAGCACGGACCAGCGATAATCATCGCCGAACAGGCGATCGGCGGTTTCTTTCATGAAGACGAGATTGCGCATCTCCGCGCCGACGCCGCCGAGAATGCCGAAGATGAGCTGCACGAAGAAAGGCGGCCTGACGAGCTTGCGATCGACGAAATGCGCCAAATTGTAGAGATGGCCGACATCGTAGCATTCGTGCTCGAAGCGCACGCCGTGGCCGTCGCCGAGCGTTTTCAAGATGCGCTCGATGTCGCGGAACGTGTTACGGAAGATGAAATCGTCCGTGCCGCGAAGGTACGGCTCCTCCCAGTCGTATTTCCAGGCGCTGTAGCGATCGGCGAGAGGATAGATGCCGAAATTCATCGAGCCCATATTGAGCGAGCACATTTCCGGCTTGGCGAAGAGAGGCGCCGCCAAACGCTGCTCGACGGTCATGTTCAGCCCGCCGCCGGTCGTCACGTTGATGACCGCGTCGGTCGCTTGCTTGATGCGCAGGAGAAACTGCATGAAAACCGCGGGGTCGGGCGTCGGGCGTCCGTTTTCGGGATCGCGAGCGTGCAGATGCAGAATCGCGGCGCCCGCCTCGGCCGCTTCGATCGCCTGCGCGGCGATATCGTCCGGCCTAAACGGCAACGCGTCGGACATTGTCGGCGTATGAATGCCGCCGGTAATGGCGCAGGTGACGATGACCTTGCCCGAATTCGCCTTCGTCACGGCGCTACTCCCTTGCCGGCGCGCCGAAGCTCGCCTTGAGGTGTTCGGTCAGTTTGGTCCGAACCGCCGCTTGCGCGTCGAGCGGCCAATCGCGGAAGCCGCCCTTGCTCTTGAAGCCAAGCCGTCCCTCCTCGATCAGCTTGACGAGGTAGGGCGAAGGCGCAACGGCTCGATCGAGCGCGGGAAAGACAAAAGTATGGATCGAGCGCGTCAGGTCGAGGCCGACAAGATCCGCGTTTTCGAGCGGCCCGAGCACGGCGAGGCGAGCGCCGAAA
The DNA here is from genome assembly GCA_021325385.1 of Alphaproteobacteria bacterium. Taxonomy (GTDB): domain Bacteria; phylum Pseudomonadota; class Alphaproteobacteria; order Rhizobiales; family Beijerinckiaceae; genus Roseiarcus. The sequence goes on from JAJPHH010000043.1 coordinate 30,340, forward strand.
CTCAGTTTGACGACGTCGTCGACCGTTTTGGCGTCGCAAACCCCTTCCGCGACCAGCGCGATCGCCTCGCGCCAGAGAGCGTGCTGCAGGCGGTTGCCAATAAAGCCGGGCGCGTCTTTTTTGACCTCGACCGGCGACTTGCCGAGGCTTTTGAGCAGCGCCATCGCGGCCGCGACGGACGAGTCCGACGTCTCGGCGGTCCGAATGACCTCGACCAACGGCACGAGGTAGGGCGGGTTCCACCAGTGCGTACCAAGCGCGCGGTCCTTGTGCTCCACGCGCGCCGTGATCTTGCTGATCGGGATGACGGAGGTATTTGAGGCGAGAATCGCTTGACGCGGCGCGGCCTGCTCGACCTCGGCGAAGATTTTCTGCTTCAGCTCCAGGTCTTCGGGCGCAGCTTCGATCACCCAGTCGGCGTCTGTCACACAGGCGGCGAGCGAGTCGGCGATTTCGATCTGCGCCAGCGCCGCGCGATCGCCGCCGAGTTCGTCAAGATTGGCGGCGATGCGCGAGACGATTTGGCTGCGCGCTTCGGCGTGAGGATCCGTGATCCGAACGGCATGGCCCGCGCATGCGAAGACCTGCGCGATGCCCCGTCCCATCAGGCCGCCGCCCACGATCGCGATGCGCTGCGACATCTGTGTCATCCCGCGGTGTAGCCGCCGTCGGCGTAGAGGATGTGGCCGGTGTAGAAATCGGAGGCCTTTGAAGCGAGGAAGAGGAGCGGCCCGGCGAGATCGCTCGGTTCGCCCAGACGGCCCTTCGGCACGCGCGCGAGGAAAGCCGCTCGCGTCGTCTTCGCCCGCTCGTCGTCGCCGAACATCCACTCGGTGAGCGGAGAGCGAAAGACGGTCGGCGCGATCGCATTGACAGTGATCCCCGTCGCGCCCCATTCGCAGCCGAGCGCGCGGGTAATGCCGTCGACCGCCGATTTCGAGGCGCAATAGGCGCTGTACCCTGCCGGATGGCCCAGCAAACCGCGGGCGGAGGACATCAGAACGATCTTGCCGCCCTCGCCCTGCGACAGCATCTGTCGGCCGGCGGCGCGGGCGATGAGCCAGCTCTGCGTGACATTGGCGTCCATCACGTCGAGGAAGCGTTCGGGGGTCATGTCGACGATCTTGGAAACGTCATTCTTGCCTGAGGCGACGACGAGGATGTCGACCCGGCCGAAACGCGAGATTGCGGCGGCGACGATCTTGTCACAAGCCGCTTCGCTCGACGGACGGGCGGCGACCTCCTCGGCCTCCGCGCCGCGACGGCGGCATTCCGCGGCGACTTCGCCGAGCTCTTTGGCCTTGCCGGCGGCGAGGACGAGTTTGGCGCCGGCCGAAGCGAGCGTCTCCGCGGCGATCGCGCCGAACGCGCCTGAAGCGCCGGTGACGATTGCCACTTTTCCCGTGACGGAGAAGAGCGCGCGCGGATCTTTCGGAGCTTCCGTCATGTCGATTTCGGGGGATAGGGAATGACGACGATCATTTTGCAGACGTCGTTTTCGCGATTGACGATCTCGCGCACTTCATTCGGCGCGATGGTGCAGGAATCCATGGGGCCGAGGACCGTCTCGTTGCTGTCGACGATCACGGTCATGCGCCCGCTCAGCACGACATAGACTTTCTCGAACGGCGTCGAGTCAGGACCCGCGCCGCCGCCCGGCAGGAATTGCGAGTAGCCGACCCATTGGTTGGTCGGACCGCCCGGTTCGAAACCCTGAAGCCTGAGGCCCACGACGCCGCGATGGTTCGGCGCTTCATAGGGCTTGGCCTCGGCGAAACGTTTGACGAGCATGACCCTTCGCCTCGCGAAACTAGAACGCTTCGCCTTTTTCAATGCGATAGTTCTGGCCTCTGTCGATGATCGCGACGAGGCGGATGATGCAGCCGTCGCCGCGGTCCCAGTTCCAGGGAAAGAAGGCGAAAGTGACTCGTTTTCCCGTCACCGCGTCGAGATCGCCGCCGACATTTTCGATGCCGAGAATGCCGTTCTTGAACAGGATGCGATGGACAGGCTCCCATTCGGGAAAGTCCTGCCTCCAATCGCGGCCGCCGGACCATTGCTTGTACTCCTCCGCGAGATGCGGATGAAGCGGACCGTTGCGATGCGGGCCGATGGCGGTGGCCAACGGGTGGTCGTTGGCCTGGGTGTCGTGCCCGACGACCTTCACCTTCTTCTCGACGAACCACTTTCCCGCGGACGGAACGAATCCGGGGCATTTGCAAAAGTATTCCTCGCTGTCGCGATATTTGTGATGCCAGCCCGTATTGACGATCACGACGTCGCCCGGCCGAACCGCTTCGCCGGCGGCTTTCTCGAGATCGTCGTAGGTGATCGGCTCCCACATCTTCTTCGGGATCGAGACGACGATTCCGGCGCCGAAGAAGTGCGGCAGCGGCACTTCGTCGATGAAGGGCGTGTCTTCGACGACATGGGCGGGCGCGTCGATATGGGTCGTGTTGTGCATGCTCGTCGTGATGCGTTGGGAGAGCACGCCGGACTTCGCCATGTAGTGGAGGCGTTCGATCTTGACGTCTTCGAAATACGGCCAGTTGGGCGACTGGAAGCCGAAGCGGTGCGAGAGGTTGTAGAATTCCAGGCCCATCGCGTTGTCGAGATTGCTCTGGAATTCGATGCCGCGAATGCTGACCGACATGCCGCCTCCTGGCTTGCGTTTCCTGGCCTTGCGTTTCCTCGCCGGCGCTCCGCCGGCTTGGTTATTGTATCGTTATCTAATGCATGTGTATCATGATGCAGTCAAGACCGCTCGGACGATTTTGTTTGGACCCGCCGGCGGAGTAAGGCGGTCGAAGCGCTTGCCTTAGGAGGACGATTTGGACGCGTCGATTGCCGAAGACGAGGAGCGGGGCGGGCTGGGGGTGCAGGTGATCGCGCGCACGGCGCGGGTGCTGCGCGCGCTCGAGGGCAAGCCGGAGGGCTTGAGTCTCGGGCAGATCGCGAAAGAGGTCGGTTTGGCCCGCTCCACGGTCCAGCGGATCGTCGCGGCTCTGGCGAGCGAGGACTTCGTGGTCGAGGCCCAGCCGGGACGCGGCGTGCGGATTGGCCCTGGCCTGGCTCGCATCGCCGCTTCGATCAGTTCCGACTTCACGCCGCTCCTTCATCCACACCTGGTGACCCTTTGCGAGGAGGTCGGCGAAACAGTCGACCTTTCGATTCTGTCGGGCGGGTCCGCGGTGTTCGTCGATCAAATTCCGGGCCGTCAGCGCCTCGTCGCTTTGTCCGGCATCGGCGAGCGCTTCCCTTTGCATTGCACGGCAAACGGCAAGGCGATGCTTGCCTGTTTCGCGAAAGAGGATGCGGCGACGCTCATCGACAAGAGCGTTGCCGAGCATCCGAGCCATCCGCTCGCCGACCGCGCCAGGCTGCTCAAAGAATTGGAGGCGGCGCGCCGAAAGCACCTCGCCTTCGACCTCGCCGAACATGGAGTCGGCATTTGCGCGGTCGGGATCGCGGTTCTGGACGCTTTCGGCCGGCCGGTGGCGATTTCAATCCCGGCGCCGACGCATCGATTTGCCGAAAAGCGGCAAGCGCTCGTTGACGCTTTGCTCGTCTTTCGGGAAAAGCTGCGCGCGATAGTTGGGCGGTAGATGTGAGACGGCGGCGCGATCGCACGTTATCGGCGCAGCGGCTTAGGGGGCGATGACGACGTTCGTAAAGCCGCCGCCATGACCGCCCTCGGTCGGCGGCCAAGAGGCCCTCGCGAACCGAGCGAGCGCCGCAGCTCCCCGTGCGGGCTCAAGGCGTTTTTCGTAAATACTGTTTCAATCGCGTTATATCTTGCGGCGACCAGTCGCGCACGTCCGTCACGGCGAGCCATGCGTCGACATAGTGCTCGGGCGCGAAGACGTGGCCATAGCCGATCGGCGCCGTGGTCGCCATCATCATGTCGAGCCCGAGTTGAAGGAAGGTCACGATCGGATACCATTGGAACTCGCGCGATACGTCCGGACCGCGAGGCGGCTTCATCCAGTCCGGTTCTCGATACAAGCAGCTGTAATCAAAGAAGGTGACTGGGTCGCTGGCGTATTGGAGATAGACGATCCGCATCGGGCCCCAAACGGCGCCTGCTGCGCTGGTCAAACCATCCTGATTCATGAAACGCACGAACGATCCGTCGCGAAATCGAGGCAGCCAAGCCGGAGAGCCGGGATTGCGGCCGTTGGTCAACGTTCTCCATATCCTGCTGGCGTAAGGAGGGCCGCTCCATAGCGCGCCGTTAAAGGGATCGCCGAGCACCTCGATGAGGTCCGTCGACCGCTCGGAATTCATGGCGCCAAGGCTCAGCCCATAGAGATAGAGCTTCGGGCGGCGATCCTTAGGCAGGGTGGTCCAATAGCCGTAAATTTCTCTGAAGAGCGCGCGAGAAGCGGCCGCGCCGTAGCTTGGTTCGGTGAGTAGGACGAGCCAGCTTGCGAGATAGGAGTATTGCATCGCGACGCTCGCTACATCGCCGTGATGCAGATATTCGATGCTGTCCATCGCCGCCGGGTCGACCCAACCGGAGCCGGTCGGCGTGATGACGATCAGCGCTGAGCGATCGAAACCGCCGACGCGCTTCAACTCCTCCAGCGCAAGCTTGGCGCGCTGCTCCGGAGTGTCTGCTGACCGCAAGCCAACGTAGACGCGGATCGGCTCCTGCGCTTGCTTGCCAGTGAAGCTGCTGATGTCTTTGCGGGTCGGGCCGGAGGAAATGAACTCCCTGCCGGCCCGTCCGAGCTCATACCAATAGATCAAGGAAGCGCCGCTGCCGGTCTTGGCTGGGTCGGTCGGTCGGGCGACTTCCGGTTCGATCAGAGCGTCATACTCCTTATAGGACAAGTCGGCGGCGCGTAGGGCCGCGCGAACGAGAACGCCGCTGATCGCCAACCAGAACAGCGACGCCGCTAATGTAAAGCCGATGACATTTGAAATGCGTCTCGGCGCCAATCGACCAACTTTCGCCGATATGAATCGGAACATCTGCTGAAAGAGCCGCGCGACCGCGAGCAGGACAAGGAAGGTCGCCAGCGCGATAAGGGCCACCCTCTCGGGATGCGCCGTGTCGGCCGGCTCGAGCCGCATCAATTCGCGTATGGTGTTCTGCCATTGCGCGGCTTTCCAGAGCGATCCAATCGCGATGAATGCGCAAACGCTGGCCGCCGCGAGTTCGGCAATAAGCGGGATTCGGCCCTTTGGCTCGGGCAACTCCATGGTGGTCCAAAGCCAGCGAGCGAACGCCCCGACGCCATATCCCAGAGTGAACAGGATTCCGGAGAGCAGCCCTTGCGTCAGGAAAGTCCTCGGCAGCAATGAGGGGGTCAAGGAAGCGGCAAAGAATAACGTCCCGAGCATCAGGCCGGCGGCAGAGAGCGAACGCCACAGCCTCACGGTTGCGCCTTTGCTCATGGATAACCCTTGTAGCAATTTCGCGCTGAGCCTTGTTGAGTATAGAACGCCAGGTAGCGAAAATCTTATCATACTTCCGGGGGGCTTACGCAGGCCGATAATGTCTGACCTCATCGCCATTTTGTACTCTACTGAATCTGAAGCTGAAAAGCGCGTCGCAATGGTCCCGACTGCGCCCGTCTCATGCGCGCCTGCCGATGGGCAGTCATTCGCCGGTTAATGCCTGCGCCGGCCAGGGCGGTCGCGCAGGAGCGCGCCGAACCGCGGCTCGTATGATCGGAGCGAGCAAAGCGGGGCCTGCGAGCGCATCGTGGCCGCTTGCAGGGCGAGAAATGAGCGATCGGCCGATTGTCAGCCATCTCGCGACCGCAATTCTCGTCCGGCGGCGTAGCCGCTCGGCGAGAATCCTGGCGGATGGCGGCGGTGGTCTTCATCGGCCTCGATGTGATCCAGTTTTTAATCGGCGGCTATCTCGAACCGCTCTTCGCGGGCGCGACATCGAACGTCTCGCCTTTAAGCCGCAGTCTTTGCGGTCTTCTTCTTCAGCGTCCTGTGAGGTTCGGCCGGCGCCTTCATCGGCGCGCCTATGCTGATCGCCTTCATTGTCTATTGCGCACAGGAGCCGGCAGGCCGCTGGCTGACGGCGCGTTGTCTGCGGGCGTCGCCATTCATGCCGACGCCGATTTACCCGCGCTGAGCGCGGAGCGCCGCGCCGCCCAGGCGTTCGTCATATCGATCGCGGCGAGAGCAGCCAGCCGTAGGTCAGCCAGGCGACGCCATGGGAAATGAGATCGATCCCAAGCAGAAGTCCGAGGACCCACATGCTGCTCGCAGGCCATCCTGAGAGGATGATGAGGCCGGCCAAGACGCCGAACGCGCCCGAAATCGCCATCAGCCAGCCGGCTTCGCCCCTGTGTCTGATGGCGACGATAATTCTCACAATGCCCGACGCCAGGAATACGATTCCGATGACATAGGTCACGGCCAGGGCGCCGGTCACGGGCTGGTTCACCACCATCCAGCCGAAGACGATATAGAGCGCGCCGAGCAGAACGCGCCAAATGAGCGCGCCCAATCCTTTCGTCATGAAGGCGTGGACGATCTCGAACGCGCCGACGATGATCGCGGTAAAGCCGATGAATAGCGTGCTGATGAGCGTAGCGAGCGCGATGTCGCCGAGTACGAACACGCCGCCCAGGATAAGGACGATTCCGAGCACGACGCGGAGCCAAGCGGGCGGCGCGTAGATGGCGGCGGGCGTTCCAGAGTCATAAGTGGTCATGTCTTTCTCCTCGCTTAGCTCCCCGATATCAAAACATCGCTCCGCGACTTTCGTACGGGCAGCTTCAGCGCCAACGCCGCGCTGGCGGCGAGCGCGACCAAGCCTGACGCAGCTGTCAACTCCCGCCAGACGAATCCGCTCCAGTCCTCGATTTGCAAGGACTGGACGATCTCCGCCACGCCCGCCAGCATAAGGGCGACGCCCAAAACGACGCTGGTCGCGAATGCGGATATTGCGGGGAGCGCGACAGCCAGAGCCCCGGCTAGCGCGAGGACGACGCCCAAAGCGAGGAACCATCCCCATTTCGAGCGCAAGGATTCGGCTCGCTCCAGATGGGCGATTCCGGTGGTGGACGTGCCGCTCATTGGCGATCGCCTATTCTGCGCCCCGGCGCCCGCTTTGGACATCCTCCGCGCCGCTAGTCATCCACGGCGTCGCGGACGATCGGACAGGTCATGCAGTGGCCGCCGCCGCGCCCGCGGCCGAGTTCAGCGCCGGCGATCGTGATCACTTCGATACCGGCCTTGCGCAGCAAGGTATTGGCGTAGGTGTTGCGGTCATAAGCGAAGACCACGCCTGGCGAAGCGCAAACGAGATTGGCGCCGCTGTCCCATTGCGTGCGCTCGCGCATGTAGTCTGTTCCCCCCGTCTCGACCACACGCATCTTCTTCAGACCCAACGCCTCGCGGATCGTCTCGACCAAGCCGCCCTTATCCTTGCGTAGCTCGATCTGGCCCTTCTTCGCGCCGGGCCGATAGGAGAAACACTCGATCTTGTCGACGATATCCGGATAGATCAGGACGCAATCGCGATCGGCGAAGGTGAAGACCGTGTCAATGTGCATGGCCGCGCGCAGTTTCGGCATCGCGCCGATGATGACGCGTTCCGCTCCGCCTCTCTCGAACAAGGCGGCGGCGACTTGGCTGATCGCCTGCCGAGACGTCCTCTCGCTCATCCCGATCAGCACATTGCCCTTGCCGATCGGCATCACGTCGCCGCCTTCCAGCGTGGCGAGGCCCCAGTCCTTGGTGGGATCGCCCCACCAGACATTGACCCTGCCGGCGAAGTCGGGATGGAATTTGTAGATCGACGTCGTGAGGATCGTCTCTTCGTGCCGAGCCGGCCAGAAGAGCGCATTGAGCGTCACGCCGCCATAAATCCAGCAGGTCGTGTCGCGCGTATAGAGCGTGTTCGGGAGCGGCGGCAGCAAATATTCGGTGACGCCGGCGGCGTCGCGAATGAGTTCGAGCGTCTCGCCGCCGATATGCTCCGGAAATTCCTGCGTCGACAGACCGCCGATGAGAGTCTCGGCGAGTTCGCGGGGCTTCAGTCCTTCCAGATAGGAGCGAACCTCGTCGACCAGGCCAAGACCGACTTGGTTCGGCGTGATCTGATCGTCGAGAATCCATTTCTTCGCTTCAGGGAGCGCAACCGTCTCGGCCAGCAGATTGTGCATCTCGAGCACTTCGACGCCGCGGTCGCGCATCTTGGTCATGAAGTCGAAATGATCGCGCTTGGCGACGTCGACCCAAAGGACGTCGTCGAAGAGCAGGGCGTCGCAATTGCTCGGCGTGAGCCGCTGATGGGCGCGGCCAGGCGCGCAAACCATGACCTTGCGAAGCCGGCCGACCTCCGAATGAACGCCGAACCCCGTTGCAGTATCCGTCATGGCTGCCTCTCCCGAACGTAGCTCCCGGTGCGCGCCCGACGGTCGCCGGACGCGCGTTTCATGAAATGTCCTTCCCCCATTTCATCACGGCGTAATGAGGCCGGTCGCGAGGCTATACACGCCGATGGCGGCTGCGATCAGCGTGGTGGCGAAAATGCCGAACTCGACCGGGGTGAACATGCGCGCGTCCTGCTCCCGCCGCGCCCAGAAATAAAGGATGGTCCCCGGCGCGAAGAGAACGGTCATCAGCAGCACGTATTTCAACCCGGCCGCGATGAACATGAAAATCGTGTAGACGGCGGCGATCCACGCGAATATCTGGTCGCGGCCGCGCTCGTCCGGCGCTTTCTCGTAGCCCACTCCGCTTCGAGCCACCTGCACGCCGTACGCTGCGACGAGCAGATAGGGCAATAGCGACGTCACGCTGCACATGTCGAGCATAAGGTTGAAGGCGTCCCGCGACCAGTAGTTCGAGATGATGAACAGCGAGACGACGATATTGGAGACCCACAGCGCCACGGCGGGAACTCCGTTGACGTTCTGCGCGGCGAATATGCGCGGCATGTCCTTCGACTGGCCGGCTGCGAACATCACTTCCGCGACGATCAGCGTCCAGGCGAGAAACGCGCCCAACACCGAAACCAGTACGCCGATCGAGATCATGACCGCGCCCCAGTGCCCGACGGCGAGCTCGAGGGCGCCGGCGAGCGACGGATTCGCCACCCCGGAGATCGCCGCGCGAGGCGCCGCCGCATAGGGAAGCAGCGTGATCGCGACCATGAGGCCGGTGACGCCGACGAAGCCAATAATGATCGCTGCGCCGATGTCCGAGCGCTTCGTGGCGTAGCGGGAATAGACGCTCGCGCCTTCGACGCCGATGAACACGAACACCGTGATGAGCATGGTGTCGCGCACCTGCGCGATTAGGCTCTTCTCCGGCATTCCGATACCGCCGAAGAAATTCTCGGAAAACTGCGAATACTTGAAAAGGAAAACAAAGAGGACGACCGCGAGGATCAACGGAACCATCTTGGCGATGGTGACGATCGTGTTGATGTAGGTCGCTTCCCTGACGCCGCGCAGGATCATGAAATGGAACGCCCAGACGCCGACGAGCGACACGATGATCGCGACGACGCTGGCGCCGTTCCCGAAAATTTCCGGGAAGAATCGGCCGAGCGTCGCTGTGATGAGCACCCAGTAGAAGACGTTGCCGAGGACCGAGCCGATCCAGTAGCCGAAGGCCGACAGGAAGCCCACATAGTCGCCGAAACCCGCCTTGGCGTAGGCAAACACGCCGTTGTCGATGTCCGGTCGCTTCTCGGCTAGGGCCTGGAACACGCGCGCAAGCGTGTACATGCCTCCGCCGGCGATCGCCCAGGCGATAAGCGCTCCGAAGGGGCCGGTCGCCGTCGCAAACCGGCCGGGGAGGTTGAAGATGCCGGCCCCAACCATAGAGCCGATGACCATAGCGGTCAGCGATGACAGCGGCAGTTTTTGCCGTTCCGTTGAGGAGGTCGCCAACTCTGTGGAGGATGTCATTCTTCCTCCCCTTCGCCGCCCCGCATTGTACGTCAGATCGTCGCCCACGATGACGACGACCGGGCCGACGAATATGTCAACCCGCCAGCCGTATCATGCCTTCGCCGGCCCGGCGCAGCGCCTCGTCGCAAAGCATGGTCGTCCGCGGCTTCCTGTTGAGATCATGCGGCCTTGGCTAGCGCGGCCCTAAGCTTTTGCTCGGCTTCGTTGGTGAGCGAGGTTCTCAACACCCTTGGCTTGTACGCCTCGATCTCCGGCAATACCTTGTCTTCGTTCACGCTCCTGAACAGGATGAAAAGCGCAGAGGACCCCTTTGGAATTGTGTCGCCGAGCTTTTTCACGAAATCATCGGGAATGCCGTAATCGGTCAGCGAGCCGGCGATCGCCCCGGCGCCGGCGCCGGTGACCGCGCCGATCGCCATTCCAGCAAGCGGATTCAGGAAAAGGAGACCGACGATGGCGCCCCACAATGCGCCCCGGCTGCCGCCGGTCGCCGCGCCGAGCGCGGCAAGATTGACGGCTTGTTTTATATGAACCTTACCACTTTGATCGCGCTCCACCACACACGCGTCTTCCAGATCGATTAGATATTCCTTTTCCAGAGCGCGCAGCTTGTTCAGCACTTCGTCGGCAGTGTGTATTCCATCGAAATCGAGGACGACCAGGTTGCTCATGTTGCTGCTCCCTCCGGTGTGGGATTAGCACTGGGTCTGGCTGATTTGCGCCAGAACCTTCGAGTTCGAGGCGGCTATCCTTCCCGTCCGCGGTTCTGTCGCGCGCTCGGCGACTGGAGACGGACTGGCCTCTGTAGTACCTTTCTTAAGGATGCCGCAACGATAGCCCAAAAAGTCCCATATGTCGATAGTTCGGCGTCCTTTGATAGTTGCCCGGTACGTGTACAGCGCTGCATTGGAGATAGATGCGCAATTTTGAACATCCTTTGCTCGCGCCCGCTCTGCGCGGCTGGCGTCAACTGGCCGCGTTTGGCCGATGCGACCTTCGGTGCAGTTGGCGAGGAAGGTCGATAGCTCGCGCCGACCGCGCGGGTCGCATCCAGCCGTCGTCGAACTCGTCGTTGTCCCTTTGCGCGACCCAAATTAAGGATTGCGCTAGCCGCTCGGACGTTGGCCGCCGGGACGTTGACCGCCTGGCCGATTGCCGCCAGGACGATTCCAACCAGGCCGTCCGGGTCGGTTGCCGCCCCAACCTGGGCCGCCGGGCCGCGGCCTCCGCCACCCGCGCCAGCCAAGGCCGCCGCCCCAGCCGAAGCCTCGTCGGAACTCGTAGCCGCACCTGTACCAACCCGGGCCGCGCCAGCCTCTGTCGTACCAGCAATAATTACGGCCGCCGAAGAAGAATTGAGCATCTTCGATCGAGGCGATCCGCGGCGCCCCAGCAATGCCATCAATCATCGCGGCGTCCACTGTTGTGACGCTTACCATTCCGAATGCGGCAACCGCCGCTGCGATTTGAGCGAGTGTTTTCAACATTGCCTTGTCCTCCCTAGATCATCGCCGCGCAAATTGCCTTGGCGACGACGCGGTGATTCCTCTTCAAGTCAAGCGAAGGCCAGTCGCGGTCGGCTCGATGGATTGACCTCCAGCGCACGCTCGACTCCCGCGGACGAACTGATCCCACGACCGCCGTCGGAGCGTCGAATAGACTTGTCGATTTCCAGCGTCAGAAGCGGCTCTGCGGCGACTATATTGGCCGATACCCTGTACTCTCGCCCGCTTTGGCGACAGGAGACGCAAGCCCACGCGTCGATCCGCTTGTACTTTGCAAGCAATGAAGGCGTCGCATGAGACAGTCTTACGTCATCTTCCGAAGCAAGTATTAACGAATATCACCAGACTGTCAAGAATCTGTCCTTGCTCACTACATTATGAGACGTCGGCAGAAGCGGATTTCGTCATTGTTTCTTGGCCAGAGCGATGCGCGAGATATGTCGCGCAAATAACCGCCAAGCTATCAATGACGACTTGGCGCTGAGCCCGCGCCGGTCTCACATCTATCTGAACCAGATAGATCTTATTTATATATCGAATCAATTTTTACTCGATATAGCTATGTCGCCCGTGAATTCACTTGCCGGAGATTGCTCTTAATTGCGAACGTGAACGTATTGATCATTGCGAAAGATAGAGAGAATCGGATCGTTTCTCAAACAAGGTGACAGGAGGCGTAGCGACTGCTCTTCGATTGACTGACGACGACGCTTCGCCACTGTTTGAAGGCGCCGCTGCGCATGCACATGAACAGTCACACCGGGAAGTACGCACTCTGACGCCTTCCTTGCGCGATGGGCGCCTGAAGGCGGCGGCGATCGGCCAGCGGACCTTCAAGATTACGGGATAGGGGCGGCATGACCGAACTGGAGGAAAGCGGAACTGACCGACGGCCAGGGCCGGGCGCTCTCCGGGCATCGCAAGCCTATCGGGGCTACGGCAAGGAAACGATGGCGAGGGCGCTGGCGGCGACGCGCAAGCGGTATGCGCATCTCTTGGCGCAGAAGCAGTTCGAAGAGCAGAAGGCCGAAGAGCCGCATCAGCCCGAGACCGCGCGAAGGATATCGGCCTCTTAACAAGCTGTTCGACACATGGCCTCCTCAGCGCGACGAGGCGCAAGTCGGCCTCAATGAGCGGGTGTGACTTGCGTCCGAGCGCTCGATGAAACGCAAGCAGCACAAAGTTTCCAAATGGCGGGGGGGAAGCGTTTCCAAATGGGCGCGAAAGGCGACGATAAAAAGCGGCCAGGCGGGCGCGGCCAGAAAGCTAGGCGGGCCGAGGTTAGGATTGCGAGCGGCGGCGTCCCACACTATGGTCGCGCCGCTTCGCCGCCCGGTTCGGACGCTCGGAGCCATTGGGGCGTCGCCAAGTGGTAAGGCAGCGGATTTTGATTCCGCCATACGGAGGTTCGAATCCTCCCGCCCCAGCCAAGTTAAGGCCTTGATCGGAATATCGAAACCGTTTTGTTCTCGCCGCGCCCGAGGGGCAGGCTCTTGCTCTGGACGGCGGCCGGGCGCATGCTCAGAGCCAAACAGCCGCGCCGGGCAGACCGCGGCTAGGATTTGGAGGCGCATATGAGCGTTGCGCAGATTCTCAGAGGCAAAGGCCGCGACGTCGTCGTTACGCAACCGCACCGAACTTTGATGGAGGCCGCCCAGTTGCTCGCCGAGAAGGGCATCGGCGCGGTGGTCGTCTCGGACGCCAGCCGGCGGGTGTTAGGCATCCTTTCGGAGCGCGACATCATTCGCGCAGTCGCCCGCCACGGCGCCGGCGCGCTCGATCAGGCGGTCTCGAAATATATGACCCAGAAAGTCTTCACGGTCAGCGAGGACACGCCGGTCGATACGGTGATGGAGACGATGACCAATGGCCGCTTCCGTCACGTCCCGGTGACAGCCGACGGACAACTCGTCGGCCTTGTCTCGATCGGCGACGTGGTCAAGCACCATGTCAACGAGATCGAGAGCGAGCACCGCGCGCTCAAGGATTACATCGCCACGGCGTGACGCCGGCCGCGACGAGTTGCGGCGGCCCAAAGCGCCGCGTTAAGGCCCTTCGTTGCCCGACAGCCCGCCGGCCGGGCGAGGGGCAGTCTAAGACGTCGCAACGCCAACGGAGCGCCGTCAGACCACGCTCGCCATGGCCGGCGCAAATTCGACATGTTGTTGCAACTCGTCGATAGCGCGGCGCGCCGCTTCGCGGCCGAGCGCAATCAGCTCCTCGGCGCGGTGGAACTCGAACAGCCCGATCTTGCCGAGCCGGGCGGTGATCAGAACGTCGGGCGGATCGCCGGCGAGCCGTGAACGGGTCACCCGGTCCTGCGTGATGTTGAAGGCGTCGATCATCACCGCGGCGATGCCCGGCGCGCCGCTCGCCGAGCGGGTGAAGGGGCGCAGCAACATCGCCGCGCCGCGCCGCATGCCCAGCATGCCGCCGATCACGCCGCTCTCGATACTTTCCGCGGCCGCTTCGTCCTGCGCCCTCTGCGCGACCTCGTCGAGCGGCGGCGGGTCGTGCAGGGTCGCGCCGCGCCCCAACATGTCCGAGACGATGTTCACGGCGATCACTTTGTCGGCGCCAAGAGCGCGCGCCAAGGTGACCGGCACCGGATTGACCAGCGCGCCGTCAATGAGCCAGCGGCCGCCCCAGCGCACCGGCTCGAATATGCCGGGGAGGGCGTAGGAGGCGCGCATCGCCTCGACCAGCGAGCCGCGCGTCATCCAAATCTCGTTGCCGGTGCCGAGTTCGGTCGCGACCGAGGCGAAGCGGATCGGCAAGTCCTCGATATTGGTTCCGGCGAACGCTTTTTCCAGCCGGCCGCGCAAGCGCGCGCCGCCGATCAGGCCGCCGCCGCTGAACGAGACATCCATCAGGCCGAACACGCTGCGTTTGGTCAGCGACCGGCTGAAAGCTTCGAGCTCGTCGAGCCGGCCGCCGGCGTAGCAGCCGCCGACCACGGCGCCGATCGAGGCGCCGACCACGATGCTTGGCGCGATTCCCATGGCGACGAATTCGCGCAGCAAGCCGATATGGGCCCAGCCTCGCGCCGCCCCGGCGCCAAGAACGACCGCGATTTTTTGCTGGCGGCGAACGCTCGGAACGGCCGGCGTTTGGCCGGCTGGCTCTTGGCCGCCCCTACGAAACGGATAGCCGAACATCTTGTTAGTCACTTAACGCAACAGCTCTTCGTTCGAGAAGCAAACGAGGCGCCGTGGCGATAGTAAGGCCGAATTGTCGCCGGTTCATTAACGAAACGGCAAGCGAAAAGTTGCAGCTCTCGTCTCACGGCGCTGGCTTGAGTTGCGGGCCGTGCGACGTCGACTCGACGCGACGGTAGAAGCAAGAGCGGCGACCGGTATGGCAGGCGCCGCCGTCGCCGCCGACCCGGACGCGGGCGAGCAGCGCGTCCTGATCGCAATCGACCCGAAGCTCTATCAGGGTCTGAACCTGTCCTGACGTATCGCCTTTACGCCACAAGCTTTGGCGCGAGCGCGACCAGTAATGGACGATCCCTGTCGACAGGGTTTTCTCCAGCGCCTCTCGATTCATGTGCGCGATCATCAGGACGTCGCCGCTAGCGTCGTCGACCGCAATACAGACGATCAGGCCTTCCGGAGAGAATTGCGGAAGGAAGTCGCCTCCTTCCTCCAACGCCTTTTTATCGAGGGCGGGCGCGCTCATGGCGGATCAATGCGCGCCGCGCAAAAGCGTCAAGAAGCGCGTCTGCTCGTTGGGAACGTCGCGAAACACGCCCGTGAATTGCGTGGTGACGGTCGAAACGCCGTGTTTGCGCACGCCGCGCATCGACATGCACATATGCTCCGCCTCGACGAGCACGGCGACGCCGCGCGTCTTCAGCGCCTTGTCGACGGATTCGGCGATTTCGGCCGTCAACGCCTCCTGGGTTTGCAGCCGGTGAGCGAACGTATCGACGATGCGGGCGAGCTTCGAGAGACCGACGACGCCGTTGCGGGGATAATAGCCGATATGCGCCTTGCCGAGGAAGGGCGCCATATGGTGCTCGCAATGCGACACGAACGGGACGTCACGGACCAGGACGATGTCGGCATAGCCCTGCACGTCTTTGAAGACGCGCGACAAGGCGGCGTCCGGATCCTCGCGATAGCCCGAGAACAGCTCCTCATAGGATTTGACCACCCGGCGCGGCGTATCGGCGAGGCCTTCGCGGTCCGGATCGTCGCCGGCCCAAGCGATCAGCGTGCGCACCGCGGCCTCGGCCTCCTCGCGGCTCGGCCGCGCGCGAAGCGCCGGAGCGGCGGCGCGGTAAGGCGCCGGCTTAAGCTTCACCAAGTCATCCATGAACAGGCCTTTCAGGCGCGTCTTCCTTGATCCGCGTTGCTCCAAGCCCCGCGCGGGCGCCCTCGTCATTGTTGCGTCGCGAACTTATATAGGGGACGCTCCAACCAGCGCCACCCGGACTTCCGCTGATTTTCCGCTTCAAATATGCTTGACAATATTTACAACAAAATAATTCTGGAATTGGCTGCCGACATTCCGCGGCTGGGCCGGCTCGCCGCGCCTGACGCCACGGCCCGGGCCCATTCCAAGCTTTGCGGCTCCACCGTGGTGGTCGATCTTTGCGTCACGGACGGCCGCGTCAGCGATTTCGCCCATGATGTGAAAGCTTGCGCGCTCGGTCAGGCGTCGTCCTCGCTGATGGCCCGTCATATTATCGGCGCCACGCCGGCGGAGCTCGTCGAATTGCGCGACACGATGCGCCGCATGCTGAAGGAAAACGGTCCGCCGCCGGCCGGCAAATGGGCGGATTTCGCCGCGCTTGAACCCGTACGAGACTATAAGGCGCGCCATGCTTCGACCATGCTGACCTTCGAGGCCGTCGCCGACGCGCTGGCCCAGATCGAGGCGCGCGGCGCCAAGGTCGCCGCGGCGGCGCAATGAGCGCGCCCATTCCGCTGCGCATGGCGCCGAGGCGCGCCGCGCATGGCGCGATCCGGTTCTACCAACTCACGCTGTCCGCCATTCTCGGCCGTCGCTGCCGCTACCTCCCGACCTGCTCGGAATATGCGGACGAGGCGATCTGCCGCCACGGGGTTTGGGCCGGCGGCTGGATGGGCCTGGCGCGAATCTGCCGGTGTCACCCATTCGGCGGCTCAGGCTACGACCCGCCGCCGGCCGCGTCGCCGCGCGGCGCGACCTGGCTGACCCCGTGGCGCTACGGCGCATGGCGAACGCCGAATCAAAACTGAGGCGGTCACGCCGGCGAAGCGAGCGGCTTGCCTTTTTCGACCACATAGACGGCGGCGAGCCGAGCCGGCTTGTCGCTGTTTTTCGCGCTGTGCGGGACGCCGGTCGGAATTTGGAAGCTTTGGCCGGCGCTGACGGTCCGCGTCGCTTGTCCCTCGACGGAGAGCTCCGTCTCGCCTTCGATCACATAGCTCGATTCGACGCCGGGATGGGTGTGCCGCGCCACGACCGCGCCGGGCTCGATCTCGATAGCGACGACCAAAGTCTCGTAACCGGGCGCCGGTCCGTCGGTGCGCTGCAGAATGGAGCGCTTGAGGCCGGGCGTCGCCGCCGATTGCGCTTGCGCCGCGGCGGCGGCCAAGCCGGTCGCCGCGCAAAGCGCGCAGGTTGCAAAGCCTCGACGGGTCAGCATGGTAGCCTCCTCCCTCTATCTGGTCTTGTTGTCGCTATTCGTAATTCTGGGTACTAGCCATCTTCGCCTTTTTCAGCCTCTTGGGCACGCCTCCAAGTCGATTGGGCCGCGCTGCCATTCGCGATTAATAGCGTCTCCAATTGCGACGCCGCCTACTCAACTTTCCCAGCCCCTTCTCCACGCCTTCCGCTAGCAAGAGACTTCAGAGGCGGCCAGCGGTCGTCAAGGGGAAAATTTCAAACCGAGACATTATCCGCGCGCGGCCCATTGCCCGTTCGCGCGCCGCCCGCTATATCGCGCCCGCTGCTTACGCCGATTGGTGTCGGCGAGTGAGCATGGAGCGGTCATGATCAATATTACTTTCAAGGACGGCGCGTCCCGCGCCTTCGAGCCTGGCCTTTCCGGCCTCGACATCGCCAAATCCATCTCGCCGTCTCTCGCCAAACGCTCCGTCGCGATGGTCCTCGACGGCAAGCTGAGCGACCTCTCCGATCGAGTGGCGCAAGACGCAACCGTCGAGTTCATCTCGCGCGAAGATCCGCGCGCCCTGGAGCTGATCCGCCACGATGCGGCCCATGTGCTGGCCGAAGCGGTGCAGTCGCTGTGGCCGGGGACGCAAGTCACGATCGGCCCGGTGATCGAGAACGGCTTCTATTACGATTTCTTCCGCAACGAGCCGTTCACGCCGGAGGACTTTCCGGCGATCGAGAAGCGGATGCGCGAGATCATCGCGGCCGACAAGCCGTTCACCAAAGAGATCTGGAGCCGCGATCAGGCGCGCGATTTCTTCGAGAAGAGGGGCGAAGCGTTCAAGGTCGAATTGGTCGATGCGATCCCGCCTGGCGAGGATTTGAAAATCTACCGACAGGGCGAATGGCTCGACCTTTGTCGCGGCCCGCATATGACGTCCACGGGCAAGGTCGGCGACGCGTTCAAGCTGATGAAAGTCGCCGGCGCCTATTGGCGCGGCGATTCGAAGCGGCCAATGCTGTCGCGCATCTACGCGACAGCCTTCGCCAAAAGGGAAGAGCTCGACGCCTACCTCAAACAGCTCGAAGAAGCCGAGCGCCGCGATCATCGCCGCCTGGCGCGCGAGATGAATCTGTTCCACTTCCAGGAGGAGGGGCCCGGCGCGGTCTTCTGGCATCCCAAAGGCTGGACGCTGTTCCAGACCCTGATCGCCTATATGCGCCGGCGGCTCGCCCAGGACTACCAAGAGGTCAACGCACCCCAGGTGCTCGACAAGCACCTCTGGGAGATTTCCGGCCATTGGGGCTGGTATCGCGAGAACATGTTCATGGCCCGGCCCGCCGGCGAGGACGCCGAGGTCGAGGACGAGCGCGTCTACGCGATCAAGCCGATGAATTGCCCGGGCCATGTGCAGATTTTCAAGAACGGCTTGCGCTCGTACCGTGAGCTGCCGGTGCGCTTCGCCGAATTCGGCATCGTCCATCGTTACGAACCGTCCGGCGCGTTGCACGGCGTGATGCGCGTCCGCGCCTTCACTCAGGATGACGCGCATATTTTTTGCACCGAGGAGCAACTCGCCGCCGAGTGCCACAAGATCAATGAGCTGATCTTGTCCGTGTACCATGATTTCGGCTTTGACAAAATTGTGGTCAAACTGTCGACGAGGCCGGAAAAGCGCGTCGGTACGGACGCGATGTGGGATCACGCCGAAGAGGTGATGCGGCGCGTGCTGGAAGAGATCAAGGCGCGCCACGGCAATATCGTGACGACGATGATCAATCCGGGCGAGGGCGCTTTCTATGGGCCGAAATTCGAATACGTGCTTCGCGACGCGATCGGCCGCGATTGGCAATGCGGCACGACCCAGGTCGATTTTGCGCTGCCCGAGCGCTTCGGCGCTTTCTACATTTCGCCCAACAGCGAGAAGACGACGCCGGTTATGGTCCATCGCGCGATTTGCGGTTCGATGGAGCGCTTCATCGGCATTCTGCTGGAGCACCATGCCGGCCATTTGCCGCTCTGGCTCGCGCCGGTCCAGATCGTCGTCTGTACGATTACGCAAGACGCGGACGATTACGCGATGGACATCATCGCCAAGGCGCGTAAGGCCGGCCTGAAGGTCGAGGGCGATCTTCGCAACGAGAAGATCAGCTACAAGGTGCGCGAACACTCGCTGGCCAAGATTCCGGTCCTGCTCGTCGCCGGGAAGAAGGAGGCGGGCGAACGAACGGTCTCGATCCGCAGGCTCGGCTCCAGCGAGCAGAGGACAATGAGCCTCGACGCGGCTTTGGCCGCGCTCGTCGACGAAGCCGTCCCGCCGGACCTCGCGCCGGCGCGGCTTGCGGCGGAGTGACGGCGTGGCCGCCGTCCTCGGCATCGATGCGGCCTGGACGGCGAAGAACGCCAGCGGCTATGCGCTTGTCGAGGCGCGCGGCGGCGGCTGGCGGCTGAGAGCCGCCGCGCCCGATCTGCGGGAGTTTTCGCTCCTGTGCGGCGGCGACCGCGACGGACAGGGTATGGCGGAGGCGATCGTCGAGGCGCGGCGCCTGCTCGGCTATGCGCCCGATCTGATCGCGGTGGACATGCCGATGTCGAAGAAGGAGATCGTCGGCCGCCGGGCCTCCGATCTCGGCGTGTCGCGACGTTTCGCCAGGGCGAAATGCGCGACGCATTCGCCGTCGGCGGAGCGCCCCGGCAAAGTCAGCGACGCCTTCCGCGCGGCTTGCGAAGAAAAGGGCTACGCGCTCATTGTTTCTCTCGACGCGCGGCCTTGCTTGTCGCTCGCCGAAGTCTATCCGCATCCGGCGCTGCTACGCCTGATGGGCGCCAACGAGCGCGTGCCGTACAAGGCCGGCAAGACGAAAACCTATTGGCCCATGGCCAGCAAAGATCAGCGCCTCGCGCGCGTAACGCGATCGCTGCGCGCGATCGTGGATGCGCTCGACCGCGTCGTCATTGGCGTACGCGATCAGATCGCGCCGATTTTGGCGGCCGCCGACGGCTTCTCCGCCTTGAAGCCGATCGAGGACATGATCGACGCGGTCGTTTGCGCCTGGATCGGAACGACGATTCTCGCCGGCGCAGCGACGCCGATCGGCGATCAGGATTCGGCGATTTGGATTCCCACGCCTTTTGCGACGACAGAATTGGCGGGGGCGACGTGATGCGCGCGCGGTTTCCCCGTACTGTCATTCCCGCGAAAGCGGGAATCCAGACCGAGCACGCCTTCAGGCGCTGCGGTCCTCTGGATTCCCGCTGTCGCTGGAATGACAGCGCGCCCCTTGGAACAGAACGCGCCTGATGCGCTCGCTCGTCTCCTTCAAGCCGGACAATTTCACCCTCGCGATCGCCGCCGCCGTGGTCGTCGCCAGCTTTTTTCCCGCGGTCGGCGTGGGCGCGACGGCGTTGCATTACACCACGATCTTCGCCATCGCGCTGTTGTTCTTTCTGCACGGCGCGAGATTGTCGCGCGAGGCGGTTCTGGCCGGCGCATTGCACTGGCGCCTGCATCTCCTGGTGCTCTGCGCGACCTTCGTCCTGTTTCCGATTCTTGGCGTGATCCTGCGCCGCGCGCTCGGCGCGGTGCTGCCGGATCCGCTGCTCGTCGGCCTGCTGTTCCTGTGCTTGCTGCCGTCGACCGTGCAATCGTCGATCGCCTTCACTTCGATCGCCCACGGCAATGTCGCGGCGGCGGTGTGCAGCGCGTCGCTCTCCAACCTTCTCGGCATTTTCATCACGCCGGCTTTGGTCGCCCTGCTGATGAACTTGAAGGGCGGCGTGTCGTTTCACGCGGTGCTCGACATCGTCCTGCAATTGCTCGCGCCATTCCTCGCCGGTCATTTGCTCAGGCCCTGGATCGGCGGCTTCGTCGGCCGTCATCGCTACGCCCTCGGCTATGTCGATCGCGGCTCCATCCTGCTCGTCGTCTATCTTGCGTTCAGCGAGGCGGTCGCCAACGGCCTTTGGCGCGAGCTCGGCGCCGCGGACATCGTCAAGCTTTTGATCGTCTGCGCCGCGCTGCTCGGGGTGGTCTTGCTCGCGACAATCTTCGTCGCGCGGCGCCTCGGCTTCGCGCGCGCCGATGAGATCGTCATCGTCTTTTGCGGCTCGAAGAAGAGCCTCGCCAGCGGCGTGCCGATGGCCGGCGTGCTCTTTCCGCTGGCGCAAGTCGGCATGATCGTGCTGCCGCTGATGCTCTTTCATCAGATTCAATTGATGGTCTGCGCGGCCCTGGCTCGCCGTTACGCGGCGAGCGCCGTCGTGCTTTCCTCCGTCCCTGAAACCGGCGCGGCGCGCGTCGATTAATCATGAATCGAGCGAAATTCTTTGACCGCGGCCGTCGGACCGCGGTTTGCGGGTTATGTTCGCACGGCGCTTCTTGTGTTCCGATATCGGGCGGAGAGCCGGCAGATGCGGTTTCGACGGCCTAATTCGCGACAGGGGTTCTCAATATGCGTATCAACCTAAAACCGGCCGTAATCGGCGCCCTCGGCGCCGCAGCGGTTCTGAGTTGGGCCAACGGCGCCCAAGCCGATTGGCGCCACAACCACGCGCCGGGCGGCATGGCCCGCCATCATGACTTCGGCCAGCCGGGCTATGGCGAGCATCGTTACGGCGAGTTCGGCCATCATCGCCGCTTCTCGCCTTACGTGATCGGCGGCCTCTATGCCGGCGCGGCGATCGCCGGCGCGGCCGCGGGCGGCTACGATTATGGCGTGGACCAGCCGGCGCCGGGCTACGCAGCGCCCGCCTATGGCGCCGAGCCGGCTTACGGCGTAGCGGCTCAAGCTTACGCCGACGCGGCTCCGACCGTCGTGTACCGGCCGGTGACGCAGACCTATACGGTTCCGGTGCGTTCCTACCGCTACATTCAGCGGACGCATTATGTGCCGGTGACCAGCTACCAGGCCGTCACCACGAACGTCGCGGTTCCGGTCACGACCTATCAGACCTATCAGCGGACCGTGACCATCCCGGAGACGGTCTATCGGCCTGTTCATCGGTGCGGCTGCTCGTACTGGCATTGAGGCCGCGGGCTTCTTCTTCCCGCTGCGGTCCAAGCGGGGAGAAGAAAGTTATTTCGGATCGAGCGGCTCGGCGCCCTTCGGCTTGCCGTCGGCGCCGAGCGTGATTTTCTCGATGCGCATCTCCGCCTCGCGGAGCAGCCGGTCGCAATGCGCCTTCAGGGCCTCGCCGCGCTCGTAGATTTTGATCGATTCTTCGAGCGGCACCGCCCCTTTTTCAAGCTTGTCGACAATGGATTCCAGTTCGGCGAGCGCCGCCTCGAAGGGCAGCGCGGCGAGATCGGCGGTCGTGTCGGTCACGTTTCGAATTTCCTTGAATCGCCCGCCTCCCTAGCACAATCGCGGCGTCGGCGCATCGCCGGCCTCCGGACGCCATCCGCGCTCGGCGCTGGACAGGAGACTTCGCAGGGCGGCGCAGCGTCGGCGGTTTGAAAGGCGCGGTTCGTGCTCTTCGCTTCCGAGGGCGCGCCGGCGCGCCGCGGATCGTCAAATCGGCAATTCCGTCGTCTTCTTGACCGTACGCAGAGCGAGCGTCGACTGGACGCGCGATACGCCCGGCAATTGGGTCAAGATGTCGGTGTGAATCCTCTCCAAATCGGCGGCGTCGCGATAGGCGACGCGCAGCAGATAATCAGCGGCGCCGGCGAGCAGATAGCATTCGATGATTTCGGCGTGGCGGCGGACCTCGGCCTCGAATCGGTCGAGAGCGGCGCGCCCCTGCTGGTCGAGCGTCACAAAGACGAAGGCTGCGCCCGGCAGGCCGGCCTTGGCGGGATCGAGCAACATCACATAGCCGGCGATCAGGCCGCTCTCCTCGAGCATGCGCACGCGCCGCAAGCAGGCGGAAGGCGAGAGATGGACGCGCTCGGCGAGCTCGGCATTGGCGAGCCGGCCATCGCGCATCAGCGCGCGCAGGATCGCGCGGTCGCGGTGATCGAGCGATTCGATCATGGTCCACTTTTCGCATAAAATTTCAATAGGCGGCGTATAGCAGAAGGAAATTCTAAAAGTCGAGCCAGCGGCGACTAAAATCGCGGGAAATTGCGCGAGAAAGAGCGGATCATGCGGCAGTTCTGGAGAGGGGGGTCTCATGCTGATTGGCGTGCCGAAAGAGATCAAGGATAACGAATTTCGCGTTGGCCTGACGCCATCGTCCGTCGCCGAGCTGGTTCACCACGGCCACCGGGTCCTCGTCGAAAAATCAGCCGGGCTCGGCTCGGGCCTCGCCGATGCCGAATACGTCCAGGCCGGCGCGATTCTCGTCGACGGGCCAGATGAGATTTTCGGCGGCGCCGAGATGGTGGTGAAGGTCAAGGAGCCGCTCGCCGCGGAGCGCAGGAAGCTGAAGCGCGGGCAGGTCCTGTTCACGTACCTCCACCTCGCGCCGGATCTGCCGCAGACCCAGGATCTCATCGCCTCGGGGGCGACATGCATCGCTTATGAGACCGTGACGTCGCCCCATGGCGGCTTGCCGCTCTTGACGCCGATGTCGGAAGTCGCCGGGCGGCTCGCGCCGCAGGTCGGCGCTCACGCGCTCGAAAAGGCCGCGGGCGGTCGCGGCATCCTGCTTGGCGGCGTGCCGGGCGTGCCAGCGGCGGAAGTCGTCATTCTCGGCGGCGGCGTTTCGGGCACGCATGCCGCGACGATCGCGCTCGGCATGGGCGCCAACGTCACGGTCGTCGACCGCTCGGCTGAAGCCTTGCGCCGGCTCTCGGCGCAATTCGGCACGGGCGTGCGCACGATCTTCTCGACGCGCACTGCGATCGAGGAGCTTGTCAAACGCGCCGATCTCCTGATCGGGACGGTGCTTGTCCCGGGCGCGGCGGCGCCCAAGCTCGTCACGCGCGCCATGCTGAAGACGATGAAGCCGGGCGCAGTGATCGTCGACGTCGCCATCGATCAGGGCGGCTGCTGCGAGACGTCAAAGCCGACCACGCATTCCGATCCGACCTATGTCGTCGACGACGTCGTGCATTATTGCGTCGCCAATATGCCCGGGGCGGTCGCGCGCACCTCGACCTTCGCGCTAAACAACGCGACGCTGCCCTTCGCCCTGGCGCTGGCGGACAAGGGTTGGCGCCAGGCGCTGAAGGACGATGTTCACCTGCGCGCCGGGCTCAACGTGCACGACGGGAAGATCACGTGCAAACCGGTCGCCGAGGCGCATGGGCTCGGCTACACATCGGCGGAGAGCGTTTTGGGCTGACGGATCGCGTGGTTCTCTCGGAAATTGGATACTCGGCGAGGCGCGCTGCGCGTCTCAAACACGCGAGTTCGACGATAGGTGTCGAGCTCGCGCCAGCCAAGGGGAAAGCCGAGCTGGAGCCTTGCCCTCAATCCAAAGAGAAGGCTGTCCGCGAGGCCGATCCGGAAGCAGCAAAGCGGGCTTCAGGGATTCCGACTGGCCGGGCGGAAGCTAGTCGATCGCGAGATCGAAGGGCGCGGTCTAGCTAGGCGCTTGACGGCGGCCGAGCGAGGCGAAGCGACTTACTCTTTCTCGACCCTGCGCCACCCGTCCATCCCGAGCCGCTCCTGCGGCAGGTAACGGCCCTTATACGCCATCTTCTTCGAACCCTCGACCCAATAGCCGAGATAGACATGCGGCAGGCCGAGCTTGCGCGCTTTTTCGATGTGATCGAGGATCATCAACGAGCCGAGCGAGCGGCGCCCCTCTTCGGGATCGAAAAAGGAATAGACCATCGACAGACCGTCGGCGAGCTTGTCCGTGAGGCAAGCGGCGTAGAGCTTGCCGTCGCCCCGCTTGGTGATGAAATGATCCGGACCACGACGGCGATATTCGACCACGTAAGTATCGATATGGCTGTCCTCGATCATCATCGAATAATCGAGCACCGACATGTCCGCCATGCCGCCGTCAGGATGACGCGCCTCGAGATAGGCGCGAAACAGCGAATATTGTTCGGCCGTCGGTTTTGGCGGCCCCATATAGCCGATGAGGTCGGAATTGGCTTCGAGGATTCGACGCATGCTGTGCGTCGGCCTAAAATCGTCGACCAGCACGCGGACCGAGACGCAGGCGCGGCATTGTTCGCAAGCCGGCCGATAGGCGATGGTTTGCGAGCGCCGGAATCCGGTCTGGGTCAGCATGTCGTTCAGCGCCGCCGCGCGGCGGCCGACCAAGTGGGTGAAGACTTTGCGCTCCTCGACCCCGGGCAAATAGGGGCAAGGCGAGGGCGCGGTCAGATAAAATTGCGGGGCGTCGCGGGGCTCTCTCGACACGCCTTGCTGCCTCCCTCACGCGAAAGCGATAAGAAAGGTAGAACGGATTCGCCCCGGCGGGAATGGCCTCGGAGAAATTTCCGGACGCTCTTCACATTTCCGGCAGGCCGTTACAGGCGGCGGATGACGACGACTTGCGCCAAAATATCGTGCAGGAACCTCTTCTCGCGGTCGACCAGCGTCACCAGAAAAACCAGCGGGAACATCCAGCTGAGATAAAAGAACAGAGCGTGGGCGGCGGCGTTGATGAACGGAACGCGGCCGCCGGTCGCCTCCATGCGCATTTCGAGATCCATCGCCCGCATGCCGGGCGTCGCCATCCGCCAGCCGGACACCGTCAGGCCGTTGTAGAAAAAGGCGACGAGCGGGAAGATCGGCGGCAGCAGCACGAGCGACAGGCCGAAAGTAAGGATCAGTAACGCGAACCATATGACAAACGCGATGATCGAGACCAGGATCAGGTCCAGACAAATCGCGATCACCCGCCGCGTGCGCACCCCGTCGAAAGAATCGGCGCGGAGCATCGGGCCGGAGACGGTGTTGGCGTAAGACATGAATGGCCTCCTTCGGCGCGGGTAATGTGGGGACGACGGCAGGCCGATCAAGGGAGGGCGGGACGTCATGAGCGGAACAATGGACGGGGCTGCAATCCTGGCCTCGCCTTGACCGCCGGCGACCGGCTCGCTCATGGTCGCGCCATGGCTGAGGAGCCGGAAAATCTCATTCTGCGCCTGCTCCGCGAGGTTCGCGCGGAGACGGCGACGAAAGCCGACGTCGCGCGCCTCGACGAGAAAATCGGCGAACTGCGCGCCCACGTCGCCGCCGATCTTCACCGGCTGGACGCCAAGATCGAGGCGACGCGCAAGGAGCTCAACGAGCAGATCGTCGGACTCCGGCGCGCGGTCGTCGAATATCATTCGACCACGTTGGCCATGGGATACTGATCAGCGAGCTCGAGGCCCGGCTCCGCCGTGTCGAACAGCACCTCAATTGCCGCCTATCGAGGCTCACTGAGCGACTCGCCTGGAAGAACTCAGCGGAAAAGCGCGGCTCTTGGATCACGTCCTGGGAGAGGAATAGGCGCTCAGATTCATGATCCCGCCAGGCCTTAAAATCAGCACGATGGCGAGCAGGCTATAGACAGCGACGTCGCGGTAATCGATCGGGAACAGGGCCGACCACACCGCTTCGAAGCCGCCGATGATCAGGCCGCCGAGAAAGGCGCCGGGCACCGAGCCGATGCCGCCGAGAATGGCGGCGATCAAGGCTTTCAGGCCGAGCGCGGTCGAAGCGCCATAGCCGACCGAGCCGTAAAAAATCGTCATAACGAAGCCGGAAAGCCCGGCCATGGCGCTGGCCAGGGCGAACGTCTTGGCGAAAATCGCCTTTGGGTCGATCCCGAACATTTCCGCGGCGAGCGGATCGTCGGCATAAGCGCGCCATTGTCGGCCGAACGGCGTCGCTTTCATCGCCAGGAGCAGGCCGGCCGCCGCCGCCAAAGCGAAACCGCCGACGATCAGCGCGATCGGCGTCGCCGCGGCGACGAAATCGCCGGCTCGCGCCACCGCGAAGGGCTCGTTCAGGATGGGGCTGATCCAACGCAAGCGGCCGCCCTGGGTCAGGCGCAGGAATTCCTGCAGGAAGAGCGACAGCCCGACTGCCGCGACCAGAGCCTGCTGGCCGGTGGCGCGATGGAGCGGCGCATAGACGAGGCGGCCGGAGGCGATCCCGAAGCACACCGCAGTGGCGACGGCCAAGCAAAGCCCGAGCGCCACCGGGCCCCAGGGCGCAAAAGCCCCGGCGATGAGCACGCCCAGTGTGGCGGCGTAGCCGCCGGCCGCGGCGAATTCGCCGAAGGCGAGGTTGATCCGACCGACCAGGCCATAGACCAGCGAATAGGCGGCGGCGAGCAGCGCGTAGATCGCCGCCAGCGGCAGGCCGTTGATCGCCTGCTGAAGGGCGTAGATAAGCGGCCTCGGCCCGCGCCAGGCCTGCTGAGCGCCAGCGAGCGGCTCGGGGTCGTTGGCCCGCGCCTCCGGCGTCGATAGCCAGAAGCGGATCAGGATCGAGACTTGGTAAGGATTAAGCGGGCCGCGATCGGTGTCGATCGCGGCCAGATCCTGGGAGCGCCGCGGCCGGCCGGGCTCGCGGAAGCGGCATTCGGCGTAATGGGCCGAGGGCGCCTCGCCCGGCTCGTTGGCGTCGTAATCGACGCGCACGCCCTTGCGGTCGGCGAATGGCGTCTGTCGCGTAACGACAATGGTCGCGTTCGGCGGCTCGATCGCCGGCAGCGCCATCCGGCAAAGCCGCGCTTGATCCGCCTCGAGAAGCGGGGCGCATCCGGCGAGAAGCGCGAGGAGAGCGAGCGCGGTGAGAATCGTCGCAAGGCGGGCCACGGCGTCAGAATGGGGCAGGGCGCGGGCTAAATCTAGTGTCGGCGATTTAGCTGGTTAGTCGTCGGAGCCTCGTCCAGACCGGACAAGTACTTTGAAATTGGAGGTCTTTTTGATAATCTAGTCAACATGACTAGGATTGTGAAATCGCCACCAAAAAGCTCCGGCAAGCCCCGGCAGAGATCGCATGCTTCGCGATTGTCCGGTCATTGGTTGTTGCACGACGCGAAGGCGCGCTTCAGCGAATTGGTGCGGCGCGTGCGCAGCGAAGGGCCGCAGCGCGTCACGGTGCATGGGCGAGACGAAGTGGTTGTGATCACTGCGGAGGAGTTCCGCCGTCTCAAGGGCGACCTCACGGGCGAAGCGCTCATCGCCGCCATGCAGGCGTCGCCTCACCGCGATGTCAGTCTCGAGCCGTCGCGCGGGCCCATGCCCGTCCGCGAGGTCGTCTTGTGACGGGTTGGCTGCTCGACACCAATATTCTCTCGGAGTTGCGCCGCGCGAAGCCAGAACAAAGGGTCGTCGCTTTCGTAGCCGCCCAGCCGCTCGATCTTCTCCATGTGAGTACAGTCACGCTCGCAGAAATCAGGTTCGGCATCGAACTCGTCGCCGACGCCAACCGCCGCGCGGAGCTGAACGATTGGCTGACGCACAAGGTGCGGCCGATGTTCGAGCATCGCGTGCTCGCGATCACCGAAGACGTCATGCTCAAATGGCGTCTCTTGGTCGAAGAAGGCCGCCAGGCCGGTCACACTTTTTCGCAACCCGATCTGATCATCGGCGCGACCGCCCTCCAAAATGGCCTGACTGTCGTAACGCGCAACACGGAGGATTTCGAAAGAGCGCGCGTGCCCGTTGTCAACCCGTGGATCGCGCTGTGAAGCTGGCGTTCGCTGGAAGGACGCGGATGGGCAACTAGCGATTCCCCAACGCCTTCGCTCCGTGCTGCGCGAAATACGTCAGCACTCTCTCCAGCATCGGCGCGGCGAGATTTCTCGCCGCAACTGCAAATGCATGCCGTCGCGTTTTATCTCGCCGAAAACCGCTTCGGGTAAGCTGCGATCAGCCGATCGGTATCATCTCCATCAATAATCCCGTACCAAATTCGTTTATTCTGACTGACCGAAGTTAAGGTCGCGAACGCCTGCATTTGTTCGATCACCGACTGGTCGATTTGATCGTGGTATTGTACGACAAAAATATCCGCAGGGCTTAAAAACAGCCGTTGAATTTGATCTCCGTTTTTTCCCAGCTTCTTGGGTGTGAGGATTCCTTTAGTGCCCGGCCCCTTGAATGCAAAAGCGATTGCCCGTCGCTTTCCTTTGTGCCGAAGCTTTGAAGTGTAGAGATCGTTCCTTTCACCGCCCCAATCTCTGAACTCTCCGCTCTCACCTATCAATTTTCTTATGCCGTCTTTAAAGGCCTTCTCTGAGATCGTCCTACTCGGGGCATTTCGGACCTTTTTCACCCTCACAAATTGATCGAAGTCATCGCACGTAACCCGGCTTATCTGAATTCGCGCGCCTTTAATCGAGACCTGAATGGGTGCGGCACTCGACGACGGCTTCGGTGAATATTTTGTAGGCAGTTTCTTCAACTTCGCAGGGTTCTCCGCCAGGCTGATGATCTTAGCCCGCTTCGCCGCGAGATAACGGTCCTTCTCGTATGCCGTTTCGCCGTTGACCTTCGTCTTATGGACGAGTTGTTCGTCCGCAAGCTTCCCGCCCAGCTGCAAAACGACGACGTGACCGAACTTAGTCGCTTTCATCAATTGCGTTGCTGTTTTGGGCCTCTTACCTCCGGCGCAGATGGCATTGAAGACACGCCGGAGGCGGGGCGAACGTTTTAATACATTCACAGCGTGGTGAATCTGCTCGTTTGGATTCGAGCGAACGTCATTTACGGCGATAGGCATCGCCAATTATCCCCAAATCGTCGGTCAGTTTCATCTTCCCCTTATTGAGGATTCGCGGTATTCGGCGAATCAGTTGTTCTAACCAAATAAATTATATTGAGCGCAAGGTAAGTTGCAATTTTCATATATGTCACTGATCATAAAAGAGAATCTTTGGAGATTTGGGACGCAGCTTACCTCCAAAAATTAACCGCTAAAAAGAACGGGTCAAAAAGGAGGGAAATGTGAGTGAACAAAACGAGATCGAATCAACAAATAAGCTTCTGAGAGTAATCATCGCGCTCCTGCTTCGGGGAAAGGACGAGAAGACACTCTCGCTAAGGCAGCAGATTGAAATTCTGAATGACCTGGGGATGAGGCCGTCGGAGATCGCAATAACGTTGGGCAGGACAAGTACGTATATAAACAAAGAGCTGTCTGGCATTAGGAAAACTAATAGGCGAAGGAGTTGACATGGCGAAAGCAAAGCAATCTCAATCAACTGAGGACTTGCTGCGCGACATGATGATCGTACAGCTTGCCCTCGCCGGAATAGGGCAGCGTCAAATCCGTCAAATCGTCGGCGTAGACATACATCGCGTCAGCCGCATCTCTAAGCTTCTGAAGAACGCGAAGGAGTGAGTAATGAAAAAAAGTTCTGATTCTACCTTGGAGAAGAAACTCGACGAGGCAATCTCCCTTTTGAAACACCTGCTGGCTTTGGAGCTGGCGAGAGAGGGAATGCCTCGCTCTACCATCGCGAAGCATCTTCACGTCGCAAATGCGACTTTGGGCTCTATGCTGAAGGGAGTTAAAGCCAATGGCGGGTGACGCGGATTATGGGCTGGTCGAGGTCTCTCGTAAATTAAATGTACTCATCGCTTTATCACTGAGGCAATTGATCGGTGACGCAGAATTTTCTGGTAAGGGGAAACGAAAGCAGGGCGTCGGCGATCTGGTCCACTATCTCGCAAATATGGGGCTGGAGGCGAAGGACATTGCCGATATCGTTGGCTCACCGATTACGAGCGTTAGGACATTCTTGACGCCGACTAGAAGGAAATAAGCCGTGGGCCGATGGGTTCTCGATCAAGCTGTCACGGCGACGCTGCATTAAATTCGTTCATCGGTGTAGCCCCTCAAGCCTTTCGGGCCAGCTTCTCCCTGCAAGCGGAGAAAAGGGAATGCCTCACTTCCGAGTAAGGTGCCCAAATATCTTCACCTCCGTCGCCGCCGCAGGAGCTTCGACAAAAGGACGTCAGGAAGAGAGAGGGGGCGGTCATTTCGTTTCGCCTCCATCGGTCCAGGGATTGAACGTCGGCACGCCGAGCGCTGCGAAGTCTTTGGTATTCCGAGTGGCGAGCACGAGTTCGTTCGCGAGCGCCGTGGCGGCGAAGAACCCGTCCATGACCGAGAGCGCGAAACCGCTCTGGCGCGCCTTAGCCATCAGGTCGCCCCAGCGTAGAGCGATTGCGGAATCGATCGGCAGAATACGTCCTTCAAAACGCGCCGGCAGATCATTCGCCAGCCAGGCGGCGAGGGCGGCTCGCCGTCGGCCGTCGTCCATCAGGGCGACGCCGCGCCTGAGCTCCGCGATCGAGGCGACACTGATGAAGGCTCGGTCTTCGTCGAGCGCGTCGAGCCAAGCGAGAACCTTTGAGTCAGGCGCGGGCCGCCTGACTTCCGACAGCACATTGGTGTCGATGAGGACGCTCATAGATCGAGGTCATGGGGCTGATCGCGAAGGCGCTCGAGATCGAGCTTGGCGCCGCGCAGCGGCGAGGCGAGGAGGAATTCGGCCAGCGAACCCCTGCGCTCGGTCTTGCGCGCCCATTCCTCGGCCGAGACCAGGACTGCGCTCGGCCTGCCGTGTCGGGTGATGATTTGCGGATCGGTCTGCGCCCGCTCGATTATCTCCGAGAGCCGCGCCTTGGCGTCGGCGACCGTCCAACTTGCTGAGCCGCGCTTGGCGGATTTCTTAGGGTCTGCCACGGCGCGCTCCTCGTGACCATAATGACTATATGAACTATAACACTCCTGGGCGACCTTTCAACGTAATCACGCATACGCTTCAGCCCGCGATGAGCGGGCGATTTCGGGCCAGGGGAGAAGGATCAAACGGGTGTCAATCGCGGCGCGAAAGCAATTCTTGTCCCCGGTTCGAGGCGTCCCGTCGCCATGACACCCTTGTCGGCCATGAAGACGCAGCCGAAGGTCGTTCGCGGCACTCGGGCTCTGGCGCGCTACCGACGGACGAGACGGGGACGCCCGATCCACATCTGCACCACAGCGCGGAGCCGTTCACCGCCCCTTCAACGCCTCCGCCGCGCGCGGCGCGAAATATGTCAGAACCCCGTCGCAGCCGGCGCGCTTGAAGGCGATCAGGCTTTCCATCATCGCCTTGTCGCCGTCGAGCCAGCTGTTCTGCGCGGCGGCCGTGATCATCGAATATTCGCCCGAGACTTGATAGGCGAAGGTCGGCGCGCCGAACTCGTCCTTCACGCGCCGGATAATGTCGAGGTAAGGCATGCCCGGCTTGACCATGACCATGTCGGCGCCTTCGTCGAGATCCGCCGCGACTTCGCGCAAGGCCTCGTCGCTGTTCGCCGGATCCATCTGGTACGTGCGCTTGTCGCCCTTGAGCGCGCCCTTCGAGCCGATCGCGTCGCGGAAAGGCCCGTAAAAGGCCGAGGCGTATTTGGCGGCGTAGGCCATGATCTGGACGTCGACGAAACCCGCCTCGTCGAGCGCCGCGCGGATCGCGCCGACCCTGCCGTCCATCATGTCGGACGGCGCGATCACGTCAGCGCCGGCGGCCGCCTGGTTGAGCGACTGGCGGACAAGCGCCTCGACGGTCTCGTCGTTGAGGATTTTATCGCCCGCCATCAGGCCGTCATGGCCATGGCTCGTATAAGGATCAAGCGCGACGTCTGTAATCAAGCCGACCTGCGGGAATTCGCGCTTGATCGCGCGGCAGGCGCGGCAAACGAGATTCTGCTCGTTGAATGCCTCGCTGCCCGCCTCGTCCTTCAGCGCCGCCTCCGTATAGGGAAAGAAGGCGATCGCCGGAATGTCGAGCGCCACGGCCCGCTCGGCTTCGCGCAACGCTTCGTCCACCGTGAGACGATCGACGCCCGGCATGGCCGCGACCGGCGTGCGCGCCTTTGCGCCCTCGATAAGGAAGATCGGCCAAATCAAATCCGCCGTGGTCAGCACATTTTCGGCGACGAGTCGGCGCGCCCATTCCGCCTTGCGGTTGCGACGCGGGCGATGGCTCAGATCAAGCCTCGGCGCCGCAGGTTCGGGGGCGGGGGCGGAGCGCAAAGGATGGACGGGTGCGGGCACGGCGGGGCTCAGCGAGTAGGCGGTGAATCTCTATCATGGCCTTCGGCGAGGCGACAGGCGGCGATGTCGCAGGCTCAGAGCTTGCGCACCAACAAGAACGTCGTCTGGCGCAGCGTCGGGTGGGCCGCCACCCGTCGCTCGATCGCGCGGAGGATCATGGCGGCGTCGGCGTCCTCGACCACGCTCACGCTGGCGCCCGGCTTCAGGCCCTTCTTCAGGTCGGCCGGCAGGCGGCGCCAGTCGGCCTGAGTGAAATCATAGAGGTCGACGCGGTTCCGAGCCGGGTCGACCCGGACGAAATAGTAGAGATAGCGCGGCGGCTTGAGGTCTTTGGCGCTGGTCTTGTCTTCGGCGATGAAGACGCCGCTATGATCGGGATCCATCAGCGTGAAAACCGCCCCTCCGCCATCGGGCGCATTAGGGTCAATCGTGCGATATTCGGACCCGACGCGGACGACCTTGAACGCCGGCGATTTCGGATCGTTGGCCGCCTTGTAGAATCCGTCCGCGATCGGAAAGGCGGGCGGCAGGCTGGCGGAAAGATCGGCGCCGCTGTCGATGCAGCCGCCGAGGCCAAGGGCGAGCGGCAAAAAGGCCAGCAGGCGTCCCATCCAGATCGCTTTCTCTTTGGCCGCTTTGGCGGATGGCGTTGCTAGCATGCCGACCGCGATTTAGAACCGCGCTGCAACGACGCAGCCTTCGAGAGGGAAGCCTTGGCTTTTGTCATCAGACCTGTAAAGCCGGCGGACCGGCCGCGCTGGGAGCCTTTGTGGAAAGGCTACCAGACCTTCTACAAGGTCGACCTGCCGGCCGAAGTGACGGACCTCACTTGGCGGCGTTTCTTCGATGGGCTGGAGCCGGTCCACGCCCTGGCGGCCGAGGAGGGCGAGACGCTGATCGGCGTGGTCCATTACCTCTTTCACCGCTCGACCTGGATGATCGGCCCGATCTGCTATTTGCAGGACCTGTTCACCGCCGAGAGTGCGCGCGGCAAGGGAGTCGGCGGCGCGCTGATCGAAGCGGTTTATAAGGAGGCCGCGGCCGCGGGCGCGAGCCGGGTCTATTGGCATACGCACGAGACCAACGCGACGGCGCGCTCGCTTTACGACAAGGTTGCGAAACTTTCTGGATTTCTTCAGTATCGCAAAGAGTTATAAGAGATTGCCGAACTTTTGGCGGAAGCTTAGCCGGGGCGGCGCTAAATCTCGCGGCGCGGTCCTTCCCGGCGCGCTTGCGCTTACGCGCCGACGATCCCAAATACCTGTCGAGCTTTTGTCTTGACGCCGCACCGTCAAGACGCTAACAGCCCGCATCCCGAATGGAACTGGGGTCCCGGCGCTTACCGAGCGAACGGGACTATTTGCATTATGGGTTGCCTGACAAGGGCCGGCCTCCACCGGACGTCGGGCTCAACTTAACCGCCGCCTTGAAGCGGCCGAAATGGAGAGAGCTTTGGCTCGCATCGCCGGCGTCAACATTCCGACCAACAAGCGCGTCGTCATCGCGCTTCAGTATATCCATGGCATCGGCCCGAAGAAGGCCGAAGAGATCATCGAGAAGGTGAACATTCCGCCGGAGCGCCGCGTCGCGCAGCTCACTGACGCGGAAGTGCTGCAGATCCGCGAGACGATCGACCGCGATTATCTCGTTGAAGGCGACCTTCGCCGCGAAACCGCGATGAACATCAAGCGGCTGATGGATCTCGGCTGCTACCGCGGCTTGCGCCACCGCCGTTCGCTGCCGGTCCGCGGCCAGCGCACGCACACCAACGCTCGCACCCGCAAGGGCAAAGCCAAGCCGATCGCCGGTAAGAAGAAACCGACGTAAGCTATAGAGATTAAACGATAACCCGAGCGCCTGGCGTTACGGGCGCGCTTGAAGGACAGACGATAAATATGGCCAAAGAGACAACCCGCGTCCGCCGCCGCGAGCGCAAAAACATCGTGTCGGGGGTCGCCCACGTCAATTCGACTTTCAACAACACGATGATCACCATCACCGACGCTCAGGGGAACACGATTTCCTGGTCGTCGGCCGGGACAATGGGCTTTAAAGGCTCGCGCAAGTCGACGCCCTTCGCCGCCCAGATGGCCGCTGAGGACGCGGTGCGCAAAGCCGCCGAGCACGGCATGCGTATGCTCGAAGTCGAAGTCTCCGGCCCCGGCGCCGGACGGGAATCGGCCCTGCGCGCCATTCAAGCGGCCGGCTTCAACGTCACCTCGATCCGCGACGTCACGCCGATCCCGCATAACGGCTGCCGGCCGCGCAAGCGTCGCCGGGTCTGAGCCCTATATAGTCGCAAGATAAGGGAAGCGCGTCGACCGCAGCGCGCTTCGGCAAGTCGAGTTTGCGGCATGCGCAAGGCGATTGTCCCTTGGCGCGTCGAACGGAAGGCCCCGCCCGTGATCCAGAAGAATTGGCAAGAGCTGATCAAGCCCAAGAAACTCGAAGTCGCTCCGAGCGACGACCCCAAACGCGTCGCCACCGTCGTCGCCGAGCCGCTCGAGCGCGGCTTCGGCCAAACGTTGGGCAACGCCCTGCGCCGCATCCTGCTCTCCTCGCTGCAGGGCGCGGCGATCACGTCGATCCATATCGACGGGGTGCTGCATGAATTCTCGTCCATTCCCGGCGTGCGCGAGGACGTCACCGACATCGTTCTCAACGTCAAGGACATCGCGCTCAAGATGCAGGGGGATGGGCCGAAGCGGCTCGTGCTGAAGCGCCACGGCCCCGGCGTCGTCACCGCCGGCGAAATCCAGACCACCGGCGACATTCAGGTCCTGAACCCCAATCTGCCGATCTGCACGCTGGACGAGGCGGCCGAAATCCGCATCGAATTCACGGTCACGACCGGCAAGGGCTATGTCCCGGCCGAGCGCAACCGCGCCGAGGATTCGCCGATCGGCCTGATGCCGATCGACAGCCTGTTCTCGCC
>JAJPHH010000116.1 GCA_021325385.1 Alphaproteobacteria bacterium
AAGCGGGAATCCAGGCGGAGCCCACTTTCAGGCTCGGAGGTTCTCTGGATTCCGCTTGCGCGGGAATGACAAGCGCGGGGACGAGCCGCAGCTGAGCCGCTCACCCGTAGCTTCCTCCCGGCTCCTTCCCTGCGATCTCGCTCACCAACTTTCGGATCATCGCCTCGCCGAAACTGTTGAAATCGTTGATCGGCAGAACGAAAGCGCCGACCCCGCCGATGACATTGTCGCGGTAATATTTCTCGAGTCCGCCCGGCGGATTCGTATGGAGCGCCAGGTAGCCGCCCATCGCCGCGGCGCGCCGATTGAAGATCGACAGGCCATTGATCACGACGCCGGTCTTCAGCGCGTCGTCGCGCGCCTCGGTCGCCAGCCGGCCCTGATTGTTCGTGCCGTCGCCGGAGACGTCGATGATGCGGCGCTCCGCAGCGACGCCGCTCTCGCCCAGCACGCTCATCGAATAATCGATCGCCGTTCCGATCGCAGTGCGGCCGACGAAGGAGCGCGGCGCGGCGAGCAAGGCGGCGGCGAATTTGGCGGCGTCAGCCTCGGCTTTGATCGTCGCCCATTCGACGACGACCTTCTGTTCGCCCTCCCCGGCCCATTCGAGAAAGCACAGCGCGATCGCCGCCTTCGGGCCGGACCGGATCGCCGCCATCACCCGCGGGCTCGCGATCGCCGCGGCGTAGCCCTGACGCTGCAGGCCGAACTCCTCGTCATTGATGCTGCGCGAGACGTCGGCGGCGAGGACGATGGCGGCGTCGACCGGGTCGGCGGCGCGAGCCGCCGCGCCAAGCAGGCCCGGCGTCGGCGCGGCGAGGATGAGAGCGGCGGCCCGGCGACGCGTGAGGCGCATCGAGCTCTCCTTGACGAGACGAAGCCCAGGCCCGCCGCTTCGCTCGACGAGAGCACAGCCAACTCCCTTGCCGGCGTCAAAGCAAGATTGCGTGATGGCGGGATTCGGCGCTCGGCGCGCGCCGCCGGCCGATCACGGATCGCGCCGGGCGCGGCGGTGAAGCCGATGGAAGCCTGGCTGGAGCGGCTCGAGCGGCGTCGCGACTGTCTGGCAGGATGCCGCCGTCGCGATCCAGCCGTCGACCAGGACGCAGGGACGAGAATCGAGGGCGGCGGGATGCGCGCCGCGCAGCCGCCAGCTCTCGTACCAGGACGCGCCGGGATAGCCGCGCCTGGCGGAATAGGCCGGCGAAGGCGCTGGGTAAGTTTGCGCAAAATCGAGAATGGCGGCGTCAGGACCATCGACGTGGACGACGCCGTCGACGACATAGGCGTCGGCGCGCGCAGGCGCTTGAATGAGAAGGGCGCCGAGGAGCGCCGCGCCGAACGAAGCGGATGAACGAGCGGACATGAGGCCGTCCCTCTCATGCGTTTGCCGCCCCCCGCTCGTCCAGGCTGCGCCCGGACAACTTTACGTGGGGTAAATATGACGCGTTCGATTGAAGCGTTCAGCGGCGGCGCGACGTCCGCCGCAAAGGTGAGAAACGTACGATTTAAACCACGAGACGACAGGCCAGCCTGGCCGGCGGCATGCGCGCAAACGAGGTGACGTTACGTCAGAGCCGCCAAATTTTTCCAAATCCATATTTTTGCGAATCTGGCGATATCAACGGGTTACGCGGTCAAAAATTTGGATTCGCGTTTTCGCCGTCCGACGGTTCGCATCCTATGCGACATAGCATTGCGACCTCTGGATGAAACGTCAAGCTTTTTGTCGATAGATGGAGCGACGAAAGTACGTGCCTTGCAATTATTTTAGTACAAGTGACGTTTGGTCAGTATTGCTTCCGTCTCCGCGCCGGCGCATAGTTCTTTTGGCTTGTTTCGGGGCATTTCTGGTTGCGCCGGCTGGGGAGCGGCAGCGATGCGAGAATGGGCCTTTCAAGTCGTCGACGCGGCGCGCGGGCGTTTGTTGCTCCGCGCAACGACTTGGCTGGTCCTTTTCGCATCGCTTGCTCTCGTGACGAACGTCGCGGCGGGTCTGCCGCTCATCGAGCCGACCGGGCGCGGCTATCCATGGGCCCGTCAACGTCGTCATGGGTGATCCCTACGGCGCGAACTGGCCGATTTTTCCGGAGCGCGGGGCGGCGATCGCGGAGAGCGTCCAGGGCGATCTCGTGGCCGCCGCGCCAGGCTCGTCTGTGGCGGCGGCCAGACCGCGGACTCGGTCGCCGCCCAAGGCTGCGTCCCTGATCGCAGCGGAAGCGCAGAAGCCGCTCTCGACCGCGGCGCTCGGCTGAAGGCCCCAGGATCGGAGGAGGCGAAGCCATGACGCCGGAGGCCGAGCCGCTGGCGATATTTTCGACCGCCAACGACATTGGCGGGACGGCGCGACGGCGACGCGTCGGAAGCTCCTTTGTTGCGTTCGGCAGCGGCCAACGAATGGCGGCGCTGGCTGTCGCGGTCGTGCTGGTTGCGACGCCTCTTGGCTCACGCAGCGTCGCCGAGGACGCCCCCGTCTCCGCCGACCTCAGCGACGTCGCCTTTTTCACCGCTCACGCCGCGGCGCTGTTCGCCAAGGCGCTGCCGGACGCCAAGGTCGAGGTCAGAGGACCGCTCTCCCTCGCGATCGATCTGCCTGGCCAAGGCCGGCGCAGCGCGGCGCTCGACAGCGTCTATTCGTTCTGCCTGCGCAATCCGAAGGCCTGCGAACAAGGCCTCGTCTCGCATGTCCAGAGCATGGCCGCGAGTTTCGCGGCGCCCGCCGGGATCGACCGGTCGCAGCTTCGCGCCATCGTCCGGCGAGCGGCCATGGTCGAAGCCGCCGACAAGGCCTATGCCGGACGCGGCGGCGCCACAATTTCCGAAGAACTGATCGGCGATCTCTGGATCATGTGCGCGCAGGACCTGCCGGGCGCCGTCGGTATCGTCAACGCCGCGGACCTCGCCAAGCTGAACCTCTCGCGGGAGCAGGCCTTGGCCCCGTGCAAGCAGAACGTCGCCGCTTCGTTGCGGCCGCTTCAGCCTTACAGGCGCGATTACCCCTGGCCAGGCGTCAACCTGATTACCGCCGATCCCTACGCCCCGAGCTGGCTGATTTTCCCTGAACGCTGGACCGCGATTGCGGAAAGCCTTGACGGCGACCTCCTCGTCGCCGCGCCGGCCAATGACGCGCTCATCTATGCCAGCGGGCGCGACAAAGACGCCGTCGCCGCCCTCGCCAAAGCCGCGGATTTCGTCGCCGCGCGGGCGCAGAAGCCGCTGTCGCGGACGGTGCTCCGCTGGACGCCGACGGGATGGGAGGAGGCGAAGTGAGAGGTGGGCTTGACCCAAGCTTTCGCACCACTCAAGCGAGAGAGCCACATTTTTCGGCATCACAACAGGTTTGCGAGACTTGACGCCTTCACCCATGTTCCTATTATGTTCCGACGAATGCAGGAGGGATAATTGCAAAAAAACTAGAGAATAACGCCGCTCCGCCCGGCATCGACCGCGGCGGGAAGGAACGGGACCATGATAGAGGGAAGCATGGCCGACATCGTTCCTCCCGAAAAGCGCTCAGCCATGATGTCGGCGGTTCGCGGCAAGGATACCAAGCCCGAACTGGTCGTGCGGCGGATGCTCCATCATGAAGGTTTCCGTTACCGCCTACATCGGCGGGACCTTCCGGGCGCGCCCGATCTGGTATTCCCGAAGCGACGGGTCGCAATGTTTGTCCACGGGTGCTTTTGGCACGGTCATGAGGCATGCCGCTATGCGACGGTTCCAAAGACCCGACGAGACTTCTGGGTGGCGAAGGTCGAAGCGAATCAGGCGCGCGACGCACGCGCCGAGGAGGCCCTTCGAAAAAACGGGTGGCGTGTCGTCGTCGTTTGGGAATGCGAAACGCGGAGGCCGGACGAACTGCGCCACAGACTTGTTGCGCAGCTTCTTCGCAGGAATCCAAAATACAATTTGCCAGTCTCCGGTTCTCTCGGGCAACGTGAACCGACAGGGGCGAATCACCGGAAGCGCAAGAAATGAGGGTCGCGAGCCTCTTCTCGGGCATTGGGGGACTTGAGATCGGCCTTCACAAGGCGGGACATCGCACCGAGCTTCTTTGCGAGATCATGCCCGCAGCCAAAGCGGTCCTGTCCGACCGGTTTCCGCAGACGGAGCTGACGGACGATGTTTCGAAACTACGCGATCTCCCCAGGGCCATCGATATCATCACCGCTGGATTCCCTTGCCAGGATCTGAGTCAGGCCGGGCTCACCAAGGGTCTCGACGGCGCGCGCAGCGGTCTTGTTGGCGAGGTCTTTCGCTTGGCCGAGCGGAGCCGCGCGCCGTGGCTCGTGATCGAAAACGTCCCGTTCATGCTGCAACTGAACGGCGGCGACGCGATGCGACGCATCGTGGACACCCTCGAAGAGCTCAAGTATCGCTGGGCGTGGCGTGTCGTGGACACCAACGGGTTCGGCTTACCGCAGCGACGCGAGCGCGTTTTCCTGATTGCTTCCCGCATAGCGGACCCTGCGGACGTACTGTTGGCTGACGATAATCCGTTCGGGCGACCGACTACTGCGATCGGCCGCCTTGCCCACGGCTTCTATTGGACCGAAGGCCGCGGTGGGCTTGGCTGGGCGGTCGACGCAATCCCGACCTTGAAAAACGGGTCAGCTGTCGGAATTCCGTCGCCGCCTGCTATCCTTATGCCAGACGGATCGATCATCAAGCCCAATATTCGCGACGCGGAGCGACTGCAAGGCTTCGACGAAGATTGGACCATGCCGGCCGAGCGTGTCGCACGGGCGAGCCTTCGATGGACTTTACTCGGTAATGCCGTGAGCGTGCCGGTTGCCGCTTGGGTCGGAGGGCGGTTAGCCGAACCTGGTCACTACTATTCGCTCCGTGACGGGCCTTTCCCAGCGCACGGCAAGCTACCGAAGGCGGCGCGGTTTGATGGCAAAAAACGATACTCGGTGGACATTAGTGCCGATCCTGTCGGAGCCCGTTTCCCGCACCTGGCGGATTTTCTACGGTACGCAGGTGAGCCCTTGAGTGCAAGAGCGACCGCAGGCTTCCTCTCTCGCACCAGGGAAGCTGCCTTACGTTTCGCACCCGGATTTATCGAAGCCGTGGAGCTTCATCTAGAACGGATGGGCGGCGTGGCGCCTCCTCCGCCTTCAAAGCCCCGGAAAGCGAGTCGCGT
Source organism: Alphaproteobacteria bacterium (assembly GCA_021325385.1). GTDB lineage: Bacteria > Pseudomonadota > Alphaproteobacteria > Rhizobiales > Beijerinckiaceae > Roseiarcus. The sequence goes on from JAJPHH010000116.1 coordinate 5,147, forward strand.
AGAGGTGAGCCAAGCGACCGATGAATTGTTCGTAATGGTAGAAGTCGCTGGGACGCGGCGCCGGCGGGCTGTGGCATAGCTTGATGGGCGTGCCATCGTTCGCACACTCGATTACGATGATCCCCAAGGCATCGAAACCTTCTTCCCCAGTTCTTGAGCGTCTTTTCAGCTGGAGAATCTTGGCGATCGCGGACTCGGCGTCACGCGGCTGGTCATGCCTGTTGATCTCGGTCGGTTGCGTTCCTAACGACCAATGATTCCGAGTAGGCGAGATGAAGGTCGGAGCGATGTTGACGATTGCAAGCCCTGCCGCGATTGCTCCATTCGTATCGCCGTGAATCGTGAGGTGCGAGCTATTGAGCTCGTCGTAAAGGCGCGGGCGCGCTTTCCCGAACTCGGTCATGCAGGCCTTCGCCTCAATCGCCATGAGAATCGTCGTCGGTTCCGCCAAAGGCACATCGGGTAACGCTGCGAGGTCCGCTTTTTCCTTGGCCGTCAGTATCACCGTATAGGGCTCTGCCAATTCGCGAAAATTACAGATTTGTTTGCGACCAACCTTCTTGACGCTCGTCTTCGATGCTCGGCAGATCACGAGGTCAAGGTTCTTTTCTCGATTCTGCGCAAAATCACGCATTGGATGATTTATACCGAAGGCGACCTTGCCATGCGCGACATGCGTTCGGAGGAGCGCGCAATCGCGCAACAAATCGAACATGACGCCCCAGCACGCAATCTTGGAATGCCTGTCGCTCCGCGGGTGATATTGCCAAGCGTTGCCGTATTCGAACGGCTTGCCGTTCCGCCCGCCTTTGGTGGCCACGCTGTTCGAGCGGACAAAAATATCCGTGCCGTACATCGAATCGCTGCGAAAATTGCTTTCCCCACCTTTGGCAAACAATTTCACGAAACGAAAGCCTTCGACATTTCAGAATACCCGGATACGTGACCTAGTGCTTGGCGCTTTCGCGTTCGAACGCATGATGCTGCGCAAGCGCTCTCAATGCTAATTCCCTTGTCGCACTCGGCCAGATTTGGTTTATATCTAAACTAACCAGCGAGCGCCGCCCATGCCCCTCCCGCTCATCCTCTGCGAAAAGCTTCGCCTGCCGGTCATCGGCGCGCCGCTTTTCATCGTCTCCAACCCCGATCTGGTCATCGCGCAGTGCAAGGCCGGGATCGTCGGCTCGTTTCCGGCGCTCAACGCGCGACCCGCGTCGCTGCTCGACGAATGGCTGCACCGGATCACGGAAGAATTGGCGGCGTGGGATCGCGATCATCCTGACCGGCCCGCCGCGCCTTACGCGGTCAATCAGATCGTCCACAAGACCAATGCGCGGCTGGAAGAAGACGTCGCGCTGACCGTCAAATGGAAGGCGCCGATCGTCATCACCTCGCTCGGCGCCCGCGAGGACGTGAACAAAGCGGTTCACGGCTACGGCGGAATCACGCTCCACGACGTGATCAACGACCGCTTCGCGCGCAAGGCGATCGACAAGGGCGCCGACGGGCTGATCGCGGTCGCCGCCGGCGCCGGCGGCCATGCCGGCGCCATGTCGCCCTTCGCGCTAATCCAGGACATCCGCGCCTGGTTCGACGGCCCGCTGGCCCTGTCCGGCGCGATCGCGCGCGGCGCCTCGATCCTCGCCGCCCAAGTGATGGGCGCCGACCTCGCCTATATCGGCTCGGCCTTCATTGCGACGCGCGAGGCCAACGCCGCGGAGGCGTATAAACGGGCGATCGTGCAAGGAAGCGGCGAGGATATTGTCGGCGCCAAAACCTTCACCGGCATTTTCGGCAATTACCTGCGCCCGTCGATCGTCGCGGCGGGACTCGATCCCGACAACCTGCCCGAAGGAGATGCCGACGCGCTGTTGAAAATCACCAGCGGCGGCGCCAAGCCCAAGGCTTGGCGCGACATCTGGGGCGGCGGCCAGGGAATCGGCGCGATCGACGGCGTGAGGCCGACGGCGGAATTCGTCGAGCGGCTCGCGCGAGAATATGCGCAAGCCAAGTCGCGGGTCTGCGCGACGTGAACGGCCTGCGCCCGAGCTTGCCAAGCGGCGGCGGCGCCCCTTGACGCGGCCGGCGGCGCCCGTCACCTGGAGCGCCGAACCGGGAATGACCATGCCTCGCAATGCGGCCGATCTCGTCGCCCTGCTCGATCTGGAAAAGATCGAGGAGGATATCTTTCGCGGGTTTTCGCCGCGCAACGGCTGGAAGCGGACCTTCGGCGGCCAGGTCATCGCGCAGGCGCTGATGGCGGCGACGCGCACGGTCGAGCCGGCGCGAGGCGCGCATTCCCTCCACGCCTATTTCATCCTGCCCGGCGATCCCGAGGCGCCGATCATCTACGAGGTCGACCGCATCCGCGACGGCGGCAGCTTCACGACGCGGCGGGTCGTCGCGATCCAGCACGGCAAGCCGATCTTTTCGCTGTCGGCTTCCTTCCACGCCGTCGAGGAGGGCTTCGACCATTTCATCCCGGCGCCGAACGTGCCCGAGCCCGAGCAACTGGCGGACGCAGGCGCGTTGATGCGGGCGGCGGGGATGAGCGCCGAGGCGGTCGAGCGCTTCATCGACCGCGTCAGGCCGGTCGAATTCCGGCCTATCGACCCGGCCCGCTACGCGCCTTTGGAAAGCGGCGAGGTTCGCGAGCCTAGACAGGCGCTGTGGATCAGGATCAACGGCGCTTTGCCGGACGACCCGATCGTCCATCGCGCCGCTCTGGCGTTCCTCTCCGACATGACCTTGCTCGGCACGTCCGTTATCGCCCACGGCCGCAATCTCGGCGAGCCGGAGATCCAGGCCGCCAGCCTCGACCACGCGCTTTGGCTGCATCGGCCCTTCCGCGCCGACGATTGGCTGCTCTATGCGCAGGACAGCCCGAGCGCGAGCTGCGCGCGCGGCTTCAACCGCGGCCTGCTCTATTCGCGCGACCGCAAGCTCGTGGCGAGCGTGGCGCAGGAGGGGCTGATCCGGAAGCGGACAAAGCGCTGAAACCGCTCCGGGCGGCCGTCGCATCGCCTCGGCCATTTGGCCTATTTTTTAGGCGCCTTATTTCATAGCAGCCTCGGCGCACTTATCGCGCATCCGCGCGGCCTCGCGGCAAAATTGTGGAATTTCATCGGCTTCGCGGCTCGAAAGCGCTTGGCACGGCGCTTGTTAAGAACCGCTTCGAGCGGGGCGGGCTCTCAAGCGCGCCCAGCCGCCACGTGCGGGATGTTGCGCTTGAGGGGCGCGGCTTTCGCCAAGCTGGGATGAGGCAACATGAAAATAGTGATGGCGATCATCAAGCCGTTCAAGCTCGAGGAGGTGCGGGACGCTCTGACCTCGATCGGCGTGCACGGCCTGACAGTGACGGAGGTCAAGGGTTATGGCCGCCAGAAGGGGCACACTGAAATTTACCGCGGCGCAGAATATGCGGTGAGCTTTCTGCCGAAGCTCAAAATCGAAGTCGCGGTCGCGGCCAGCATGGTCGATCAGGTGATCGACGCGATCACCGCGGCGGCGCGGACCGGGCAGATCGGCGACGGCAAGATTTTCGTCTACGCGCTCGAATCCGCGGTTCGCATCCGCACCGGCGAAAAAGACGCCGACGCGCTGTGACGGCCCGCAAAATCCATTTCGAATCGATCACTCGGAGTTCAACCAGATGAAACTCTTCAGAATTTTTGCGGGCCTCGCGCCGGCCTTGGCGATCGCCGCGTTCATCGGCTTCGCCGCGCCGACCCCGGTAAGCGCCGAGGATCAGCCGGCCGCCGCTGCGCCCGCTGCGGCGGCGCCAGCCGCCGCCCCGGCCGCGACGCCAGCGCCGGCCGCAGCCGCCCCGGCGGCCGCGGCGAGCCCGCCGGCTTGTTCGTCGACCGTCCTCAAAGAGTGCACGCCCAATTCCGGCGACACCGCCTGGATGCTGACCTCCATGGCGCTCGTCCTGATGATGACCGTGCCGGGCCTCGGCCTCTTCTATGGCGGCATGGTCCGCAAGAAGAACGTCGGCGACACGGTGATGACGAGCTTCGCCATCACCTGCCTCGTCACCGTGCTTTTCGCGGTGGTGACCTACAGCTTGGCGTTCACCAGCGGCTCGTCCTTCATCGGCGGCCTCAGTCGCGTCTTCCTGCAAGGCATTCTGAGCGACATCTCGAAAGGAATCGGCAATCCGAACTCGCTGGCGCCGACCATCCCCGAGACCGTCTATATGTGCTTCCAGATGACGTTCGCGATCATCACGCCGGCGCTGATCGCGGGGGCTTTCGCCGAGCGCATGAAATTCTCGGCCATGCTATGGTTCATCGGCCTCTGGGCGATCTGCGTCTATGCGCCGGTCGCGCACTGGGTCTGGGGTCCGGACGGCATTTTCAGCGCCGCCAACACCGACGACAAGGGCAATTTCGTCGGCTGGGTCAAGGTTCTCGACTTCGCCGGCGGAACGGTCGTGCATATCAACGCCGGCGTCGCGGGCCTCGTCTCGTGCCTCGTGCTTGGCGCGCGCAAGGATACCGGACCGGCGCACAATATGGTCCTGACCTTCATCGGCGCGTCTCTGCTGTGGGTCGGCTGGTTCGGTTTCAACGCCGGTTCGGCGGTGAGCGCGGGCATGCAGGCCGGCATGGCGATGACGGTGACGCAGATCGCCACAGCGGTCGCTGGCCTGACCTGGATGTTCGTCGAATGGGCGCATCGCGGCAAGCCGACGGTCATCGGCATCGCCTCGGGCGCGGTCGCCGGCCTCGTCGCGATCACCCCGGCCTCCGGCTTCGTCGGTCCGATCGGCTCGATGGTGATCGGCGTCGCCTGCGGCGTCGGCTGCTATCTCGGCGCCACCGCGCTGAAGCATGCGCTCGGCTATGACGACGCGCTCGATTGCTTCGGCGTCCATGCCGTCGGCGGCATGATCGGCGCGTTGCTGACCGGCGTCTTCGCGATCAACGAATATGGCGGCACGCCGGGCCTCATCGAGGGCAATCCCGGACAATTCGTCAACCAGGTCATCGGCGTCGTCACCGTGATCGTCTATGACGCCATCGTCTCCTTCGTCATCTTGAAGGTCATCGACGTGGTCGTCGGCCTGCGCGTCACCGAAGAAGTCGAGCGCGACGGCCTCGATCTCGCGCTGCATGGCGAGATCGTCCAATAGTCCCATCGGACGGCGGCGCCTCAGTTGCAGCCGCCGTCCACGTCCTTTTTTGAAGCTTGCATCGCGTCCTCCCAACCTTGGCGCCCTCTCTCCAGGAGGGCGCCTCTTTTTCGCCAATGCGACGTCGCCCTTCGCGGCTTTACGTCGCTTCGTACATTCAAGGCTTTCACAAGCCCGTGTTTTGACCCGAGACGCGATGCGTGGTCGCATGACATGCGTTAGTGCGGCGCAGGCGGAGCGCCTGAACTTTGGTAAGAGGCCATGGCGGCGAAGACAGGTCGGGTTCAGGCGATCGATTTTTGGCGAGGTCTGGTCCTCATCGCCATTCTTTGCGACCACATCCCGGGCAATCTGATCGACGCGGCGACGCCGCGGAATTTCGGCTTCTCCGACAGCGCCGAAGCCTTCGTGTTCCTGTCCGGCTTTTCCGTCTCTCTCGCTTATTACAGAAAGGCGGTCGAGGCCGACTGGCGTTCGGTCACGCAGCGCTGCTTCAGCCGCGCCCTGCGCATCTACAGCGTCCACCTCGCCTTGACTTTGGCTGCGATCGTCGTCTTCGCTGCGGCTTACGCCGTCTGCGCCGCGCCGAGCCTGATCGAAGCCGACGGCCGCTCTTTTGTGTTCCAGACGCCGCTGCGGGGCGGGCTCGGCGTCGCGCTGCTGACGCAGCAACTCGGCTACGTCAACATCCTGCCGATGTACGTCATGCTGATGCTGTGGTCGCCCGTCGTCCTGGCGACGGCGCGCAGAAGCCTCGGTCTGGCGCTCGGCGTTTCGGTCGCGATTTACGTCGCGGCGCGGCTGGGCCTCGCCTTGCCGAATTGGCCGGAGCCGGGGACGTGGTTCTTCAATCCCTTCGCCTGGCAATTGATCTTCACGCTCGGCGTTCTTTCGGGCGTGTTATGGCGCGAGGCGCCGCCGCCCGCCTCGGCCGGCCTGCTGGCGATCTCGATCTTCGGCCTGATCTTCGCGGCCGTCGCGGTGACCGACGCCGGCGGCTTCGCGCCAGGCTTGCGCGACGCCGTTTTCGCCCGCCTCGACGTGCCGAAACAGAATCTCGGCCTCGGCCGGCTGATCCATTTCCTGATGCTGGCTTATGTGATTGCGCAAGCGCCGCGCCTCTCGGCGCTCGCCAAGAGCGCCGCCGGCCAAGCGCTGCAGCGGCTCGGCCGCCATAGTCTCGCCGTCTTCGCCCTCGGCTCCGTCCTCAGTTATGTCGGACAAGCGACGCTGCGCGTGGCCGAGGCGCAATTTTCGATTGCCGGGGCGTTCATCGGTCTTTTATACACCGTGTTTGGAATTATAGGACTTTTACTTTTCGCTCGTTATTTGGAATGGAACAAACTGAGTCCCGATCGGCAGGCCGTACCTGCCGCAAATCTTCTTTCGGTCTGGCGGCCCGCCTTTTCTCGTTCATCCTCTTCGCTTCTCCGGTCGGTTGGCTTGTCCCGGCGATAGCCGGCAGCGGCGATTGCCCGGCCGCGCATCCCGCCTTCATTCTCGCCGGCCCTGAAAAGACCAAGGGCCAAGCCATCGTCGATGGAACGGTGGACATTCTGGCGATCGGCTCGTCCTCGACGCAAGGGGTCGGCGCCTCGGCGCCGAATTTCACTTATCCCGCCCAGTTGCAGATCGACCTTGCCGCCGCCTTGAGACAAAAGGTCGTCGTCGAGAACGCCGGCGTCGGCGGCGAGACAGTGGCTTCCACCTTGGTCCGGCTCAAAACATTGCTGAACGGGGAAAAGCCGGATCTGGTCATCTGGCAGGTCGGCACCAATGACGCGGTGAGCGGCGAGGACGAGGCGACGTTTCGCGCCGAAGTCGAACAAGGACTGAGGCTGGCCCGCGACGCCGGCGTGCCGCTGGTCCTGCTGGATCAGCAATATTTCCCGGCGATCAAGGACGTCGACCGATACGAGCGCTTCGTGCGCATCGTACACGAGGTCGGCGCCGAATATCATGACCCGATCTTTCCCCGTTACGCCTTGATGAAGGCCTGGGGCGCCGAATCGCCGGCGCTGCTTCGCGCCATGTTATGGAAGGACGGCTTTCACATGAGCGATCGCGGCTATGGCTGCCTGGCGCTCGATCTCGCCGCGGACATGGCCCCGCTCTTGACGCCGAGACTGAACATGGCCGCGACCAGGGCTTCGGTTTCGGTCGTGAAATGAGCGGACGGACCGGCCGTTAAGGTTAGGCGCGCATTAACTCGGCAGGCCTAGTTTGTCCGCCGACCGGCGCGGCGCGCCGGCCCATGAGGTCCTGACGCGGGCGGCGATGCGAACGACGAGTTTCTCGGTCATTGACTATCTGCCGGACTCGGTTCGCGAATTGCCCAAGCGCCGCGCCGCCGAACTGATCGGCGCGAGCGTCCTTGCCGGCGTCGGCGCGCTATCGCTCGCCTTGCTGACCTGGTCGGTCGAGGATCCGAGCCTCAACCACGCCGCCTCGGCGCCGATCCACAATCTGCTCGGCGCGCCCGGCGCGATCGCCGCCGATATCGCCATGCAGGCGCTCGGTCTTTCCTGCGTCGTCGCCCTGACCCCGCCTGCTTTCTGGGCCTGGCGTCTCTTGACCCAGCGCCGGCTGGAGCGGGCCCGCCTGAGGCTCGCCCTCTGGCTCGCCGGTTCGATCGCCGCCGCCGGCCTCGCCGCCATGCTGCCCGCGCCAGACCGTTGGCCGCTGCCCACCGGCCTCGGCGGCGTGCTGGGCGACGCCATCTTGAAAACGGCGCGCATGCTCGGCGCGCGCTCGACCCTCGCCCTGTTCCTGTTCGGCGCGACCTGCGCCGCCATTGCGATTCTCGCTCTGACCGCCGCGGCTGGCTATGGCCTGATGCGCGCGCCGGGGCCGGAGGAGGAGCCCGCCGGCGCCTCGCCGGCGCGTGACGAGGAGGAGGACGATTCCGACGGGGAGCCCGGCTTCGGCCTGGTCTCGCTCGGCGCCGCCATCCATGCGGTCCTGAGTCTGCGCGGCGCGATCCGCCGCGCCTTCGCTCGCCGCAGATCGCCGCGCCAAGCGCCCGCCCGCGCCCCCTGGCTCGATCCGCGGGCGCCGTCTTTTGCCGCGACGGAGGAGGCCGCGCCGCCGAATGGCCGCATCGAGCCGACGCTGATGCGCCGCGCTCCGGCGCCGGCCGAGGCGTCCGAGCTCGACGCGCCGGCTGCGGCCCCCTCGCGGGTCGCCGCGCCCGCGGCCACGATCAAGCCGGGCCGGCGCCTTCAGAACGAGGCGCAGCCGAGCTTCTTCGATCGCGCCGCCTATCAATTGCCGCCGCTCGCGATGCTGGCCGAGCCGAAACGGCTCGTCGCCGCCAAAATCTCGGAAGACGCGCTCGAGCAGAACGCCCGTCTGCTGGAAGGCGTGCTCGACGATTTCGGCGTCAAGGGCGAGATCATCAATGTCCGGCCCGGCCCGGTCGTGACGCTCTACGAGCTCGAACCGGCGCCCGGCATCAAGTCCTCCCGCGTCATCGGCCTCGCCGACGACATCGCCCGCTCGATGTCGGCGATTTCCGCCCGCGTCGCCGTGGTGCAGGGGCGCAACGCGATCGGCATCGAATTGCCGAACCAGCGGCGCGAGATGGTCTACCTGCGCGAGCTGCTCGCCAGCCAGGATTTCGAGAAAACCAAGCATCGCCTCGCGATCGCGCTCGGCAAGACGATCGGCGGCGAGCCGGTCATCGTCGACCTCGCCCGCATGCCGCATCTGCTCGTCGCCGGCACAACCGGCTCGGGCAAATCGGTCGCGATCAATACGATGGTCCTGTCTCTGCTCTATCGCCTGACGCCCGATCAGTGCCGGCTCATCATGGTCGATCCGAAAATGCTGGAGCTGTCGGTCTATGACGGCATCCCGCATCTGCTGACGCCGGTCGTCACCGACCCGAAGAAGGCGGTCGTCGCGCTCAAATGGGCGGTGCGCGAGATGGAGGACCGCTACAAGAAGATGTCGAAGCTCGGCGTGCGCAACATCGACGGCTTCAATGCGCGCGTCGCCGAAGCGCTGGAGAAAGGCGAGGCGATCACCCGCACGGTGCAGACCGGCTTCGATCGCGAAACCGGCGAGGCGGTCTACGAGCAGGAGCAGATGGACCTCCAGGTCCTGCCCTATATCGTCGTGATCGTCGACGAAATGGCCGACCTGATGATGGTCGCCGGCAAGGACATCGAAGGGGCGATCCAGCGCCTCGCCCAGATGGCGCGCGCCGCCGGGATTCATCTGATCATGGCGACGCAGCGTCCGTCGGTCGACGTCATCACCGGCACGATCAAGGCCAATTTCCCGACCCGCATCTCCTTCCAAGTCACCTCGAAGATCGACAGCCGCACAATCCTCGGCGAGCAGGGCGCCGAGCAGCTGCTCGGCCAGGGCGACATGCTCTATATGGCCGGCGGCGGCCGCATCTCGCGCGTGCATGGGCCCTTCGTCTCCGACAGCGAAGTCGAGAAGATCGTCGCCCATCTCAAGACGCAGGGACAGCCGGAATATCTGACGGCGATCACCGAGGAGGAGGCCCCGGCCGGCGAGGACGGCGCGGCGAATTTCGCGCCCGGCACGATGGATGCGGAAGAATCGTCGGACTATTACGATCGCGCCGTCGCCATCGTGCTGCGCGACCGCAAATGCTCGACGAGCTACATCCAGCGCCGGCTCTCGGTCGGCTACAACAAGGCTGCTTCTTTGGTCGAGCGCATGGAGAAAGAAGGCGTGGTCGGCCCGGCCAATCATGCCGGAAAACGCGAAATCCTCATCGAAGCGGGGCCCGATCAGAGGATGATGACGGGCGACGACGATTGAGATTCGATCCGGGCCCGGGCGGCGATTCGTCCAATTCCCGCCACACGAAGCGCCTAGAGCGAGGATCGGTCGCGTTGCGTTCCCAAGCGCGTTCGGTAGGGCGTCCCTCTTCCTTCCGGCCGGGCTCGACGGCGGCGCATTGTTGATTCCGCCTCACGTTCAGGCAAAGTCGCGTCGAGCCCATTCGGGTCTGCGGCAAAGTCAGTTCAAAACGGCCGCTTTGGCGGGCCCGGAGAGAATCTGCGCACATGGCGCTTTCAGTGAAATTCTTGAGAGTCGGCCTCACCGCGCTGGCGTTGACCGGCGCCGCGGCTGTCGTCCAGGCGGAGGACGCCGCGCCGATCGATCTGCATCCAGCCAAAGCCGCGCCGCGCCCGCCGATTCGACCGAACGCGCCAACCGCCGATCCGGCGTCGATCAGCGCCGCCGAGGCGATCCGCCGCGCCAACAACTATCTCAACAGCCTGCAAGTGATGAGCGCCGACTTCGTCCAGATGGGGCCAGACGGCAAGCGTTCGGAAGGCAAGCTCTATCTGCAGCGGCCGGGCCGCATGCGCTTTCAATATGCGCCGCCGGAACGGCTCGACATCGTCGCCGACGGCCGCAGCCTTGCCGTGCGCGATCAGAAGCTCGGCACGCAGGACCTCTATTTCATCGGGCAGACGCCGCTGAAATTCCTGCTCGCCGATCATGTCGACATCGCCCACGACACGCAGATTCAAAACATATCTTCGGACCCCAACGCTGTCGCGATCACGATCTTCGACAAGGCGACCTTCGGCGGCTCGGCGACGATCACGCTGATGTTCGATCCGACGACCTTCGCGCTCAAGCAGTGGACGGTGCTCGATTCCCAGGGTCTGCAGACGGTCGTCACTCTGTTCAATGTCGATCTGTCGGCGACGCCGGACGCGTCGCTTTTCAAGATCGACGAACGACAGCAGATGATGAATTCGCGCCGCTAAACTCGTTCCTTGCGACGAGCGAAAGCGAGCGCGCCGGATCGCCGCAATGACGGGGACGCGGCGCAAAGAGAAAGGCCCCCAGCACTTTTTCGCGCTGGAGGCCTCTCGACGGTCCTCGGCGAGGGAGGGGCGCCGAGGCGTCTTACCTCAAGCGATCATGGTTTCGTCGCGTTGGCCGAGCCGCCCGAATTGTTCGTCGTTTCCGACGCGTAGTGGAAATCGGGCGCCTTCTTGAGCTGGTCCTCGGTCATCGCGATCACGCCTCGATCGGGATAGCCTTGGCTGGCTTCGATATCCTGCGGATTCGTCGGGGCGGTCGCTTGGGGTTGGCTCGGCGCCCCGCCGGCGCCGGTTCCAGTCGTCGAGTTGGGCGGCGGGTTGGTCGCGGCCGCGCGCGCTTCCGTCTGCCACTGCATCGCTTTGAACGGCACAGCGACGTCCTTGGAGCCGATGCCGAGGAAACCGCCGACGCTGACGACGATGACCTGGGCGTTGCCCTCGTGGTCCATCAGAATATCTTTGATCGACCCGACCTTCTTGTGATCGGCCCCATAGACGCTGACGCCGACGAGCTTCGACGCGCGCCACTGATCCTTGGACTGCTGCGTCACGAACTTGGTGTTGTCGCTCGGCTCGGCCGTCGAAGCGCTGGACCCGCTCGGGGCAGGCGTCTCCTTCTTTTCCATGTTCTGCGGGGTGGCCGGGGGCGGCGTCTGCTGTCCCATCGGCGCGTTCTTCTCGGCCGGCGTCTGGCCGCCGGTCGTCTGAGCATAGACTGGCGGCGCCGCAAGCGCGGCGGCGATCAATCCTACATAAGCGTATCGTTTCATCATATCGGTCACTCCTCTGCACGCATCACCGTCGCCGTTCGAGGACCGCCCGCCTCGGCGGGCGCTTTCCCGAAAGGCGATCAGTCGCAGATCTCGACTCGCCGCGCGCCGCGAACGACGCGCCGCGAAGAGGCGCATCTCGGCGCCGGCGCGGGCCTAGCCGCGATCATCGCCGAACGGGCGACAAAGCCTCCTGCGGTCGCGCCAAGCACGACCGGGATAAGGAGAGGCCAGAATGCGGCCGCCGGGCTCGTCAGGGCGATGACGCCGGCGCCGATCGGGATGCTGGCCAAGAGCGCAATCAGCAAGTTTCTCACCTCTGGCCTCCGTAATTATGAGGCGCTCTACGAAGCCGTCCCAAATCGAAAGGACGAATAGAGCGCGTCGCCACAACTCTCCGCGACACTCGGAAGCAACGCACCAATTGAGGCTCAGGCCGAACAAAGTTGTGACTGGATTATGATTTGAGATCATATTTTGTTTACGATGGGTATTACTGAAGCAAAGTCACAAGACGCCCGAGCTGTCGCAAACAAAGACAGTAGGAAAAGTCCGCAAGACTACATTCTCGCGGGCGACGCGGCTTCACTCGATTTGCGGTTAGTTCCGCTCCTCTCTAGCGCCCTCCGCTCGCCAGGGATCAGAACGTGCGAAGGACTGACGGGTTCCCGCTGCTCCACGGAGAAGGAAGCGGTGCGCAATTCGCGCCGCGCTCTTGCTAAAAGAAGAGCGACCTGATTTTGCGGTCGAGCCGCCGTCTGGAGCTTGCCTTGCGTTTCACCATCGCGACTTGGAATATCAATTCGGTTCGCCTGCGCCTCGGTCTCGTCAGCCGCTACCTCAAGGAGCACGCTCCCGACATTCTTTGCCTGCAGGAGACGAAGTGCCGGGACGCGGAATTTCCAAGCGGCGAGTTTCACCGCCTCGGCTACGACCACATCGCGATCAACGGCCAGAAGGGCTATCACGGCGTCGCCGTCATCTCGAAAATCCCGATCAAGGAGGAGGAGAAGCGCGCCTTCTGCAACAAAGGCGACGCGCGGCACATGCGAGTCACTTTAGGAGGCCACGGGGCCACCGACGGTCTCGACGTCCATAATTTCTATGTGCCGGCTGGAGGCGACGAGCCGGACCCGGCGGTGAACGAGAAATTCGCGCATAAGCTCGCATTTCTCGACGAGTTGGACGAATGGACGCGAACCGGCCGGATTGCCGCGCGCCGCGCCATCTTGGTCGGCGATCTCAACGTCGCGCCGCTCGAGCACGACGTCTGGAGCCACAAGCAACTCCTCTCGGTGGTCAGCCACACGCCGATCGAAGTCGAGAAACTGTCGAGGGCGCGGGCGGCCGGCCAATGGACCGACGCGTTGCGCAAATTCGTGCCCGACACGCAGAAGCTCTACACTTGGTGGAGCTACCGTTCCCCGGATTGGTCGAAAGCGAACAAGGGACGCCGGCTCGACCATATCTGGGTCAGCGACGAACTCGGCGCCGCGGTCAAAAGCATGGGCGTGCTGCGCGACGCGCGCGGCTGGGAGCGGGCTTCGGACCATGTCCCGGTCAAGGTCGAGATGGACCTTTAGATTCCGGCCAAGCGCCGCGTTCGCCGCGGTCAGGCGCGATGCCGCGCGACCTCGTCGCTGGCGAGATCGGCGATGCCGAGCAAGGCGGCCGCGTCCGCCCCGTCCCTGGCCTGGACAGACATGCCTTGAATGATCGCGCCGAGAAAGCGCGCCAAGGCTTCGACATTGGTTTCCGGCTTGAACTCGCCTGAGGCGATCGCCTGTTCGATACGCTTCCTGAACGCCGCCAAAGAGGCGGCGCGCAGCTCGCGGACATGGCCGGCGATCGGCGCGTTTTCGCTCGCAACCGCCAAAGCCGCGGTCGAAATCATGCAGCCGGAGGGATGGGTCGGGCGGGAGAACTCGTAGGCCGTCTGGCGGAGGATTCTGTCGAAAGCCGCCCAAGCCGTCGGCTCCTCGGCCAGGGCCTGCGCGTTGGCGGCGCCGATCCGGCGCCGGTATTCGGCCAAGGCCTCCCGATAGAGCTGCGCTTTGGAGCCGAACGCGGCGTAGAGGCTTTGCGGCGTGATCCCCATCGCCTCGGTCAAATCCGCGATCGACGCCCCTTCATAGCCGAGCCGCCAGAACGTCTCCATGGCGCGCGAGAGGGCCTCGTCGCGATCGAAGCCGCGCGGCCGGCCGCGCGGCCGGGAGGGGTGTTGCAGATTTTTCATAACGACCACTCTTGAAATCGCTCGAACCAGCCAGATATTCGGGAGCGATCATTCAAGATATAGGAGCTTCGCATGGCCGGGAAAAGTTCGCTTCAGGGGCGGGTCGACGCGGTCGTCGATCGCGCCATCGATGAAAGACGCATCGTCGGCGCGGTGATTCTGGTCGCGCAAGACGGCGCCGAGGCGTATCGCCGCGCCGCCGGCTTGGCCGATCGCGAGCAAGGTCGGCCGATGGAGGAGGACGCGATCTTCCGCCTCTCCTCGATCACCAAGCCGATGGTCGCAGCCGCGGCGATGCGGCTGGTCGAAAAAGGCGCGATGCGTCTCGATGATCCCGTAACGCGCTGGTTGCCCGATTTCCGGCCGCGCCTGCCGAATGGCGTGACGCCGACGATCCGCGTCCATCATCTGCTCACCCATACAGCCGGCCTCTCGTACCGATTCCGCGAGCCAGCCGACAGTCCGTACCATTGCCTCAACGTCTCCGACGGCCTCGATCAGCCCGGCCTGTCGATCGAGGAAAATCTCGAGCGTCTCGCCGCTGCGCCGCTTCTCTCCGAACCGGGCGCGACGTGGCGCTATTCCTTGGGCATGGACGTGCTCGGCGCGGCCGCGGCCAAGGCGGCCGGGGCGAGCCTGCCGGACCTGGTCGACGAATTCGTGCTGACGCCGCTCGGCATGAGCGATACCGGCTTCGCCGTTCGCGACCCGGCTCGTCTCGCGACGCCCTATGCCGACGGCGCGCCCGAGCCGATCCGCATGACGGAGGACATCGCCGTGCCGATCCCGACCATCCCGGACCTGCCGCCGGGCGCGGCGGCGCGCTTCTCGCCGCGCCGCGCTTTAGACCCGGCGTCCTATCCGTCAGGCGGCGCCGGCATGGCGGCCTCGGTCCCGGACTTCTTGCGCTTTCTTGAAGCGATCCGCGGCGGCGGGGCGCCGATTCTCAAGTCGGAGACGGTCGCGCGGATGGTCACGGACCAGGTCGGAACGCAGGCGCAAACGCAAGGGCCCGGCTGGGGCTTCGGCTATGGCTGGGCCGTCCTGGTCGACCGTTCAGCCGCCGGCGCGCCGCAAAGCGCCGGCGCGATACAATGGGGCGGCGTCTATGGACATAGCTGGCTCATCGACCGCGCCCGCGGCTTGAGCGTCGCGGCCTTCACCAACACCGCCGTCGAAGGCATGAACGGCGCCTTTGTCGTCGCGTTGCGAAAGGCGATCTACGGCGCCTGAGACGGAAGCGCTTCGCGGCGCCTGAGCCTCCGATAGGTCAAACGCAGTCGCTCCGATGAATCGCCGACGCCGTCATTGCGAGCGAAGCGAAGCAATCCACTCGTAGGGCTCGGTCCTATGAATGGATTGCTTCGTCGCTTCGCTCCTCGCAATGACGACTAGGCATGAACCAGCGGCGTGTCGACGAGATGCTCGGCGAGAAACCAGGCCTGCAATTCGCCGGTGCGGATCACCTCGGAGACGATGAGGTCATTGGTGCCGTCATCGCCCTGGTCCGCCGTGCGTTTAGCCGCGTCGTGAGCGTCGATCAGGATCGTCTCATGCGCCTCGAGCAGCCGCGATAGCATGGCGGGCGGCTCCTCGGCGCCGTTGGGCGGCCGCGGGATGCGGGTGAACTCGGCGACATGGCGCGGATCGCCGACCGCGATTCCGCCCAGAGTCTGAATGCGTTCGGCGATCGCGTCGATCAGCTTGTTCTGCTCCTCGGCGTGCTTGTCGAGCAGAAGGTGCAATTGATAGAAGGTCGCGCCGCGCATCAGCCAATGATGCTTTTTGTAAAGCGCGTAAAGAATTTGCGTGTCGGCGAGGATCTGGTTCAGCCGTTCGGACGAATAGAGCCGGGCCTCGGCGGAGAGCCCGACCGGAAATTGCCGCACCGTGCCGAATTTTTGAATTTCCGCGCTATGCTGGTGCAGCCAGGGCTGGCTGGAACGCGTTTTGGCCTGCGTGCTCATGACGCCTCCTTGCATGCGACCGCCCGACAGAAGGCGCTCGCCCCTCCAGCAAGGAACAGGAATGTGGCGGCCTCGGGTTTGTCGGCGGCCGGCGACGCGTGATCAACAAATCTTGAGCAATTGGTCCGGCTTCCGCCAACGCGATGTAGCGTTGCTGCGACGGGGCGCGCTCCGCGTCAGAACGGTTTCATCAGTCGCAGCGTTTCGTCGCGATCGACGAAATGATGCTTGATCGCCGCCGCGATATGGCCTGCCAGGCCGAGCGCGAGAGCGGCGGCAAGTACGTGGTGCGCCTGTTTCAAGCGCTCCGAAACCGCCTCGTCAGGCGCAAACAGGTTCGGGGCCGTGAAGCCGAAAGGCAAAGCGACCGGCAAAGGCAGCGTCGATGTCGAGACCATGGCGTAGCCGGCGAGAATGAGCGCGATCGTCAACACGTAAAGGACGATATGCATCGTCCCGGCTCCGCGTCTTCGCCAGTTCGCAATCGTGACAATCGGCTTGGGAGCGGCCCGCGCGAACCGGAGCGCCAAGCGCGCAGCCGTCAAAGCGAGGATGAGCAGGCCGAGCGACTTATGCGCCTGATAAAGTTCGAACCTTTCGCCGGGATCATCGACGAGATTGACCATGGCGAAACCGAGCGCGAACGCGAACAAGATCGCTGCAGCGCCGAGCCAATGAAGCAAACGGATCGACCGCGGCCAGCGCGACGGATCGCTCATGTCGCGCCGCCTTCCGCCTCCGTCGAAATGACCAAGTCGACGTCGTTGCTGATCGCCGGAAAGCCGGCGTTCATGCCGAACTCCAAGCGGTGGAGAATTCCCGTCGCGCGAAAGCGCAAGCGGCTTGCCTCTCCGCCCGCCGCGCCCTCGACCGCGACATCGACGGCGAAAGGCCTGGTCACGCCGCGCAGAGTGAGATCGCCGCTGACGCGCGCGTGGTGCTCGTCGAGCTTCTCGACGCGATTCGAAACGAAGCTGATTTCAGGATAGCGCGAAATGTCGAAGAAGGCGTCGCCGCACAGGTAATCGTCGAAAGAACGCGAGCCGACATCGACCGACTTGGCGGCGACCTTCAAGACGACGCTGCTCTCGTCGGGCCTGCTCAAGTCGACGGCGATGCGGCCGGAAAAGCTGCTGAAACTGCCCTTGGTACGCGGCCAGCCGATGGCGTCGACGAAGAATTCGATACTGGTGTGGCTTGGATCGATCGAACTTGCCCTAGGCTCAGCCCGGAGCGGCGAAGGAAAGTGCAGCGCGGCGGCGGCGAAGACAGACAAGCGCAAAGCGGCCTTGCGCCGCGCCGAAACCATCATCACGCCCTCCGAGAGTCCTGCCGGCGAATTGCCCGCCGCGCCGCTTGAACGCCCGCACGGCCGGCCATCAACAATCAAAGCAGCAAGATTATTCGGACGAGGCGAACACGATGGGTTTTAAAACCGGGGCTGCGCCGAAGCGGCGCGGCGGGCGATCCCCGGCGACGCCGAAGCATGATCAGCGATCGATTTGCTTTGACGAGGCTGGCCTCGCCGCCGCGCTACGCCGCGATCAGACCCCTCATTGGCGCGACCGCCGCCGTCTCCGGAAACACGGACTCGCCGAGCGCGCGCGTCGGCAGACCGAACTGGTCGGCGAGCAGGCCCTTGAGCACGGCGCGCAGATCGGTCGTCGGCTTCAAATCGCGACCTTCGTAGAGATCAGCGGCCTTGAGCCCCGGCCAGTCGGCGATGACGCGCCCGCCGCCGACGGCGCCGCCGGCGAGGAACGCCACCGTCCCTGTACCATGATCGGTGCCGACCGTGCCGTTGATATGGACCGTGCGGCCGAATTCGGTGACCGCGACGATCGCTGTATCCTTCCAGCGCGGCCCGAGCTCGCTCTCGAAAGCGGCGATCGCGCCGTCGAGGCCGCCGAGCAATTGGGCGAGGCGTCCGGTCGCGCCGCCCTCGTTGGCGTGCGTGTCCCAACCGTCGAAAGCCATGGCCGCGACGCGCGGACCGTCGTCGGCGGCGATCAGCCGCGCCGCGCCTTCCGCCGCCTTGCGCATCGCCGCGGCGGCGTCGCCGCCTGGTTTGTACCCGTCCATGCCCTGCTTCGTCGCCAGCCGATCGGCGTCGAGCCCGGCGCGCAACGCCGCAGCCAGAGCGGGGTCGCGATGGTCGTAAAGGCCCATGAGCCGGACGGTCAGATCGTCGCTCGCCGCGGGCAGGCCGGACGGCGCCCAGCCGAGCACCGGCGAGCCGCCGCGCAGGACGAGCGGCGGCGTCGACCCGACCGCCAGACCGCGCGGCGCGACGCGCTCGCCTTTCGGCAGCAGCGCCAGCGCTCGGTTGAGCCAGCCGCTCTCCACTCGGCCGGGACCCGGCATGCCGCTTTCGAGCACGTCCTGGCCGTCGAAATGCGACCGCTCGCGGTAATTGGTCGCGCAGGCATGTACGGCGAGCGCCTGGCGCGCCCGAAACAGCCGGGCGAAATTCGGCATGGCGGGATTGACCGCGAAGAACGAATCGAGGGGCAGCGCGGCGCGCTCGCCATCCAGCCGCAGCGCCAGCGCGCCATGCAGGGAGGCGTAGTCGGGGTCGCCGACCGGCGCGACGGCCGACAGTCCGTCGAGCGCGCCGCGCAACACCATGACGACAAGACGCGGATCGCGCGAATCCGCAGCGCGGGCGAAGCGCGGCAGATAGGCCCAGGAAAAAAGCGCGCCGCCCGCCGCGATGAGCGCGCGGCGCGACAGGGAGGGCGTTTCACAAACCATGGTCATCACCGGCGTTGGAATTCGGGCGACATCAACAAAAGCGCATAGGCCTGCTCGCGCGATTCGGCGCGGGTGATCGCCTCCCGCGTCGCTCTCGACACGCTCGGCCCGAGAATATCGTCGATCAGGGCGGTCGGGCTCGGCGCATCCTTGGCCTGGCGGGCGAATTGCGCGGCGAGTTCGAGCCGCATTTTCAAGCCTTCGGGCGAGGCCCAGGCGCTCGCCTCCTCGGCGAAGCCGTTCGGACCGCCGGGCTGCCAGAGCGGCATGCCAAGGAGGTTCATCGCGTTGAGCGCCGGGCCCGGATCAGGATAGGGACGATCGAAAGCCCGCGCGGCGGCGACGACGAGCTCCCACGGGTTGCGCATCTTGGTCGCGGGCGCGCTCCAGGCCGCCTCGTCATCGATCAGAGCCCGAGCGAGGACGCCGAGATCGCCGTCGCTGTCGCGGAACGATTTGGAAAGCCTCCCCACCAGCGCCGCCGGCGGGTCGTCGGCGACGAAATGGCGGGCGAATTTCCTAGCGATATGGTCGGCGACGGCGGGCTGGCGGGCGATATCGGCGAGCGCGGCTTCGCCTTGGGCGAGTCCTGCTTGGGCGTAGGTGCGGCCGAGCACCGTCGCCGGGCCCGGTTCATGAGCGTTCGCGTTGAAGACGAAGGCGCCCGGCTCGCCGAGCCGCCCGTCGCGGCCGGCGATGGTCCAGCCGGTGAGGATCCGCGCAAGCTCGACCACGTCCTTCTGGCTGTAGCCCGAACCGACGCCCATCGTGTGCAGTTCGAGAATTTCGCGGGCGAGGTTCTCATTGAGGCCGCGATTGCTCCGCTGGCCCGCTTTCGAATCCGGACCGATCGATTGCGCGTTGTCGAGAAAGTTCAGCATGGCCGGATGCTGCTCGACGGCGCGCAGCATGTCGGCGAACCTGCCGGTCACATAAGGCCGAATCGCCTCGCGTTCATAGGCGCCGGCCGCGGCGCGGGCGATGTTGCTCTTGGCCGCCGAGATGCAGAAATGGTTCGACCAGAAGGCGACAAGCCGCTCGAGGAATCCGACCGGCGCGGCGAGCGCGCGGCGCAGGCGGGCCGCCGCTTCGGCGCGAAAAATCTGCTGCTCCGGCGACGGCGGCGGTTTGGCCGAAGGCGCGCCGCTCATCATCGCGGCGCCGTCCTTGGGCGGCGGCGCGGGCCAGGACTGGAGATCCAAGAGCGGCGCGACATTCGGCGCCGGCATGCCGGTCTGTTCCAATTCGACCAGCGCTAGACGCTCGCGCTCCAGTCTTTTGCGCTCCTGATCGGCATAGACGGTTTGCAGGGCCGCGGGCGTGCGCGGCAGGGAATCGTCGGCCAATGTCGCGCCGTCCGGCGCCGCCAATTCCGCGATGAGAATGGCGCGCGGGTCTTGCGTTTTGGCGAGGTCGCCTGGCCGCGGGCCGAAGCCGAATCGAGTGAAAGCGACAAGGGCGCGCTGAGCGTCGATCGACACGAATTTAACCGTCTCTCTCGCCCCCGTAACGAGGAAAACACGGGCAATATGACCAGAACGTGAACAGCAGGCAAAAGAGCGCGTTATACCTTGCTGGCTAGCCGGACCGCCCGTCGCCGGATTATGATTGCGACCGGGGGTCCAGTGCGGAAAGACGGTATGGCTCAGAGGCGGCAAATTCTGATTGTCGACGACGACGCGGAGCTGCGCGATGCGCTCTCCGAGCAATTGGCGATGCACGAGGAGTTTGAAATCTCCACCGCCGAAAACGCGGCCGCGGCGCGCCAGGTGATTCAATCGGCTCCCCCGGACCTGGTGGTCATGGATGTCGGGCTCCCCGACATGGACGGCCGCGAGGCCGTGCGCCTGTTGCGCAAGGATGGTTTCAAGCGGCCGATCATCATGCTGACGGCCCATGATTCGGACGCCGACACCGTGCTCGGGCTCGACGCCGGCGCCAACGACTACATCGCCAAGCCGTTCCGCTTCGCGGTGCTGCTGGCGCGCATCCGCGTGCAATTGCGCCAGCACGAGGCGAGCGAGGACGCCGAATTCCAGATCGGCCCCTACACCTTCCGGCCGGCCTCCAAAAACCTTATCAGCGCCAAGGGCAACCGCCTGCGTCTGACCGAGAAGGAGGCCGCGATTCTGCGTTACTTGCGCCGCGCCGATCGCCAGGTCGTCTCGCGCGAGACGCTGCTGAAGGAGGTCTGGGGTTACAATTCCAACGTCACGACCCATACGCTGGAGACGCACATCTATCGCCTCCGCCAGAAGATCGAGGCCGACCCGGCGGATGCGCGCTTGCTCGTCACCGACGCCGGCGGCTACAAGCTCCTGCCATGACCGTCGGGCGGGACGTCGCGACCGTCATTGCCGGCGAAGCGAAGCCCTCCATTGGCGGGGCTCAGCTCTACGAATACGTTGGGTCGTCGCTTCGCTCGGCGAAATGACGGAGCGCAAAAGGGGGACGGGCCGCATGTCGCTCGAGCAGGATATTGTCCGGCTGGCGCGGACGCGGCCTTTCGACCTTCTGCCGCGCGACGCTTTGAAGCTCATCGCCTTTTCCGCCGAACGCAAGACGTTTCCCGCCGGCCGAATTCTTTTTGAGCAGGGCGACGAGGCGGACGGCGCCTATTTCATCCTCTCCGGCGCGGTTGCGCTGATCGTCCATGGCAAAGCCGAATCCGAGCAGCGCATTGTCGGTCCGGGCGCGCTGGTCGGCGAAATGGCGATGTTCGCGCCGATCGCAAGGCCCGTCAGCGCGCGCGCCCAGGAAGACACGATTGCGCTGCGCATCTCGCGCGATTTGATGACGCGCGTCTTGGGCGAATATCCGCGCGAGACGGCGAGCATCCGCGCCGCCCTGGCCGAGCGCACCCGCCGGATCACGGCGGAGCTCGAAGCGGTCCGTCGGCGCGCCCAGTTCTGACCGCCTCGACGCCCCTCTGCGCGCGGCTGTTGCGGATTTGCACCGACCCCCGGAAATTGCCCTGATGCGGCCGTCGCTATATTTACGAGGCTATAACGCCTGCCCAATCTGAATTGTTTTAGCCATCACAGATTCGCATGGGCGGAGGGGCTCGGTGAATATTTTGCGAGGCACATTTTTTTGCGCCGCGATTCTGGCCGGCCTAAGCGGCGGCGCCGCGGCCGATCTGCCGACGGCCAAGCCGCCGGCGGCCGCGCCGCTCGGGCCAACGTCCTGCACGGATCCGATCCAATTCGTCACGACCGACTGCGCGCTGAGCTGGTACGGCGTCACCCTCTACGGCACGGTCGATATGGGCGTCGGCTGGGAGAGCCACGGCGTCCCGCTGAACAGACATATCATTTCGGGCGTCGAAGAGCTCGTCCAAAAGAACAGCAATCACGCCCAATGGCTGCTGACGCCCGGCGGGCTGAGTCAGTCCTTCATCGGCGTCAAGGGAAAAGAGGAGTTCGCGCCGGGCTGGGCCTTCGTTTTCGATCTGAGCATGGGATTCGACCCATACACGCTGTCCGTCGCCAACGGCCCGCGATCTTATCTGGACAATAACGGAGTTCCGCTCGCGCTGCAGTCGGCGAACGCCGATTCGAGCCGCGCCGGGCAATTCTACAACGGCGTCGGCTATGCGGGAATCAGCAGCCCTTACGGCACGTTGACGGCCGGCCGCGTCAACACGCTCACTTTGGACGGCGTCGTCGCCTATGATCCCATGGGCGCGTCTTACGCCTTTTCGGTTATCGGCTGGTCGGGCTTGACCGCCGGTGTCGGCGACACCGAGGACGCGCGCGCCACGACGGCGATCAAATATCGCGTCGATCTCGGCCAGTTCAGAGCGTCCGCCCTCTATCAATTCGGCGGCTATGACCTGAACAACGGTTCGCAAGGCGCTTACCAGTTCGGCTTCGGCGGCGATTTCGGCGGCGGCGCCTATGGCAAGCTTTCGCTCGACGCGATCTACGCCAATGAGCAGGGCGCAGTGTCCTCATCGCTTCTGACCGCGGCGCAGAATCTGAAATATCCTGGCACGCTTGCGGCGACGATCTCGGACGACAGCGGCGTGATGCTGCTCGCTAAATACGCTTATCGCCAGGTCAGGGTCTATAGCGGCTTCGAATACATCAAGTTCCAGAATCCGAGTCGCCCGCAACTCGCCTCCTTCACGGATATTGCTGGAATCCCGGTGGTCGCCGCCGACATCAACAACAACGCCTACGCCAATCATCGCATTCAGGACGTGATGTGGATCGGCGCCCGCTACGCGTTCACCGACGCGTTCGATGTCGGCGTCGCCTATTACCACTACATCCAGCACAATTATGCGCTGAAATATTGCGACAATGCTTCCTCTGCGACCTGCGCGGGCTCGTTAGACGCTGTCTCGTTCAACGCGGATTGGCAATTCGCCAAGAAATTCGACGCTTATGCCGGCGTCATGTTCTCGGAAGCGCATAACGGCTTGGCGAGCGGTTATCTCCATACGAGCAACCTCGCGCCGACGGCCGGCGTCCGGTTCCGCTTTTGAGAGAAACGGCGCGCCACCCTATCGACGCGGTCCTTGGCGCTGGGCCTGCAAAGTCAGTTGCGCGCTCCCGGCCTCGGGAGCGCGCTTTGCGTCTCAGGGAAGCTCGATGTCGCGTCGCTTCGAAGCGGCATAGTGCTCGGTCACGAAGCTCGGCTGCTGCACGACGGGGAAACTGTGCGACGACGCGCTCGCCACATCGTTGCGCGACGGCTGCATGGCGACCAAAGTCGAGACCGCGACGACGACCGCCGCCGCGACGGCCGAGCCGATCAACTGGCGACGCGCGACAGATTGCAAACCGGCGACGCTAAAGCCTGTCCCAGGCACCACGCTCTCGTTGCTCAGGACTTCCAAAAATTCCGGATCGCCGAACCCCGACGCCCCGCCGGCAAAACCGGCAAATTCCGATTCCAAATGTTTTGCTCTCATGCCCGCCTCCCCTTTGTTCTAAGGGTTCTGCGACCTGCTGTTACGGTCTAAATTCGTACGTATGCGGCGCGGTTCCAGAGCCGTCACAGGAAGTTGATCGCTGAGCCGTCGTGACCGCTTGACATTATGACGATCGAGCGCCGCTGGTTCCGACAATTGCCGCGTCCGCGCCTGAAAAAATCCTTGAACTCGGCCGCGCCCCGATCCAGCTCCGCAAAAAAGCCATCATCTTTCCCGGCGAGCGAGCGCTGCTTGCCATCCTTTCCTGCTTCGCTACGGTTCTAATCGACTGATCAGCGCGCGCAGGCGCAGCGATATCCGCACGACCTGACGAGCGCCTGGCTGCCGGGCGGCGCCGTAAAGGAGAGGAGATGACGGATTGGTCGGAGGCGCATGCGCCCTCAATCGAAGACATCGAACGCCTGGCCGAGGCGGCCTATGCCCGGCTGCCGGAGGCGTTTCGGAAAATCTGCGAGGAGCTGGTCATCCAGGTCGTCGACTTTCCTGACGACGAGACCCTCGACCAGATGGGGGCCGAGAGCGAGTTCGACCTGCTTGGCCTGTTTCACGGCCGCGGCATGGCGCAGCGCGGCGCCCTCGCCGAAACCGGCGCCTTGCCCAACATGATCTGGCTCTATCGGCGGCCGTTGCTCGATTATTGGTGCGAGGGCGAAGATACGCTCGGGGCCGTGGTCGCCCATGTGCTGATTCACGAAATCGGCCATCATTTCGGCTTTTCTGACGCGGACATGGCGGCGATCGAACGGGCGGCGCATTGAATGCGCTGCAAAAAGGGCGGCTTCACAAGCGCGTCATGGTAGCTATAGACTATTGACCAGCCGAGGGATTCGCTTTTTCTCCCGGCGCAGCGGATCGGAGCCTCGGTTTGACGGTTCACGTCCAAGCAGTTTCGCCGGAATCCTGCCCGGCTTTGGTGCTCAACGCCGACTTCCGTCCGCTGAGCTATTACCCGCTCTCGATCTGGTGCTGGCAGGACGCGATCAAGGCGGTGTTCCTCGATCGGGTCAACATCGTTTCGCAATACGAGCGGACGGTGCGCAGCCCGTCGTTCGAAATGCGCCTGCCCTCGGTCGTGTCGCTGAAGACCTATGTCAAGCCATCCCGCTATCCAGCCTTCACCCGGTTCAACGTGTTCCTGCGCGACCGCTTCACCTGCCAATATTGCGGCGACGACGACGAATTGACCTTCGACCACGTCGTGCCCCGCTCGAAAGGCGGCCTGACGACCTGGGAGAACGTCGTCGCCGCCTGCTCGCGCTGCAATTTGCGCAAGGGCGATATGCTGCCGGCCGTGGCCAAGATGTGGCCGGCCAAGGCTCCCTTTCAGCCCACCATCCACGATCTGCATCAGAACGGTCGGCTGTTCCCGCCGAACTATCTGCACGAGAGCTGGATGGACTATCTCTATTGGGATAGCGAACTGGAGCCTTAAGCCCTTCGGGCTCGGCCGCCTTTCAGCCGCCGCCAGTATCTTTCCCGACCGCGGCGGCGGGCCGATCGGCGCCCCGCAAGGCGCGCGCCGCGCGGGTCGCTTCCTTGACCGAGGGAAAGAGCCGGCCGTCGAGCCCGTTGAAGGCGTGGAGCGCGGCGTGGAAGCGAAAGCCGCCGCGATCGCGCGCGGCGATGCCGACCGCCTCGTCGCCGATTTCGATGATGTAAGCGTTGCGCATCTCGTCCATCCGCCCGCCGGCCCCATTCCAGCGATGCAAAATCCCGGCCGCGGCCCCGCGGCTGGGACGGGCAAGACCCGCGCCGCCCGCCGACGGGCCAGGGAGCCCCTCGTGACCGCACCAGCTCAGAAGCCCGAAACTCTCGCTTTACCGCCCGAAAGGCCCGCCGGGCGCAGGGAACCCGACCCGATCCCCTGCGTTGGTCGCCATCGACCTTCGAAAGGAGAGCCAGATCAATCGCGAACATGTGAAGGGCGTCTCCGACAAGGCGAAAGGCGCCATCAAGGATGCGGCC
>JAJPHH010000175.1 GCA_021325385.1 Alphaproteobacteria bacterium
ATCCATCAGCCGACCTCTTTCATACGGGTGCGGATTGCATTGAGTTTGGTCTTGAGCGAGCCGTCGACCATGCGCGAGCCGAGCTTGACGATCAGCCCGCCGATGATGGAGGGATCGATTTTCACGGCGACTTCGACGTCCTTGCCATGCGTCGCCTCGGTCAGCGCCTCTTTCAGAGCGGCGACATGGGCGTCCGACAACGGGCCGGCCACCGTCACCTCGGCGCGGGCGACGCCGCGCTCGGCGTCATAGAGTTTCAGATAATCCGCGATCATGTCGCGGATGGCGAAGAGCCGCCTTTTGGCGGCGACGAGCTTGATGAAATTGGCGGCGCTGCCGGAAATGCCGGCCCGCGCGAGGATCGCGTCAAGCGCCTTGATCTGCTCGGCGGCGGTGAAGACCGGACTGCGCACCAGGCGCTGCAGGTCGGGGCTCTCGGCAATCAGGCCGTCAAAAGTCTTCAAAGCCGCGGCGACGTCGCCCGTCGCATGCGCGTCCTGGGCCAGAGAAAACAAGGCCAAGGCGTAGCGGCCCGACATCCCCGATACGATCGTGTCTTCGTCAGCCACGTTGTTCTCTAGGCCTCTTAATCTTCGCTACACGCGAGCTCCGGCGCGTGGCCCGCGCACGACGCTGCGCGCCGCCAAAACCCTGAAGCACCGATCGGAAAGATTCAAGGCTTGCCCCAGGCGTGGAGCCCCTCCGACCTGAAGGCGGCGTTGCCCTAACATAGGAGATTTTGCGGCGCAACCCGTTCCGACGCCGGGAAAATCAGAGCCGCGGCGCTTGCTCGAACGAGCCCTGATTTGCAAAGCTGCCGCCGGTTCAAAACATGGTTCGCGGCCGTTCCCTTGCTCCCAAATCCGGGCCTGCGCCGGGCGCAGCGCCAGCGTCGTCGCCGCATCGCGGGCGCTTCGACCTCGCGGAATTCATCGCGGCGAATCTCCCGCTTCGGCCAGTCCCCTCGGTTCCTGAAATCGTGATCCACGCCGCTGGCCCGGCCAGCGGCCTTTGGCGGCTCGCGCGCCGCCGCGACGACGCGGATCCTCCCTATTGGGCCTATCCCTGGGCCGGCGGCGCGGCGCTCGCGCGATATTTCTTCGATCGGCCGGAGACGGTCCGCGGACGTTGCGTCCTGGATATCGGCGCTGGGTCGGGCGTCGTCGCGATCGCAGCGGCGAAATGCGGGGCGGAGAAAGTCGCCGCCGCAGACACCGACGAAAACGCCCTGGTCGCGCTGTCGCTCAACGCCGCCGCCAACAACGTCGCGATCGAGACGATCGCCGGCGACCTTACGAAAGGCGCGCCGCCCGCCATCGACCTGATCGCGGTCGGCGACCTCTTTTACGAACGCGATTTGGCGGAGCGCGTCACGGCGTTCCTCGATCGCTGCCTGACGGCGGGACTCGAAATATTGGTCGGCGACGTCGGCAGAGCCTATCTGCCGCGGCCGCGGCTTCGATTGCTCGCCGAATATCCTGTCAGAGACTTCGGCGACGGCGCTAATGCGGCTCGGAAGCCAGCCGGCGTGTTCGCTTTCGAAGCGTGAACGGCGCTAGGCGGATGAGAAGGTTGTGCTCCATCCATGCGCCGCGTCGCCGCCGCTATAGGCGACGCCGTCGACCCTGAGGCCGGCCGGATCGCGCAAAGTGAGAATTCCTCCTTCGTCGTCGAGCGCGCCGGCGGGCAGCGGGAAGCTGACCGCCTGCGCCGGCCCGACCGCGCCCGCGGGCAGCGCAATGACAGTTTCGGCGTCGACGAGGATCGACCAGCCGGCGAGGTCGAGCGGCGCAGCCGACATGTTGGCGACGAGGACCGCGCCGGTCCGGTCCGGCGCGCGATGCGCCGAGGCGATTTCCGCGGCGCGCGGCTTCAGCGGCAGGGGCGTGAAGCCGTGGTCGAAATCATAAGCCGGCGGCTCCGAGCCGGTCACGCCCGGAACCGGCTCGCCGTTCTCGTCCGTGTGCCACGCCTGCACTTGAAAGGCGAGAAAGATCGCCGTCATGCGATGGGCGCTGTCGTCCCAAACAAAGCACGCGCCGTCATGCCACGTCCCGTTCTCATGCACGCGCAGATCGATCGAGCGGGGATCGCCTTGGGTCATGTGCACATTGTCGAGCCCGAAGGGCGTATTGGGCGTATAGCCGAAAGCGGCGTCGGTCTGGTGTGGATTATCCTTCCGAAAAGCGTTGCCATAGAAAAAGAGATCGGCGCCGGTCGCCTTGGCGACCTGAAAGATCGCCTGCAACCGATGCGCCAACGAATCGCCGGCTTCGCCTTGCGACGGCAGAACGCGCATCAAGCGCGGATCGAAAAGACTGCCGCGCTGGAAATCGAGCGCGCCGGAAGAATAGTCGCGCGCCACCGGCGAAAGGCCATTCGGCCGGGCCAGGATCGTCGGGATGATAGGATGGCGGAAGTCGTTGTCGATCAGATAGTAGAGATAGGATTTGCCGACCGGATCGGTCGGCGCGTCCTTATCCGAGCGGATGTTGATGGTGGCGAACCATTGTCGGCCGCCCTCTTCCAGAATCACCCAAAGGTGCGGGTTCGTCCCCGGGGCCGGCGCGAAGGCGCTGAGTTTGCCGCGCAGGCAATTGTAGTTGATCCGAGCCATCAGCGTGCGGATTTCGGCAGGAAGGCGTCAGGAATATCGAATTCCTCGGCCGCCTCCTTCAAGCCGAGCTTTTCGAACAGGTCCGGGCTCATTTCACTCTCGGCGCCGCCGCGGCAGGGAAAATTGGCGAATTCCTTCCCGTCCTTCTCGACCGTGACGCCGCTCGCCTCGGCAATCGTCCCGCCCCGCCCCCATTTTCCGTCCGCAGTAAAGATCGTGTAGCGGAACGGCCCCTTGTTGAAGCGCAGCCAAACGCCGCCGCCGCCCGAAAAGGCCAGAGTGCCGAGGGTGAACGCGTCAGCGGGCTTCACGCCAGCTTCAGGATAAACCAGTTCGACGCTTCCCGACTTGCCGAAGCGGTATTGCATGGCCGCGTCTTTCAGCAGGTCCCTGGAGGCGCAAATTGACGCCGTATGCGCGCCGGTCGAGCAGGAAAAGACGACCTGCTCATTGGCCGCGCACAGGGTTGGCGCAGCGGCCAGGGCCGGAGCGCCAACGAGCGCGAAGCCGGCCGCGGCCAGAAAACCGAATGCCGTTGCGCGCAAAGCCCCCTCCTCCCGATCGCCTCGGACGCGCCCCTCCTCGCAGAGCGTGATGAACTCTTCAAGAGAGTAATGATTTGAACCCGCGCGCCGCTGGCCAGGGACCGCGCTTGGCTTAACGGGTCGGCGCTGATATGCCGCGCCGAAACCGGCCAGCGGGCCGAAAGCTTACGATGACGACGCACCCAATCGACAATATCCGCAATTTCTCGATCATCGCCCATATCGACCACGGCAAATCGACGCTGGCCGACCGGTTGATCCAGGCGACGGGCGCGCTCGCCGAGCGGGATATGGTCGAGCAGGTGCTCGATTCGATGGATATCGAGCGCGAGCGCGGCATCACCATCAAGGCGCAGACGGTGCGCCTCGAATATAAGGCCAAGAACGGCCAGACTTACATCCTCAATCTGATGGACACGCCCGGCCATGTCGACTTCGCCTATGAAGTCTCGCGCTCGCTCGCGGCCTGCGAGGGTTCGCTCCTTGTCGTCGACGCCAGCCAGGGCGTCGAGGCCCAGACGCTGGCCAATGTCTATCACGCGCTCGACGCCGGCCACGAAATCGTGCCGGTGCTCAACAAGATCGATTTGCCGGCGGCCGAGCCCGACCGCGTCAAGCAGCAGATCGAGGACGTGATCGGCCTAGACGCGTCGGACGCGGTGCCGATCTCGGCCAAGACCGGGCTCAACATCGATCTGGTCCTCGAGGCGATCGTCCATCGCCTGCCGCCGCCGCGCGGCGACGAGACCGCCCCGTTGAAGGCGCTGCTCGTCGATTCCTGGTACGACGCCTATCTCGGCGTCGTCGTCATGGTGCGGATCATGGACGGGACGCTGAAGAAAGGTCAGCGCATCCGCATGATGGGGACCGACGCCCATTACGAGATCGACCGCATCGGCGTGTTCCGGCCGAAAATGACCGAGGCTTCGGAGCTTGGACCAGGCGAGATCGGCTACATCACCGCCCAGATCAAGCAGGTCGCCGACACCCGCGTCGGTGACACGATCACCGACGACCGCAAGCCGACGGCGCACGCCCTGCCCGGCTTCAAGCCGGCGCAGCCGGTCGTCTTCTGCGGACTGTTTCCGGTCGACGCGGCCAATTTCGAAGATTTGCGCGCCGCCATGGGCAAGCTGCGCCTCAATGATGCGAGCTTTTCCTTCGAGATGGAGACGTCCGCCGCGCTCGGCTTCGGCTTTCGCTGCGGCTTTCTCGGCCTGCTCCATCTCGAGATCATCCAGGAGCGGCTGGAGCGCGAATTCAACCTCGATCTGATCGCCACGGCGCCCTCGGTCATCTATCGGATCACGCTGACGGATGGCGCGGAGATCGAGTTGCACAATCCGGCCGACATGCCCGATCCGGTCCGGATCGCCGACATCAAGGAGCCCTGGATCAAGGCGACGATCCTGACGCCCGATGAATATCTCGGCGCGATCCTGAAGCTCTGCCAGGACCGGCGCGGCGTTCAGGCCGATCTCAACTATGTCGGCAAGCGCGCCATGGTCGTCTACGAACTGCCGCTGAACGAAGTCGTGTTCGATTTCTATGATCGCCTGAAATCGATCTCGAAAGGCTACGCCTCGTTCGATTATCAGCTCACCGATTACCGCGCCGGCGATCTCGTCAAAATGTCGATCCTGGTCAATGGCGAACCGGTCGACGCCTTATCCATGCTGGTCCATCGCGACCGCGCCGAGACGCGCGGCCGCGCCATGGTCGAAAAGCTGAAGGACCTCATCCCGCCGCATATGTTCCAGATTCCGGTGCAGGCGGCGATCGGCGGCAAGATCATCGCCCGCGAGACGATCCGCGCCTTGCGCAAGGACGTGACCGCGAAATGCTATGGGGGCGACGCCACGCGCAAGCGCAAGCTGCTCGAGAAGCAGAAAGCCGGCAAGAAGAAGATGCGGCAATTCGGGCGGGTGGACATTCCGCAGGAGGCGTTCATCGCTGCGCTGAAGATGGATGTCTAAGCGCGCGTCGTTCCTTCCCCTTGCGAGCTTAGGCAAGCTGGTGCTGCCAGAGAGGATTGAACTCTCGACCTCTCCCTTACCAGGGGAGAGGTTTGTGATCAAAAGTCCTTATATTTCAGGACGCGGTTTTCTTCTCCACGGATTTTCCACGGGTCGGCTTTCCGACCTTGAGGGGAAGCAGGTCGGCCTTCATCGCCGACTCGCTCACGATCGTATGGGTATAGCGCCGCGCTGGTTTAGGATCGCGCCAAACCCCGGTATCAGTGAGGCCGCGTTCGTCTAGGTCGGCATAACGCCGCATCCATGATCCGTAGGTGTGACGAAGGATATGGAATGGCTGGCCGCCGTGGTCGAGGCCGGCGTCAGCGTAGGCCCTTTCGATCAGCACATAGAATAAGCCGCACTTCGTCCGTCGGAATAGCCGGCCATCGCGATCGAGACCGCGGGGATGGCGGCGCAACGCCTTCACGGCGGCCGGCGGCAAATTAATCGGGAGTAGCCGACCACATCGGCGGCGAGGATCGCGGCGAGGGCGCGCGGTCATTGTTCGGGCACCCCGGCTTCGCGCATCCCCGCGTAGATGCGCTCCCGCCGAGCCAAATACGTTGCATTGTCGCTTGAATTGCTGGCGCGATAGCGAAGGATTGTAAAGTTCGGATCAAGCGAAAGACCTTTCTCCGCAACCGCCTTTGCTTCCCCGCTCCGCCCAAGATTCGCCAGGGCGGCCGCTAGGAGAAAGTAGGAAATCGAGATACTGCGACTCCCTTCGATGGATCGCCGCAGCCAAACTACAGCGCCTTCGTCATCAGCAAGCGACAGAGCCGCAACCCCCAGCCACAAATGCCAGTTGTGAGAAAATGAATCGCGAGGGCTTAGGCGG
>JAJPHH010000193.1 GCA_021325385.1 Alphaproteobacteria bacterium
CTCGCCGGCGAGAATGGCGCCCCGGACCAGGCCGATGAACAACCCATGCTCGACCACGCCCGGAATCGCGCCCAGCGCCGCCGCCAGCCCGGCCGGATCCGGGATGGCGCCGAACGCGCAATCGAGGATGTGATGGCCGCTATCGGTGACGAAAGGCGCGCCCTCGGCGAGCCTCAGGCGAATCTCGCCGCGGCATCCGCATTCGCCGGCGTATCGGGCGATATGACGGCGGGTCGCCTCTAGGCCGAACCGGACGACCTCGATCGGCAAGGCGAAGGCGCCGAGCCGCTCGACCAGCTTCGATTCGTCGGCGATCACGATCATCCGCTTGGCGGCCGCAGCGACAATCTTTTCGCGCAGCAGCGCCCCGCCGCCGCCTTTGATGAGGCGCAGCGCCGGATCAACCTCGTCAGCGCCGTCCACCGCCAGATCGAGATCCGGCGTCTCGTCCAAGGTCGTCAGCGGCACGCCGAGGCTTTCGGCCTGAGCGCGGGTCTTTTCCGAGGTCGGCACGCCCACGATTGTCAGGCCCTGGCGCACGGCCTCGCCCAGCAAATCGACGAAATGGCGCGCCGTCGAACCGGTGCCGAGCCCTAGCCTCATGCCTGGCCGGACGAGATCGAGCGCGCGACGGGCGGCTTCGCGCTTCAGCTTTTCGACGTCTGGCAAGGGTTGATTCCGGTGAGGCGGCCCGCCGGGGCGCGCTCGCGGGCAATGCCCCTAACGCTTCAAGGCCTGAAACGCAAATCCGGCCTGCGGCCTTAACGACGC
Organism: Alphaproteobacteria bacterium; assembly: GCA_021325385.1. Lineage (GTDB taxonomy): Bacteria > Pseudomonadota > Alphaproteobacteria > Rhizobiales > Beijerinckiaceae > Roseiarcus. The sequence continues at coordinate 772 of JAJPHH010000193.1, forward strand.
AGCGATTTCACGCCTCGCGGGCGTTCAGCGACTCGAGGTCGGGCTCACTTCGCCGGCGGCGTGCAGACCACGTATTGGTCGGTGATGACCTCGCGCTCGCCCTGCTTCTCCTTCTGGAAATAAAGATAGCAGATGCTCAGCGATCCCGAGCGGTAGTCGACCCGGAACACGCCGCCCTCCTGCTCGTGGCGGGTGGCGACGAGGCCGTATTGGCCCGGCTCCTGTTTGCCGGCCCCTTCGCCGGAGCGATAGCAGACGGTGACGCCGAACGCGCCCGGCTCGATGTCGGTCTTGCCGGGATTGTGGCCGTATTGGCAGGCGATCACTTCGCCGGTCGTCTTGTCGAGGCGGTAGACCAGGCTGAGATTGATCTGGGGCGCGGCGAGAAAGTCATAGGCGGCGTCGCTGGCCCCGGCGGACGCGCCGGCAAGCGACGCGGCGGCGAGGACGAGCATCGATCCGATCAAGCGCATGAGGGCCCCGTTTCGCGAAAAGTCGGCCCGATCGGCGCGACGAATCAGTTTTGAGAGCCATTGTACCTGCGACAGCGGCCGAAACCCATGGCCTTAAGGGCCGGCGCGACGGCCCTTGAGCCTGATTTCGCACAGCGTGGCCTCATCCTCGTCGATGGGACGACGCGCTCGCGCGCCTTATCGGGTCAGTCCTTCGATGAGCGATCCGAGCGCGCCGTCGAGCGCCGCGACTTGCTCCGAAGTCAGCGATCGCCCTATGACGGTTTCGATCGCGCGGGCGTAGACCGGCCACATCTTTCGGCGCATCGCCCTGCCCTTTTCGGTCATACGGACGATCCGCCCTCGCCCGTCGTCGCGGGCCGCCTCGCGCTCGATATAGCCTTCATGCTCGATCCGATCGAGCAGCCGGGAAAGGTTATATTGGGCGAGCAGCATCGCCCGCTCCAATTCGAAGGGGCGCACGCCGTTCTCGCCGGCGCGCTCGATTTCCAACAGCGCGTCGTACCAAATCAAAGGCGGGAGTCCGGCCTTTTTCAGCGCCGCCTCGACATCGGCGAGCGCCAGGCGCTGCGCCCGCAACAGGCGCGCCCAGGCGCGAATGACGGTTTCGCTCGGCTTTCCCGACATGGCCACATTCTACATCTCCATGCATCTGCATCAAGCTTGACATGATCATGCAATTGCATGTATATAGATGCATATGCATTGACATGCGCGGGAAGGATCTCCGATGAAATACGAATTGTGCAAAATCGCCGATGTGCCGGATTCCGGCAGCAAAATCGTCCCCTTCTTCGGGCGCGAGGCGCATGTCTATCGTCGCGGCGGCATGCTTCGGGCGGCGGCCAATGTCTGCCTCCATTTCGGCGGGCCGCTGGAATGCCGAGGCGATCGATTGGTCTGCCCATGGCACAAAGCCTCGTTCGACATGACGACCGGGCTCCGCATCGACGGTCCCGCGCCAAAAGAATCGCGGCTGATGTTTCTGTCGACCAAAACGGAAGGCGACGCTCTGTTCTATGTCTGGGGAGAGTGAGGATGGCGAACCTGGTCCTCATCAGCCATCGCCTCTGTCCCTACGTGCAACGCGCCGCCATCGCCCTTACTGAAAAGTCCGCATCGTTCGAGCGCGTCCACGTCGATCTGAGCGCCAAGCCCGACTGGTTCATCGCCATCTCGCCGCTCGGCAAAACGCCCGTCCTCAAAGTGAACGAGACCGCGATCTTCGAAAGCGCGGTCATCCTGGAATTCTTGGAGGAGACCCTGCCGCATCCGCTCCATCCGCCAGACCCGCTGCGACGCGCCGAGCACAGATCTTGGATCGAGTTCGGCTCGGCCGTCCTGAACGACATCGCCGGCTTCTACAGCGCGCCCGATGAAACCGCCTTCGCGTCCAAGACAAGGGCCTTGACCGGCAAATTCCAGCAGATCGAAAGCCGGCTCGGCGAAGGCCCATATTTTGTCGGCGCCGCCTTCTCCCTGGTCGACGCCGCCTTCGGGCCCGTCTTCAGATACCTGGATGTCTTCGATCAAATCGGCGACTTCGGAATGCTCGCCGGGTTGAATAAAGTCGCCGCGTGGCGGCGGGCGCTCAAAGCGCGCCCGTCCGTCCGCGGCGCTGTCGACGGCGACTATGAAGAGCGCCTGCGGCGCTTTCTCCGCGCCCGCGGCGCCCATCTGTCGAGCCTGATGGCGAGGCGCGGATAATTCGGTCGGACCAGGCGCTTCGCGGGAGGAATCGCCTATGGACGGGAGCGTACCTGGGGCGGCGGCGGGAACCCATGGCTTGCCGGCCGTCGCCGCGGCGCTTATGCCTCGTTGGCATGGGCAAGCCACCGATTCTCGTTTTCGACCTCGACGGCACGCTGGCTGACACGGCCGGCGATCTCATCGGCACGCTCAACGTCGTTCTGGTCGAGGAAGGCCTGGCGCCGGTCCCGCTCGCCAACGCCCGCAAGTTGATCGGCGCCGGCGCGAAGGCGCTGATCCAGCGGGGCTTCGGCGCGGAGGGGCGCCATCTGCCGCCCGACAAGCTCGAACGCCTCTACGCTCGGTTCATCGCTCGCTATGAAGACCGCATCGCTGACGAAACCCGGCTCTTCCCCGGCGTCGAGGCGTCGCTCGATCGCTTCGCGGCGGCGGGCTACGCCCTCGCGGTCTGCACCAACAAGCTCGAGCGCTCGTCGCGCCTTTTGCTCGCCGCGCTCGGCGTCAAGGATCGTTTTCGGGCGATCTGCGGACAGGACACGTTCAAGGTCGCCAAGCCCGACCGGCGAATTTTCGACTATACGATCGCCGAAGCCGGCGGCGACCCCGCACAAGCGATCATGATCGGGGATTCGGCGACAGACATCGAGACGGCGCGCGCCGCCCGGGCGCCGGTCGTGGCCGTCAATTTCGGCTATACCGACCTGCCGATCGAAAATTTCGGTCCTGACCGCGTCATCTCGCATTTCGACGAATTGTGGGACGCTGTCGCGGCTTTGCGGTCAGCCGCCCCGGCGATGCTCGGCGCGCTCCCGCCGCCTTGACTTGCCGGCGAGCGCCGCCTTAAACCGTCCATTATCAGGGTTCGGGCGCGTAGCTCAGCGGGAGAGCACTCCCTTCACACGGGAGGGGTCACAGGTTCAATCCCTGTCGCGCCCACCAGGCAAAATCCCTTCATCCCGCCTCTGAGAGCTGTTTGAGGACCGTCTCGAACGAGAGCGCCACGCGAACGATGGCGCCGTTCGTCAGCACAATCTCGGTTTGGCGCTCATCGACCTTCACGACGGTGATGACCTGCGACGGATTGACCGCCGTCCGGCTGCCCGTCGCTTCGTCGAAAACTGCGTATCTCATCGCGCCTCCGGAACAGGCCTTTCTGGATCTGCATAGCTTGATCTGCTCGGCTCGACTCGGCCGACTTCGTCTGAGCCGCTCGTCGCCAGGATCGCAGAAAGCCCGCCGGCAAGCTAGACATCGCCGCATTCAAGGCGGATCGCGATTTCGCGCTCGATGCGCCGAGCTTCGGCGCGATCTTCCGGAGCGTTCGAAATAGCAAGCGCGTGCAGGCGAGCGAGAAGAGCGGCGATCGTGGCGCTTTGAATCTGCCAGTCCGACATGGTCCTAACTCCCATGACCGTCCCCGGCCCCGTCTGGCGATTACGGTATGGAGACATAGGCTTCGCTCGGCCCGCCGTCGGTGAGATTCGCCTCACCGCGAGCCGATCTGCTGAGCGAGCCGGTCGGCAGGCACGGCGATGTATCTCGGCCAGCGCACGCTCGCGAACGCTCGTCGAGCGCAGCGCGATGGGGCGGCGAGGCGTCCTCCGGCCGGTCGGCGTCCCTTCAGACTGCGCCGGCCCCGCCGCACTGTGGCGCCGGCGCCACTTGCAGACCGTAAACGCCCTCATGCGAGCGGGGAGACCGGCTTAACCATTGCAAAGCCAAGCCTTGCGTCTTCTTAATCGCGCTGGGTTTGAGACGGCGAGTCGCAAGAGTCTCGAAGCGACTTTTTCGAAACTTTTTGCCGCTAAAGTCGTTTGAAGGCTAATCGCCGGCGATTGCGTCTATCGATCTTAAGGGGTTCCCTCCATGCGTCGATTATCCATGCTTGTTGCAGGCGTCCTCGCCGGCGTTCTGGCAGCCTCCGCCGCCGAGGCGGCGCAGGACATCAGCATTTTCCTCTATCCTCCGGGTCAGGCGAGTTCGGGGGGAGACAGGCCGCTCGTCTCGCCGATTCCGCGCGAGACGGTCGAATATGACGGACCGTACAAGCCCGGCACGATCGTCATCAGCACCAGCGAGCGTCGGCTTTATTACGTACTGCCCGGCCACGAGGCGCTCAAATACGGCGTCGGCGTCGGGCGCCCGGGCTTCACCTGGGCGGGCGCGAGCCATATCGCCAACAAGCGCGAATGGCCGGATTGGACGCCGCCGCCGCAAATGCTCAAGCGCCGGCCGGACCTTCCCCGCCATATGGAGGGCGGCATCGACAATCCGCTCGGCGCGCGCGCCATGTATATCGCCGGCACGCTCTACCGCATCCACGGCTCGAACGAGCCCGACACGATCGGCCAGGCGGTCTCCTCCGGCTGCATCCGGATGACCAATGACGACGTGATCGACCTCTATAGCCGCGTGAAGGTCGGCGCGCCGGTCGTCGTGCTGCGCTGAACCTTCCGCCGCGTTCAGCGTTGACAAAGCGCCGCCCGCCGGGCGGCGCCTTTATTTTGGGCCGACCGCGGCCTAGATTGACGCTCGTGAACGCTCATTCGCCCATCCTCGCGCCGCAGCCGCTCGTCGATCCGTTCGGCCGGGCGATCACCTATTTGCGCGTCTCGGTCACCGACCGCTGCGATTTTCGCTGCGTCTATTGCATGTCGGAAGACATGAATTTCCTGCCGAAGCGCGA
>JAJPHH010000170.1 GCA_021325385.1 Alphaproteobacteria bacterium
GGGCAATCTCGCATCGCTCCTCCAATGAAAGCTGCCGATACCCCTTTTCCATTGCAACACCCCCCGGAGAAGGTGTTGCACTTCGTTTGTGAACTCAGGGAATCCAGCGCGGGCCTCTCCTTTAAAGCGCGGCGGCTCCTGGATTCCCGCTTGCGCGGGAATGACAGCCATCGCGGAATGACAGCCACGGCTGCAGGCTTTCGCGCCGCCCTGATTTCGGATAGCAACCCGGTCCGTTCCTCCTCACCGAAGCTTGAAGGTCATGCACCGCTACCGCACGCATACTTGTGGCGACCTGCGCGAGACGCATCAGGGCGTCGAGGCCAGGCTTTCCGGCTGGTGCCATCGCATCCGCGACCATGGCGGGGTGCTGTTCATCGATCTGCGCGACCATTACGGCATCACGCAATGCGTCGTGGACCCGGATTCGCCCGCTTTCGCTCAGGCCGAGAAGCTGCGCTCGGAATATGTAATCCGCGTCGACGGCCGGGTCCGTAAGCGGCCCGAAGGCACCGAAAATCCCGACATGCCGACCGGCTATGTCGAGGTTTACGTCCGTGAGATCGAGGTGCTCGGCCCGGCCGGCGATCTGCCGCTGCCGGTTTTCGGCGACCAACACTATCCGGAGGACACGCGGCTGCGGTATCGATTCCTCGACCTGCGCCGCGAGAAGCTCCACCGCAACATCATGCTGCGCGGCCGCGTCATCGATTCGATGCGCGCGCGGATGAAGGCGCAAGGCTTCAACGAATTCCAGACGCCGATCCTGACCGCCTCCAGCCCGGAAGGGGCGCGCGATTTCCTCGTCCCGTCGCGCATCCATCCGGGTAAGTTCTACGCGCTGCCGCAGGCGCCGCAGCAATATAAGCAGCTCCTGATGATGGCGGGCTTCGATCGCTATTTCCAGATCGCGCCGTGCTTCCGCGACGAAGACCCGCGCGCCGACCGCTTGCCGGGCGAGTTCTACCAGCTCGATGTCGAGATGAGCTTCGTCACGCAGGAGGACGTGTTCGAGGCGATGGAGCCGGTGATCCGCGGCGTGTTCGAGGAATTCGCCGGGGAGAAGAAGGTGACGCCGTCGCCCTGGCCGCGCATTCCTTTCGCCGAGGCGATGCGCAAATACGGCACCGACAAGCCGGATCTGCGCAATCCGATCGTCATGCAGGATGTCTCCGCGCATTTTCGCGGCTCGAACTTCAAAGTCTTCGCGCGGCTGCTGGAGACGCCGAAGAACGAGGTTTGGGCGATTCCGGCGCCGGGCGGCGGCCAGCGCACCTTCGCCGATCGGATGAATTCCTGGGCGCAGGGCGAAGGTCAGCCGGGGCTCGGCTATATCCTCTTCTTCGATCGCGCAAACGACGAAACAACGAAGGCTTCCGATCCTTCGGCGACGGGCGTCGGCGCGCGCGGGCCGATCGCCAACAATATCGGGCCCGAGCGCGCCGAGGCGATCCGCCTGCAGCTCGGCCTGAAAGCCGGCGACGCAGCGTTCTTCGCCGCGGGCGACCCGGAGAAATTCGGCAAGTTCGCTGGCCTGGCGCGGACCAAGATCGGCCAGGAGCTCAAGCTGATCGACGAAGAGAAGTTCGAATTCGCCTGGATCGTCGATTTCCCGATGTTCGAGTTCAACGAGGACGAGAAGAAGATCGACTTCTCGCACAATCCGTTCTCGATGCCGCAAGGCGGCCTCGAAGCGCTGCAAAGCCAGGATCCGCTGACGATCAAGGCGTTCCAGTACGACATCGCCTGCAACGGCTATGAGCTTGCGTCAGGCGGCATCCGCAACCATCGCCCGGAAGCGATGGTCAAGGCGTTCGAGATCGCCGGCTATGGCGAGGACACGGTGAAGGAGCGCTTCGGCGGCATGTATCGCGCTTTCCAATACGGCGCGCCGCCGCATGGCGGCATGGCGGCCGGAATCGACCGCATCGTCATGCTGCTCGCCGGCGAGCAGAATCTACGCGAGGTCGCTTTATTTCCGATGAACCAGCGCGCCGAGGACTTGCTGATGGGCGCGCCGGCCCCGGCGACGCCCAAGCAATTGCGCGAGCTGCATCTACGGTTGAATTTGCCCGAGGGCAAAGCGAGCGGGTAAGCGCAATTCCTACGGCCTCGACAACGCAGCGGCGGCGATAAGCTCCGGAGCGACCGCCGCTCTCAAATCGGGGCCGTAACCCGCGGCCATGGATTGTCTCGGCTCGCGACAGAGGATTCGCGGATCGCGGCGCGGCGCGCGACGTAATAGAACACCGCCGCGATGACGAGCGGCGCGACCGGGACGCCGACCAAGCCTGCGATCACGCGCGAACAAAGCGGCAGCAAGAACCCGCAGGCGAGTACGATCTTCTCGCCAGGCGCAAAGCCGGTCCGGGCGCCGTCGCGCGCCAGCCAGGCGATCGGGATCGCGAGGAGGGTAAGATCGTAATCGAGCAAGAACGGGCTCGCCAGCAAAGCTGCTGCGGCTATCGCCGGCCCTTCTACGGGTCCGCGGCGGCGATTGAGCGCGACGAGACAAAGTGCCGCGGCGACTGCGACCGCGGCCTGCAAGGCGTAGGCGAGCGCGAGATCGCCGTGCAACAGCCGGACCGCCGCAAAGACGCTCTGCATCTTCTCGTCGCCGACGAGGTTGCGCTCGAGCGCCGCGCGGGCCAGCGGCGCGGCGGCGAAGAAGCCGCGCCAAGCGGTTTCGCCGAACGCCAGCCACGAGACGGCGGCGAAGCCAAGCGCCGTTGCGGCGCTCGCGGCGAGCGCCGTCCATCGCTTCGCGGCGATCAGCGCGATCGGAATCATGGGCGCAAGGTGCGGTTTATAAACCAGCGCGCCCAGGCAGAGGCCGGCGAGAATCGGGCGCCGGTCGAGCAATAATGCGCCGCCGCCGACCAGCGCCGCGGTCAGGAAACCGTTCTGGCCGTGCCCGACATTGATGAGAACCGCAGGAAACGCAAGGATCGCCCATGCGTCGACCCGAGGGCCCGCATAGGCGCGCACGACGCGCCAATAGGCGTAGCCGGTCGCCGCCAGCCAAACGCCGAGCGACCAGAAATACGGCAGCGCCGCGAGCGGCGCGCAGATCAGGAGAAAAGGCGGCGGGTAGAAAAAGGCGGAATAGCCGATACCCGGACCGAACAGCGCCTTTTGCGCGCTCCAATGCGCAGCGACTCTGTAAACGTCCGCCGCCCGCCCTTCGAGGACGAGTTGCGAGGCCGTCCAAAAGCTCGAGAAATCGGCGCCGAGCGGCTTGCCTTCGCGATCGATTCCGCCTTGCGCAAGCGCAATCCACGCGAGCGCGCCCGCCAGGCTCAAGACGAACAGAATGCGCGTATAGACGCGCGCGCGCTCGGCGTTCAGCCACGCCGCTTCGCCGAGCGCGGCCCAAGCCTTGGAAGCCAACGCACTCATCGGCGATGCCCGAGTTGGAGCGGCCGAGCCCGCAATTGGTCGAGAGGTCAGGTTAAAGCCGGCGAGTTAATTGCCGGTAAGGCGTCCGATGACCTTGAGCGCGCCAACGCGGCTGCGCCGGGCTACCGGCCGAGCGCCGCCAAGTAGCGGGGCAGGGCGGCAGGCCAGGAAAGCTCGGCGCGCGCTCGCTTCTCAGCCGCAGCGCCGAGTTTCTTTCGCAACGCCTCGTCCTCCAGCAGCCGGCGCAACGCGCCCAACACCGCCAGATCGTCGTCGCCGTCGCAGATAAGCCCGGTGACGCCGTCGATGACCGCATCCGAGGCGCCGCCGGCGCGGCCAGCGAGGGCGGCCTTGCCGCGCCAGGCGGCCTCGATGAAGGCGATGCCATAGCCTTCGACCGAATTGCCCTCGCGCCGCGTCGGCATAGCGAACAGATCGGCGCGGGCGAGCAGGGCCGCCTTGTGCGCTTCGTCGACCCGGCCGAGAAAATGAGCCGACTTCGCGACGCCCGCCGCCGCGGCCAGGCGGCGCAGGCGGACAAGGTCGGGGCCGGCTCCGCCGATCAGATAGACCGCCTGAGGAAAGGCGCCGAGGATCGCCGGCAGGGCGCGCAATGTCGCGTCGACGCCCTTGCGCGGCTCGAGCCGGGCGAGCGTAGCCAAAACTGGCCCGCGACCGGCGATCAGCTTGTCGATCGCGGCGAGCGCTTCCGGCGTCGGCTCGACTTGCGGCGGGATCGGCGGCGGCGCGACGAGGATTGGCGGAGCGCCCCCATTGACGAAGCGGCGGGCCAGCTCGGCCGTATAAGCCGAATTGGCGACGATCGTCCGCGCCCGGCGAAAGGCGGCGGCGATCCGCGCCGCCTTGCGTGGCGAAGCGTCACGCGGCAGCTCCATGCCATGGGCGAGCACCGCGATCGGCGCGTCCAGCGGCGGGATGGCCTCGACGCTCTTCCAAGAATCGGCGAAGATTCCGGTGAAGTCATGCGTCGCGGCCGCGGCGGCGATGGCCTGCCGCTTCATCCGCCGGCGCACCGGCCGGACAAGGCCGAAGCGCTGAACCGGATAGGGCCGCGCGAAGGGCCCGGCCGAGTGGGCGCGGTCGGCGAAGACCTCAATTCGCTCGCCGGCCGCCGCCAATGCGTCGGCGAGACCGGTCATCAGCGCCTCGACGCCGCCGAGGTCGGGGCCGAAACATTGCGTGACGATGGCGAACAAGGCGAATCCAGTCGGGCGCGCCTCCATAGCCGGAAAACCAGGATTGTCCACGGCCGGCGCGGCAGTCGGCCGCATTTGAACATCGGCGACCCATCTGCGATAGAGCCGTCGCTCGCAAAGGCGAAAGGCGGGCGCAGCGGCAAGGGGAGCCATATGGCCGGCGCAGCGGGGCGAACGGATTCTCGCTCGCGGCTTTTTTCGCTCGATTGGCGGGCGCTCGACCTGCGCCGCATCGCCGAGCCGATCGCGATTGTCTCGCCGCTCGCCTTGATCGTCAGCGCGCAAGAACCCGTCGTGATTCTGACCAGCCTGCTGTTTCTCGCCCATAGCTGGCGGGAGCGGGACTGGGCCTGGCTCAAGAGCGGCTGGTTGCGCGCCCTGCTCGCCCTCTGGGCTTACGCCTTCCTGCGCACGCTCCTGATCGAGCCGACCGCGACCGGAATCCTGACGGCGCTGCAATGGATCCATTTCGCCGTCTACGCCGCCGCGCTCGCGACGTGGATCCTGCCGAACGAGGAGGCGCGCCGGCGGCTGCTCTGGGCCTTGGTCGCGACGATCGCGTTTTTTTCGCTGGACTGCTTGCTGCAATACGCGGTCGGCGTCGACGTGATCGGTCGGCCGAAAGAGCCGCATCGTCTGACCAGCGTCTTTCATAAGCCGGGAGTCGGGGCCGAGATCGGCTGGCTGTTTCTGCCGGCGGTCGCCGGCCTGTGGAGCAAGGGACGGCCTCTATCGGCGCTCGTTCTCGGATTGATCGCGCTCGCCGCGGTTCTGCTCAGCGGCGATCGTATGGCCTTGCTGCTGGCCCTTGCCGCGATCGTCCTGTTCGGCGTCATCGCCGCCCGCGCGCGCAAGGCGTTGCTGATCGCCGCGCCGGCGGTCGCGCTGGTCCTGGCCGGGCTGCTCTATTTCAGCCCAGAACTCTATCACCGCCAGGTCGAGACGACCGAGACGGTTCTCGGCCGCGTCGGCGAGTCCGTCTACGGCGTCATATTCAAGAGCGCGCTCGACATAGCTCGCGACCATCCTGCCGTCGGCGTCGGGGTGCATAATTACCAGGCGGTTTGCCTGCAGGATAAATACGGGCCCTTGCTGGTCGGGCCTGACGAGTTCAAGCGCTGCCAAGGCCATCCCCACAACATTTACCTGCAATGGCTCGCCGAGACCGGCGCGATCGGTTTTGCGCTCTACTGCGCCTTTGCGGCGCTCGCCTTGGCCGCCGTGATCCGCGCCGCGCCCGCCAATCGCGACAATCTCGTTTTCGCGGCTCTGGCCATTTGTCTCGCCTTGCGCTTTTGGCCTCTGGCCACAACGACAAGCTTCTATTCGAGCTGGTCGGCCGCGCCCCTCTTTCTCGTCCTCGGCTGGACCCTGTCGTTTCGGCCGCGCGGAAGCGGCGATGGATGACCCGGCTCGCATCGCCGTTCTTTTGCCGGTCCGGGAGGTCCTCTCGAAGCGCAAATCGGGCGCCGTGGCGCTGAGCCTGCGGGATTTCACCCGTTTCAGCCGTTTTCGCTCCGAAACAGTTATTCTCGGTACGGCGCCTTGCGATTTCGACGACGTTCCGTTCCAGCAGCTCGCCGGTTGGCGGCGCTGGCATTTGCGCGACCGCGTCGCTTATGCCCGCGCCGCCGCCTTGTTCGCCAAGGAGCGGGGCGTCGCCTTGGTCGAAGTGCAGAATCGGCCGACCATTCTGACCGGGCTGCGCCGCCTGCTCCCCGAGACGAAACTTGCGCTTTTCCTGCACAACGATCCGCAGGAAATGGCGGGGACGCGCGGCGCGCGCGACCGTCGCCGCGTTCTCGCCGCGGCGGACGCGATCTATTGCGTCAGCGAATTCGTCCGCGGTCGTTTCCTGGAAGGGCTGGGCGGCGATTCCGGCAAGGTTCACGTCGTTCCGAATGGGCTCGAGATCGACGCGATCCAGCGTCTCGCCAAAGAGAAGATCATCGCCTTCGTCGGCCGCATCGTCCGCGATAAGGGCGTCGTCGAACTCGTCCAGGCCTTCGCCCTGGCGGCGCCGCGACTTCCGGATTGGCGGTTGGCGATCGCCGGCGAGGACAAGAACGGCTTGCTCGCCAGGGAGCTCCGAGGCGAAATCGCGGCGCTTGGCGAGCGCCTGACTCTTTTGGGCCAAATCCGCCACGACGAGGCCATGGCGCTGTTCGCCCGCGCCGAAATCGCGGCGACTCCGGCGCTGTGGCGCGAGCCGTTCGGCCGCACCACTCTGGAGGCTATGGCGGCCGGTTGCGCGGTCGTCTCCAGCGCCTCGGGCGGATCCGGCGAAATTCTCGCCGATTGCGGCGTCGTCGTCGAGAAGGTCAGGCCCGATGCGTTGGCGGAGGCCCTGGTCGTCTTGGCGCAGGACGATCAAAGGCGGGCCGATCTGCAGCGGCGCGGCGCGGCGCGGGCGGCCTCGCGCTTCGACATCCGGGCGGCGGCGGCGCGGCTCGACGCCCTGCGCGAAGCGTTGCTCGTCGGGGCGCCCGCCGCGCGGCGGCCAAGTCTCGGGCTTCACGGCTAGGCTCGCGCCGATCAGACCGTCAATAGTGATCGGGCGGCGCGCGATCCCATCTCCAACCGCCCGCGCTGCTCGGTCGGCTCCGTTTTCAAGTCGGCGGAGCCGACCATCCGGCGCGCGGCCATAGGCGAGACATTTGGCCTCGGGTCAGGCCGATCGACCGATGTAGTGGCGGAGAGCCGCCTTCAGGTCAGGCCGATTGACCAAGGTTCGCGCCCAGGCGGCGGCATGCGCGGAATTTGCCCATGCGCCGTTAGACGCGAATCGGCGATCTGAACGGCCGATGGCGCCTTCCGCGGCGCTCGCGCGTTAGGCGGCTATGTGGACGCACCACCTTCAGGCGCCGCTCGTGTTGAAGGACGGCCGCCGCCTGGAAACGGTTCACGATGCGATCGAGATGATCGCGTCGCTCCCCCAAGACCGCCAGACCGCCGAACATTGGGATTCGGCCCTGGACGCCCTTGCGACGATCGATCGGGGCCGGGCGACCCATTTTGATCTTGCGGCGGCCCAGCGCCGGCTCACCAGCGCGCTCAAGGCCGAGGGAATGCTTTAGGCGAGCTGCTGCCGGGCGAGTCGGCGCGTCGCTCCACGGAGCGATTGCTGGCGCGGACGCCTCATGTTATCGGCTCTGGGCGCATGGGAATCTGTCGGGGACGTCCAACGTCCGGAGCGGTCCGGTGCGCCCTTTGCGACGATGGACCGCCGTGCTAGCGGCGACCATTTTCTAAAGGAAACAGGCGATTTACCTATAATCGGGGCATAGCGCAGCCCGGTAGCGCGGAAGTTTTGGGTACTTCAGGTCGCAGGTTCGAATCCTGCTGCCCCGACCACGAGCAGTTCATAAAGCATGCGTTGGACCTGACGATGACCGCAAAAATCTATCAGCCGGCCCGCACCGCCATGCAATCGGGCCAGGCCAAGGACAAGTGGCTGCTCGAATACGAGCCCGAGGCGCCGCGCCAGATCGAGCCGCTGATGGGCTGGACGAGCTCGACCGACATGAAATCCCAGGTCAAGCTGTGGTTCGACACAAGGGAAGAGGCGATCGCTTACGCTCAGCGCCAGGGGATCGCCTATCGCGTCGAGGAGCCGAAGCCGGCGCCGCGCAGGATCGTTTCTTATTCGGACAATTTCCGGCCCAATCGCGTCGCGCCCTGGACGCATTGACGGACGGCCCCGTAGCTCAGCCGGATTAGAGCAGCCGCCTTCTAAGCGGCAGGTCGCAGGTTCGAGCCCTGCCGGGGTCGCCACCGCTCGCTCAAAACGGCGCGGCTCGTGACGGGGGGGGGGACCGTAAAGCCGGAACTCTTCCGTCGGCGTTGGCCGCGCCTGCTGTCAATAGCGCGGAATCGGCTCGTGCTCTTCTCGCGGATGCCGGACCCAATGCCGCGGCCGGGGCCAGGGCCAATAGCGGTGATGCAGCCAGGGCCGCCAATAGTGAGAGTGGTAATGGCGGTAACGCCGCGGCGCGGCTCGATGCGCCGGCGACGGCGTCGATGGAGCGGACGCTTTCGGCGCAGGCGGCGCCGATTTTTGCTCGTTCTGACCCGCGGCGGGCGCATTCTCGCCGCTCGGAGTCGGCGTCGTCGTTGCGGGCGGATTGGCGTTGGACGGCGGCGAGGGCTGCGTCGCCGCTGGAGGATTCTGTTGCGCGCTCGGATTCGACGGCGGCGGATTGGCGTTGGACGGCTGTTGTTCGGGCGTGGCGGGCGTCTGATTTTGAGCCGGAGCGGAATTGGCCGGCGCGGGCGGATTGGGCGGCTGGGACGGGCTGGCCGAATTCGCCGGCGGGTTGGACGTGTCGTTATCGGCGGCGACGGCCGGGAGGATGGCGAGGCTCGCCGAGACAAAGGCGACCGCAACGCTCAGGCTCTTGATCATCGCTCTTCCTCGATTCCGCCGTTCAGCCGACGTAAAAACGCCGCAGCCGTCGTGGAGTTCCGGCGGCTTCGCGCGCCGCGCGGGCCTCACCGCATCATATCGGCCAGAGCGTTGCGCATCGAATCGCTCGGGATGCCGAAAAGGCCGCCATAGGGCAGGTCGAGGTCCAGGATCACGAACACTGCGACGGTGACCGACAGCGCGCAGAGCCCGATGATCGTCGTGCTCATCCGGTTGGGCGGCGCTCTCAGGCCAAAGCTGGCGAAGAGAATGACGAGCCAGAACACGAGCACCCAATAGAAGGGCGGCGAAATCGAGCCGTGGACGCCTTCGATCACCGCCCAGCGGCGCTGAAGCAGATCGGCGAATTGTTGATCGCAGGCCGCGGCGAGATTGCGATGGAGCGAGTCGCCCGGCTGCAGCGAATGGAGCTTGTAACCGATCTCGTCGATCAGCGCCGCCAGGACCGAGCTTTCGCCGGTGAGCGGCATATTCGCGGTCGCCGGGTAGGTCACGCCGGTCGGCGGCTTTTCCCAAGGCCAGGTGCTGGCGATGACCGCAGCGGTGTAGCGGCGCAAGTCGTCGCGCATCGGCTGAGCGTCGGCGCCGTAATCGCGCAGACAGCGGTCGAATTGGGCGAGCTGGCCGGCATAGGCGCTGCGCGCCGCGTAAGCGGCGTCGAAGCCGCCCTTGACCGACGTCGTCAGCAAGCCGAGGACGATCGCGGTGAAGGTGACGAGCAGACCGAGGGCGAGCTGCATCAGCTCGATCGAATCGCGCGACCGGTGGTCCTCCGACAGGCGCCCGTTGATCCAAAACCCGATCGCGGCGGCGGCGCACAACAGAACGAACAGAAACAGCGTCGATCCGATGTCCGGCATTGCAGAGGCCCCGACGCTTATGACGCTCGCGGATCGGCGCGGAAGCAAGCCGAATTTGAAGATGCCGTAGCATGGCCGAATCGAAAAGCCGCCGCGGCGCTGCGGATCACATTCATTTGACCTGAGGTTCGGCTTTCGGCGGATCTCTTTAAAATCGCGGCAGGCGGCCTATTTCCGCGGCATCCGTTTGAGCCGACGCCGCCTTGCCGGCCAAGGCGCGCGTTTGTGCGTGGCCGACAGTTCAGCAATGCGGCGTCATGGGTTGTCGAGCGCTCGGCGCTGTGGCAAGAGCCGGCCGCTTATTCACGCCAAGACCAGGAACGATGCCTAATTTTTTTGGTCAGAACTTCAAAGATCGACAGACGGCCGCGGCCGAAGCAAAAAAAGCCCTCGCAGCGAAATTCCTCAGCAAGCCTCCCTTTAATCCGGACGACCCGGAATATGTCGAGCGCCAGAAGCGGCGCCGCGCCATAATCGAGGCGCGCGAGGCGCGCGAGGCGGAGCGCGCCGCTGAGCGCGCCCGGAAGGCGGCGGAAGAGGCGGCGCGGCTCGCCGAGGAGGAGCGCCGGCGCGAGGCCGAGCGGCTCGAGCAAGAACGGCTCGCCGCCGAGGCGCGGCGGGCGGAGGAGGAGCTCCGCGAGCTGCAGCGCCAGGAAGAGGCCAAGCGCAAAGCCGAAATCGAAGCCCAGAAAAAGGCCGAGCGCGACGCCCGCTACGCCGCGCGCAAGGCCCGCAAGGCGGCCCGCAAAGCCGAGCTCAAGCGCTACTACTGATTGCGACGGCCGCGGTCAGCCGCTCCGCGTCGTTGCGAGCGAAGCGAAGCAAAGCAATCCGCTCCTCGGGCTGAGCCTTACGAGTGGATGGCTTCGTCGCTTCGCTCCTCGCAGATGACGGAGGGCGTTTACTAGCGGCGCGTAGCTTTCGGCCCCTCGGCTTCTGGCGACCTTACTTCGTCGCCTGAATGCTGTCCGAAATCTTCTTCAGGTCGCCGAGATTGGCTTTTTCGCCTTCGGGCGAGCCCCAGTAATAGAGCAGCAAGAACTTGCCGCTTGAATTCGTCGCGACCAGCGTCAGGCTGATATTGGCCGGCCCATCCTTGTCCTTGCCGGTAAAGGTGATGTCGAAAGCGTCGAGAGCGTTGATCTTGATCTGCTTCGTCTTCATCGAATTTGCGTCGATGTCGACGCCCTGCTTGACGAAGAACTTGATCCCCTCCTCGGTCGCCGATTTCACGTCGTCGGCCGCAACCTGCTCGATCGCGACATAGATTTTGCCGTCCTCCGACGTCGCCTCGACGCCGCCCTCATAGGTCTCCGGATTCCACGAATCAGGAATGGAGACGGTGGCGATCGGATCGTCCGCCGGCACGGGAAACGTCTTGGCGACGGCCAAGCCGGGCAGCAGGGCGAGAACGCCCAAGGCGATGAAGGCGGAGCGGATCATGGCTGAAGTCCCCCAGGAGAATCGCGGGCCGCGCGGCGCGGCCGGCGCCCGATATGGGCGAAATCGTGGCGGGAGTCGAGATCGACCTGAGCCGCGCTCGCGGCGCCACGGCGTGAAGACGAGACCTCCGCCAGCCCCTCAAGGTACGACATCCCGCCAGTCGACTGATCCCGACTTCCGCGTCACGCGTTCAAACCGCCGACGACGTCTGCTGCTCCATTCCCGTTGATGCGATTGTCGCCGTACGTATAAAACGTATTGGTTGTAAGGCTATCCACGCCGTAACTACCATTATCCGCAATCACCGATAGGCGGCCGTCGCATGTGCGGCGCGGAACAAAAGCGGTGAGGATCAAGAAGCTCGGCGCGGCGCGAGGTGCCTCGAATAGGGTGGAGGCGTCGACGCCTTCAG
Organism: Alphaproteobacteria bacterium; assembly: GCA_021325385.1. Taxonomy (GTDB): domain Bacteria; phylum Pseudomonadota; class Alphaproteobacteria; order Rhizobiales; family Beijerinckiaceae; genus Roseiarcus. The sequence continues at coordinate 11,758 of JAJPHH010000170.1, forward strand.
AAGCTGGAAGCCGTCACGCGGCCGCGGCGAGGCGGACGAAGCCGCGGTCGAGGTCCTCCTTCAAATCCTCGATATCCTCCAAGCCGACCGAGAATCGCAAGGTCGGGCCGCCCGGCGCCCAGCGGGTCGCGGTGCGGTATTTCGTGCAATCGAACGGGATGACGAGGCTTTCGTAGCCGCCCCAGGAATAGCCCATGCCGAATAATTGCAGGCTGTCGAGCAGGGCGGCGACCGCTTGATCGGAAACCGGCTTCAGCACGATCGAGAACAGGCCCGACGAGCCGAAAAAATCGCGCTTCCAGATCGCGTGGCCGGGACAGTCCTCCAGCGCGGGGTGAATGACGCGAAGCACTTCCGGGCGTTCTTTGAGCCAGCGCGCGAGGCTCAGCGCCTGGCGCTCGGCTTCCTTCAGGCGCAGCTCCATGGTGCGTAAGCCGCGCAAGGCGAGGAACGCGTCTTCGGGACCGGGCGGAATCGCCAGCGCATCGACCGTACGGTGAAGCCGCGGGAACCATTCCTGATTGGCGGTAACCAGGCCGAGCAGCAAATCGGAATGGCCGGAAAGGTATTTCGTCCCCGCCTCGACGGCGAGGTCGACGCCATGCGCGTGCGGCGAAAAGAACAGCGGCGTCGCCCAGGTATTGTCCATGACCACGCAAGCGCCGCGCGACTTGGCCACGGCGGCGATCGCGGGCACGTCCTGCATGTCGAGCGATTGCGAACCCGGCGCCTCGACGAAGACCGCGCGCGTATTGTCGCGCATCAGCGCTTCGATCCCGGCGCCGATCGCGGGGTCGTAATAGGTTGTCTCGACGCCCATCCGCTTGAGGATCGTATCGCAATAGACGCGCGCCGGCTGGTATGCGGCGTCGGTGACGAGGAAATGATCGCCGGCGCTGAGCGCCGTCGTCATGGCGACGATGATCGCCGCAAGGCCGGACGGGACGAGAACGGTTCCGGCCGCGCCGGAAATCGAGGTCCAGGCTTCGCACAAAGCCTCGGTGGTCGGCGTGCCATGCGTGCCATAGGTGTAGCGCTGGCTCCGGTTCTTCAGCGTCTCGACATTGGGATAGAGGACGGTCGAGCCGCGATAGGGCGGGACATTGACGAAGCCCTGCGACGCCTCGGCGTCGCGGCCGAGGTGAACGAGCCGCGAACGGGCGCGCAATTTCTTCTTGGCGGCTGGCGTGAGCTTCGTCATGTCTTTTAACGGGTCTCCCGATCCTCGAGCGGGCAAATTGGCCAGGGCTCGCCCGCGCGTCAATCCGCGCCGCCTCTTTCGCCGCCGCGCCCGCCCGCATAGGATCGCCGGCGCGATCACTTTTCGGGAGGCCATTTCAATGAACAATCTCATCGCCGCATTGGCCGGCGCGGCGCTGGCTTGCATGACGGCGACGGCCGCCGAGGCCGGCACGCTCGATCAAGTCAAACAGCGTGGCGTCTTGAATTGCGGCTCCAATCCCGGCCTCGCCGGATTCGGTCTGCCCGACGACAAGGGCGTCTGGAAAGGCCTCGACGTCGACGAATGCCGCGCCATCGCGGCGGCGATCTTCAATGACCCGACCAAGGTCAAGTTCCTGCCGATCAACGCCAAGGATCGGCCGACCATTCTCGCCTCCGGCGAGATCGACGTGCTCATCCGCAACACGACATGGACCTTGTCGCGCGAGACCGGCGGCATGTTCTTCACCGGCGTCAATTTCTATGACGGCCAGGGCTTCATGGTCCGCAAGAAGCTGAACGTGGCCTCGGCCAAGCAGCTCGACGGCGCCTCGATCTGCGTGCAGCAGGGCACGACGACCGAGCTCAATCTCGCCGACTATTTTCGGGCAAACAACATGAAGTTCGAGCCGGTCGTCTTCGCCACGGACGAAGAGACGGTGCGGGCCTATGACAGCGGTCGCTGCGACGCCTATACGACCGATTCGTCAGGGCTTTACGCCGAAAGGCTCAAGCTGTCCGTCCCCGACGACAACATCGTGCTGCCCGAAATCATCTCGAAGGAGCCGCTAGGCCCGTCGGTGCGCAAGGACGACGTGCAATGGTTCCAGCTCGTGCAATGGACCCATTACGCGCTGCTCACGGCCGAGGAGCTCGGCGTCACCCAGGCCAATGTCGACGAGAAGCTGAAATCGGACAATCCGGACATTCGCCGCCTGCTCGGCGTCGA
>JAJPHH010000068.1 GCA_021325385.1 Alphaproteobacteria bacterium
CCGCGACGGCGTCCCTTCGACCAATGTAAATTGGCCGTCACGCTTTCGTAAATTGTCGAGATCGGCCGCGTCAACGATCGCATAATATGGATCGCGCCAGAGGCCAAGCCGCTTGTCGCGCCCCTCCGCCTCGGCCTTGAGCAGATCGGCGAGGCAGGCATAGACGTCGGGCTCCGGCCAGACCCGGGCCTCGCCGGCGCTGAGCAGCGCGATCGCCGCCGAAACCGGCGCGCCCGCCGCGCCGTCCGGCGGCGGCGCGACGAGATCGGCCGGCAGCCGGCCCCAACGGTCGGGCTTGGCGTAGAGGACCCGCAAGCCGACCTCGCGGCCGACGAGCCAATCGGCGGCAAAAAGCTGCGCCGCCGCCGCGACCGCCGGATCGCCGCGATCCGGATCGGGCGGATCGAGTCCGGCGAGCCGAACCTGCCGCCCGTCGGCCAGCGTTACGTCGAGCCGGTCGCCGATCGCGGCGATCTTCACGCGCTGCTCCGGGCCGGCGCCGCAGCCGGCCCGCGCTTCCGCGGAAAGGATCAGAGCGAGGAGCAACCCGGCCGCCAGCGCCCCGGCCGGCCCCCAGCCGGGGATGCGCAAGCGACGATTTCGTGTTAGACGCGCCCTGCCCGCCCGAGCCATCCCGGCATCTTGCGGGCCGAGACGTCCGCGTCAATCCGTCCCGGTAGCTCAGCAGGATAGAGCAACGGTTTCCTAAACCGTAGGTCAGGGGTTCGAATCCCTTCCGGGACGCCAAAGGGCACAAGCTGATCCAGCTCGATGTGACCGATCCGGCGAGCATCGAAACGGCAGCCAAGAAGGCGTCCGACGTCAATGTCCTGATCAACAACGCCGGGCTCGCCGCCTACGCCGGCGCCCTCACTGCCGCGAATATCGAGAACTATTTCGGGCCGCTTCAAGGGCTCGTCGGTATTCGTCCGGCGCCGTCATCAACATCGTCTCGTTTCTCGCTCTCGCAACCTTGCCGATGGCGGGAGCATACGCGGCGTCGAAGGCGGTGGCGCTCGCGCTCACGTGGACATTCCTCGCCGAGCTCAAGGCGGCGGGCGCGCGCATCATCGCCGTCCTTCCGGTTCAAACGGAACGCCTCCTGTGTTGTCCGCTCGCTTGCTTGATAGCTCAGCCCTGTTCGATCATCCGAACGACCGTTCAAGCAATCGCGCCCAAGAGCTCGATAAGAGCCGACGCGTTGTCGGGACTCGCGTCGAGCGAGCCGTTCTCGATATCCAAAGCCATCTTGACAACGCGCTCGTTGACAGGGGCGTCAATCCCCGATTGCCGAAGGACGTCGATTGCATGTCCGTTGACCTCCCGAATTTCGGCGCGTCGCCCCTTTCGCCAATCTTGGAGAGACGTAGTCAACGTGTCCGGCCTTGAGAATGTGGTCAGAACCTCGTCGAAAATACGATCAACATATCGTTCGGGATGGTTAGTCGTTATCGGCGGCAGCCCAATGATCGGTATGATCTGCGCTCCGTCGAGGAGCGCCGCTTGCATAGCTTCGTATCCCGCGCGCCGCATGACCTCCAGGAAACCGGGCGTGCGAGCCGCGTCCGCGAGCGGCAGGTTGAGAATGGCGGACGGTATTAGCTCGGCGGCATTCACGACCAATTTCATCCATTTGCAGGACTTGATGTCATTGGTTACCTCGACGCGACCGGTACATCGGAGAATCTGAGCGACATTCTCGACGCGATGCTGTTGAGCGGGATCGACCGCTCCAAGGGCGAACCAGGATTCTTCCTGGTCGTTCTGCCGGTTCGTGACGCCTGGGACGAACATATTGGAAGCGATCTCAATGACGGCTCCAATCGTCCTTTCTGGGCCGACGACAGATGCAATATCCAAATGCGTCATCCCGTTTTGAAGACCGATGAGGAATCCGTCCTTTGCAAGGATCGGCGCCGCCATCTGGGTAACCCATTTCGTGTCGTAGGCCTTCACGACGAGAAAGATGAGATCAAAGCAATGCTTGATTTCGGCGACCTGACAAAAGTGAAAAATCGGCACTCTGGCGTTTATGACGCGCGCCGGTAAGTTGACGGTTATCCCCTTTTCACGGATGGCGTCGACGTGAGCGGGCCATTGCTCGATGAACGTCACATCGTATCCAGCCAACGCGAAATCGGCTCCGATCGAAGCGCCCTGCGCGCCCGTTCCAACAAAGGCAATCTTGGGATTTTCTGTCGTGCTCAAGGGCGAGGTCCTTCCGTCAAATCGCTTGCATTCCCGATTCGCTGTCCGTCTCTCAATCCTACCGAATCTAGACGAGCACCATTCCCCCGTCGGCCATGATGACCTGTCCCGTTATGTAGTCAGAATCGGCCGAGGCAAGAAAAGACGCAATACCGGCGAGGTCCGCCGGCTTAGACGGAAAGCCGACTAAAATGCTGGATGAGAACGACTCGATGAATTCGCCTTTCCTTTTGATGACCCCCCTATCCATCATGTCCTGCTCGAGGCCGTCCCAAAGCGGCGTCACCACCACGCCTGGCGCAAAGGCATTGACCGTGATTCGGCTTTTGGCAAACTCTCGAGCGCTGGCTTGGGTCAGCGAGATGACGGAGGCCTTGCTGGCGCAATAGGGAGCGAACTCCGCATAGCCCTGTCTTCCGGCGATTGAGGCTGTGTTGATGATCTTGCCGCCTCTGCCTTGCGCCATCATTTGCCGAGCAGCTTCCTGGGTGCCAATCAGGACGCCGAGAGCGTTCACGCGCATGATGCTGTTGAAGTTGTCTTCATCGACGTCCATGAATGGGAGCGGCCGATTGAAGCCAGCGTTGTTGAACATGACATCGAGCCCGCCGAAGTGTTCGACAGTTCTCTCAATTGCATCCCGCATCTGCTTACGCTCGGCAACATCGAGGGTTACCGAGATCGCCTTGTGACCTTCGCGGCGCAGATCGTCCGCGACAGACGCGGCCTTTGCGCCGTTGATGTCCGCGATCACAACCGAAGCGCCATCCTCCACCAGGCGCCGAGCAATGCCTTCGCCGAGACCTTGAGCGCCTCCAGTTATGAAGATCACTTTCTCCTGCAGCTTGTCCATCTGCGTTTCCTCCGATTGCCTATCCGGTGCTTTTTATTTTGTGGGGCGCGGCGTTTAGAGACCGGCAATCCAGACTGCTTCGCGAACGAGCACGAAAAAATCGAACCTTCCACAACCATTGGTGAACGCCGCTTCGTACTGCTGTCGAATTTGCGCCACGAGCGGCATTGGACAGTGTTCCTGGCGCGAGACGTCGGCAATGATATCGAGATCTTTCATGCCAATAGTGCGGACGTCGCGCCGACCAAAGAATTGAGCAGGAGTTTCCGTCCAGGCGAAGGGGTTTCGATTGCACGGCGAGGACCTCAATTTCCCGGGCGCATTCCCGGTTGTTCGCGCCCCTATTTATGGATCGCTCGGCCGTAGGCGTCGAGAACGCTCTCGTGCATCATCTCCGACAGAGTCGGATGCGGAAACACGGTACGCAGCAGCTCTTCCTCCGTTGTCTCCAAGCCCATCGCGATGACAAAACCTTGGATCAGTTCGGTGACCTCCGCTCCCACCAAGTGGGCGCCGAGCAATTTTCCCGAATGGGCGTCGAAAATAGTCTTCGCCATTCCCTGATCCTCGCCAAGGGCGATCGCCTTGCCGTTGCCGGCGAAGGGGAAGCGTCCGACGCGAATATCGAGCCCGGCCAAGCGAGCCTTGCTCTCCGTCAATCCAACGCTCGCGATTTGAGGCCGGCTGTAAGTGCAGGCGGGAATGCGAGACTTTTCGAGCGGACCGGGGTTCAACCCCTTGATGGCTTCAACGCAGACGACGCCTTCGTGTTCAGCCTTGTGAGCGAGCATCGGAGGACCGGCGACATCGCCAATGGCGTAAACACCCGCGACATTGGTCCGTCCGAGGCCGTCCGCGGCAATCCATCCCCGCTCCAATCTTACGCCGAGAGATTCCAGCCCAAGGCCCTCAATATTGCTTTGCACGCCGGCCGCCACGATGACGCGCTCCGCGGACAATTCGTCCGTTCGGCCGGCCTGGTCGATGGTCGCGACAATCCCGCCTTCCCCGGTCCGCGAGAGCGCGACCACCTTGGCTGCGGTCCTTATGTCTATGCCCTGTTTCTCGAACTGCTTGCGGGCGAATGTCGAAATTTCTGCGTCTTCGGCGGGAAGGATCTGATCGAGAATTTCAACCAGGGTCACACGCGCGCCCAACGAGGCGTAGAGCGATGCGAATTCCATCCCGATGGCGCCCGAGCCGACGATCAACAGCGAATTCGGAATATGCCGGGGAGCCATGGCCTCGAAATAGGTCCAAACTGCTTCGCCGTCAGGCTCCAGGCCAGGAAGAGCGCGCGAACGAGCCCCGGTCGCAACGATAATATGATCGGCCGTATAGTCGCCGGCGCCCAGCGCGTCGACCGGCGCAGATGGACGAGGACGACCGCCGGCGATCTTGGAGTCGGACACGCGAACGCGGCCCGGCCCGGTAAGAATGGCCTCGCCCCAGATCACCTCTACTTTGTTCTTCTTCAACAGCGCGGCGACGCCGCCGCTAAGCCGAGAGGAGACGGTTCGCGACCGCTCCACGATCGCCGATGCGTCGAAGCGAATGTTGTCCGCTGAAAGGCCGAAGTCTTTGGCGCGGCGCATCAACTCGTAGACCTCCGCCGAACGCAATAGCGCCTTCGTCGGGATGCATCCCCAGTTCAGGCAAACGCCGCCAAGGTGTTCCCGCTCAACGATTGCCGTCTTCAGGCCGAGTTGCGCGGCGCGGATCGCCGCGACGTAGCCGCCGGGGCCGGATCCGATCACGATGAGGTCGAACGTCATTGCGCTTGCGTCGATCTCCTATCCGCGTCTGAAGTCCGCCGTCCTCGTTCGCGCGCTTTGAACGTACGAGCGCTGACACGGTCGAGAAGCTCGATGACGTCCTTGAGGCTGGCGCGCGGAATGCCCTGCGTGATGAAGACGATGCGGCTCCGCTGATCCGCATCAGGCCACCGATCAAGCCAAGTCATCGTGTGAAGGAGGTGTTGAGCGCCTTGGATGACCGCCGGACGGCCCGGTTCTTCGGAGACATTGACCAGGCCCTTCACTCTCAACAATCCCGGCCCGAGATTTTGGGAGACGCCGTCGAGCAAGAACTGAAGCTCGTCACGGGAGAGCGGCTCCTCGCGCATCAGAAGGAATGTTTCGACGCCCTTCTCGCTGAGATGGGAGCGGTGACCGTGAGCGCGATCATGATCATCATGGTCTTGATGCTCGTGCTCGCAAGGATCATGGTCGTCAGCTTCGGCCGCCGCCCGGTAGGCCTCGACGTTGAGCCAGCGGCGAGGATCTGCTTCGGGATCGGCAGCGTCGAAGCCCGGCGCGGTTAAAAGCGCGGCAATCGTTTTTGCCGACCAGTCGACGAACGTGATTTCAGCCGACGGATTGATCCGACGCAGGTCCATGCGCAGGCGAGTGGCCGCCAATTCCGTATCGCCAGGAATGAGATCGAGCTTCGTGATCCGGATCTGATCGGCAAGCGCGACCTGACGCACGGATTCGTCATGCTCTTTTGACGTCCCCGGCCAATTGACGGCGTCGACAAGGGTCAAAATGCTCGCCACCCGGTAAAGACCGTCGAGCGTCGGCTCCGACAAGAACGCCTGCAACAGCGGCCCTGGCTCTGCGAGGCCCGAGGTTTCGATCACCACATTATCGAAGAAGGGTATCTCTCCGGCCTTCCGAGAGTGAAAGAGAGAATTGAGCGTGCCAATAAGATCGCTTCGCACCGTGCAACATAAGCAGCCGTTCTCGAGCACGACGACAGAGTCGGAACTGCGCGCGAATAGCTTTTGATCAAGCCCGACTTCGCCGAATTCGTTCACGACGATCATGGTCCGCGACATCTCCGGACAAGAAAGCGCCGCATTGATCAAGGTCGTCTTTCCGCTCCCGAGAAAGCCGGTGACGAGGGTCACCGGGATTCTACTCCTGGCGTCGGAAGGCGAAGTTCCTCCCACGATGGGACCTCCAATCAAAATACTTCGCAGCCTGGAAGCCCGCAGGAAATCAGGCGGTCCGATGGGAAATTCGTGATAATCTCGCAGCCATCCTTTGTGACGACGACCTCCTCCTCGATGCGCGCGGCGCCGGAGCCGTCGTCTGCGCCCTTCCAAGTCTCCAGAGCAAACACCATCCCCTCAACCAGCGGCCGGTTCTGGCCGCGGAAGCGCTTGGAGAAGATGGGCCGCTCCCAAAGGGACAAGCCGACGCCGTGACCATATTGCAGGAGGAAAGCTTCCTCCTCGTCGCGGTATCCGAATTCCTGGGCGTCGGGCCAAACGGAGGCGACTTCATCAGGCGTTATGCCGGGATGGATCATATCTATCGAGGCGCTGATCCATTTCGACGCGGTTTCGTAAGCGTCGATCTGGTGCTTATTCGGCTCGCCACAAATGAACGTGCGATAGTAGCAAGTACGGTAGCCATTATAGGAATGCATGATATCTAGGAAAATCATGTCGCCGGGCTGGATCATGCGGTCGGAAAATGTGTGGGAATGCGGTCGGCCGCGGCGGCCGGAAACCGAGTTCACGCATTCCACTCGCTCCGAGCCCATGCGGAAGAGACGATCGTTCGCGATGGCGACGAGCTCGTTCTCCTTGGCGCCGGGCCGGATCGCGCGGGCGATATCGACGTAGGTCGCATCCACCATCGCGGCGGACATGCGCAGAAGCTCGATTTCGTCCTCGGTTTTGACCTCGCGCGCATCCAGCAGCGCCTGCTGACCGTCGACGACTTCGACGCCCTCCGCTTCGAGCGCGCGCAACATGCCGATCTCCATCATATCGATGCCCAACGGCTCTTTGCCGATGCCGTAGTGGACGAGCGCCTTCTTGATTTGCCGGGCGAAATCGTTCTGGACGTTCATCGATGGCGGTATCGCGCCCTGCATCGTGGTGATCGGCGCGGCGACATTGTCGGAAATCCATGGCGATGAAATTCGCTTCGCCGGCGGCGCCGGATCCCAGAGAAACGGCTTTCCCTCCGCGGGGCAAAGCGCGTAGCGGAAGAATTTGTCGCGCGCCCACTCGCCGATATGAGTCGCCGTAACGTAGCGAATATTGTCGAAATTGAAACACAATACGGCGCCGAGACCGGCATAGCGCAAGGATTGCTGGGTGCGCGTCAGGCGATCCTTGGACAGGCGGTGATAGTCAATGCCCTGCTCCCAGTCCTTCGCCATAGCGCCCCAGGCGGCGGTCGAGTGCGGTCTGTTGTATTTCATCGTTCCTCCAGACGTCTCTGCGTGGCCTTTTCGATCCGGCGCTTGCTATTGCTCGCCATCCAACTCATCGCCCCAGTTCCGATCTTCGAGGATTTGCTTGAGGCGGGACAGGAAGGCGGCGGAATAAGCGCCGTCGAAGGCGCGATGATCGAAGCTCTGCCCGATCACGCCCATCATCCGAGCGGCGATGAAATCGCCTTCCGACGTGGAGACGATTGCGGGCTTCAGTTTTATCGCGTCCGTAGACAGAATGGCGACTTGCGGCGCGTTGATGATCGGCGCGGTGAACGAGGTTCCGAAAGCCCCATTATTGCTGATTGAATAGGTTCCGCCAGCGAGGTCGTCCGGCGTCAATTTTCCCGCGCGCGCTTTCTCGATTTGCCGCCGCATAGCCTTAGCAAGACCGACAAGCGCCAGATCGCCGGCGTCGCGCACGACTGGCACGACAAGGCCGTTATGCGAAAGGTCGACGGCGATCCCAAGATGCGTTTCGCGCGAGAGCGTCAGCGCCTTTCCGTCGAACCGCGCGTTCACGTTCGGAAAAGCTTGAAGCGCCAGACAGGTCGCTCGCGCGATAAAAGGAAGGTAAGTCAACGAAAAGCCGTGGGCTTGCTGGAAGGCGTCCTTGTGCTTGCGGCGCGCCCGATCGATCGACGTGAAATCGACTTCGATCGCTTGGAAGACATGAGGGATGTTTCGCCAATTCTCGGCGAGGCGCTCCCCGGTCTTTAGGCGCACCGCGTTAAGCGAGACGACCGCCCCGCCGCTTTGCGCAGAGCGTTGCGGAGGCGCGGCCGTCGTCGAGAGAGAGGCCGGCGCGGGCGGCGCTGGAGCCGTTTCCTGAGCGAGCGCAGCGCGCACATCCGCTTCGACGACGCGATTGCTCCCCCGTCGCCGCGCGTCTTGCGCGAGCCGATCGAGATCCAGTCCAGCTTGCGCGATCAGGCGTCTCGCGAGCGGCGTGATGCGCACCCCGTCAGGTCCCTTCGCCGGCCCGAATTTGCCTATCGGCGTGGACACCTCCTCGAAAGCGGCTCGCCAAGCCGGCTGTCTCATAACGCCCGTTGGGGCGGACCGGACGTCGACCGCGGCGACCGCAGGGCCGACCAGCGCGACGACGTCCCCGATTTTTGCGACCTCCCCCGCGCTGACGCGAATTTCGCTGAGACGACCCGAAACGATCGCCTGCACGTCAACGGTCACCTTGTCCGTCTCGACTTCGAAAAGGTTCTCGCCTTCACGGATCTGGTCGCCGACCGACTTGAACCAGGCGAGAATCTTTCCCTCCGCAACGGTTTCGCCAAGTTGCGGCATGATGATAGTGGCGGTCATCCGGCTATCCATTGAGGACGCGACAGACCTTCTCGACGATGCGAGCGGCGCTCGGCAGGGCGAGATCTTCAAGGTGGTCGGCGGCGGGTAGCGGGATGTGCGGCGTGGTTATGCGGACGATCGGGCCGTCGAGGTCCCAAAACGCCTCGTCAGCGGCGATCGAGGCGATCTCCGCGCCCCACCCGCAAAGGCGTGGATTTTCCTCCACGGTGAAGAGGCGGCCCGTCTTGGCGATCGACCCTAGAATTGTTTGGGTGTCGAGCGGAACCAACGACCGCACGTCGATGACTTCCGCATCTATTTTGTGTTCGCGAGCCAAGACACCGGCCGCTTCGAGCGCGCGCGGCGCCATCAATCCAAGCGCCGCAATTGTACAATCGCTGCCCGGCCGGAGGATCTTCGCGATCCCCAACACGTCGACGATCTCGCCGTCGGGGACTTCGCCCTTCGTGGCGTAAAGGGCCTTATGTTCGTGAAAGATGACCGGATCCGGGTCGCGAACCGCCGCCGCCATCAGCCCGATGACATCGACGGGCGAAGACGGCGCAACCACTTTCACGCCCGGGATCATCATCGTCCAGTTCTCGATCGACTGGGAATGCTGCGCGCCAAAGCGAACGCCGCCGCCATTTCCAGTGCGAACAACAAGCGGACAAGAAAGCTGTCCGTTCGTCATATACCGAAGTTTCGACATTTCGTTAGCGACATAGTCAAAGCATACCGCCAGGAAGTCGGCGAACATGAGTTCGGCGATGGGCCGGAGCCCCGTCATTGCGGCGCCCATCGCCGCACCCAGTATTGCTTGTTCGGAGATCGGCGTGTCGCGGACCCGAAGCGGCCCGAATTTCTCGTAAAGCCCGACGGTCGCCTTGAAGACGCCGCCCGCCTTCCCGATATCCTCGCCAAGGAAGACGACGCGATCGTCGCGCTCCATCTCCTGCGCGATACCGCGGGCGACGGCGTCCCGATAGGTTAGTTCCGCCACGCCCAGCCTCCATCCGCATAGACATCCGCCGTGAGGAGGTCGACCGGCGCTTGCGGCGCAGCCTTGCAAGCCGCCGTGGCGGCTTCAACTTTTCGCTTGCTTTCGCTTTCGATCGCGCTGATCGCGTCGTCGGCGACGCCGAATTCTTTGAGTCTCTGTCGGTAGATGATCAAAGGGTCGCGCTTAAGCCATTCTTCCAGCTCTCCCGGCGGACGGTACTTTGCTGGATCGGCGCGAGAGTGACCGGAATGTCGATAGGTCAGGCACTCGATGATCGAAGGACCGCCCCCGTCGCGCGCTTTCGCTAGCGCCGCGTATGCCGTTCGGTAGACTTCGTCGGCATCGTTGCCATCGATGACAATTGACTCCAACCCGTAGCTTGCCGCACGATCGGCGGCTGGATGTTTGACCGCGGTCACCTCGCTGATCGGCGTGTACTCCATATAAAGATTATTCTCGCAAACGAAGACGACCGGCAACTTCCAGATAGCTGCGAAATTGAGCGCCTCGTGGAAGGCGCCGATGTTGGTTGCGCCGTCGCCGAAGAAGCAGACCGAGACGTCTTTCTCGCCGAGATATTGCGCACGCCACGCCGACCCGCAGGCGATCGGCAAATGAGCGCCAATAATCGCATAAGAGCCGAGCACGTCGTGCTCGACGGACGTCAAATGCATCGAGCCGCCTTTACCTCGCATGAGCCCGATATCGCGCAGCATCAGTTCGCCAAGCATTCCCTCCATTGAGGCTCCGCGCGCCAACGTATGTGCGTGCCCGCGGTATGTGCAGAAGGATTTATCGCCTTTGCGCATCGCGACGCCGAAACCGGCCGCCACGGCCTCCTGGCCAAGGGACAGATGGCTGGTGCCCTTAATCAGGTTCTGGAGGAAAAGGTCGTAGGCGCGCTTCTCGCAATCTCGTATTTCCACTTGGAGGCGGAAAAGCTCCAGACGCCGTTCAAGGCCTATATCATCGTTGCCGACCGGCTCTGACCCAACCGCGGCAATTTTCCCCGATTCCATCGTGATCGTTTCCTGCCCAGCTTATCGCGACCGACAGTGCCAAACTTCGAAACGGCCGGGCGGTGAAATAATCTCAAAATGAATATCTAGTCCGTTCGCCTGGCGTAGGCCGACGCTTTAGGATGAGCTTAGGGAGGTTTGCGTGGTTGACAGGGTAGAGTTTCTGGTCGTCGGCGCCGGCGTTGTCGGTTTGGCTATTGCGCGCCGGCTCGCTTGCAATGGACACGAGACTCTCGTCCCTGTGAGCGGCGATCGCATTTGGCGCAGAGACGAGCTCGCGAAACTCTGAGGTCATTCACGCCGGCCTTTAGTATCCACCGGGAACCTTGAAGGCCCGCCTCTGCGTCGAGGGACGTCAACGTCTATATGCTTTTTGCGAGCGGTTTCGCGTCCCGCACAAACAGGTCGGCAAGTACGTGGTGGCGGAGGCTGAGACGCCGAAACTGCGTGCGATTTACGAGACCGCGATGAAGAATGGGGTATCAGAGTTGACCTGGATGACGCGCGCGGAGATAGAGAAGGGCCGAGCTGCGGTTTCCTACGTCGCCGGCTCTATTCGCCGAGCACGGGTATCGTTGACAGCGGAGCGTTGGCGCTGGCGATCCGCGGCGACTTTGCTTGTGGTGACTCGTTTTACGCTTTTTGAGAAATACTCATTCCGGACAATTGGGCGTCAACCCGTCAACAGGCTGGGTGCTAGACGAACCACAAAACCTCCCACGGCGCAGGCGCCGGGCCAATGGTGGGCCGACGGCAAGCGGGAAACGAGGACGCGGAGGGCCAGATGAAGGCGGTCAGATTTTACGCCCGGGAAGACGTTCGGGTCGAGAACGTGCCCGCCCCAACCGTCGTCGGCGACAGTCAGATCATGGTGAAGCCGCTGACGTGCGGCATCTGCGGCACGGATCTGCACGAGTTCGCAGCGGGCCCGATCGTGACGCCCGCGACTCCGCATAAGTTCACCGGGGCCGTGCTGCCGCAGATCCTTGGCCACGAGTTTTCCGCAGAAGTTGTCGATGTTGGGCGCGCCGTCACTCGCGTGCGCAAAGGCGATCGAGTTTCGATCCAGCCGCTTATCATGCCGCTCGACGACTATTACAGTCGCCGGGGGCTCAACCATCTCAGCCCGAGCATGGGCTGCGTCGGTCTGAGTTGGGCATGGGGAGGCATGGGCGAGTTCGCCGTCATTAACGACTACAACGCCAATATCATTCCGGATGGGGTGACGGATGAGCAAGGCGCGATGGTGGAGCCGACCGCGGTCGCCCTTTATGGCGTGGATCGCGCCAAGGTGACGGGCGGAAGCACGGTTCTGATCACCGGAGCTGGCCCCATCGGCGCGTTGGTCACGCTCGTGTGTCACGCCGTAGGCGCGTCCAAAATCTTCGTCAGTGAGCCAAACGCCAATCGCCGCCGGCATATCGAGACTCTCGGCGTCGCCGCCGCTGTGCTTGATCCGAAGACCGTTAACGTCGTCGACCATATTCGTGCAAACACTGAGGAAGGCGTTGGCGTCGACGCCGCCATCGAATGCTCAGGCATAGAAGCCGCGCTCAACACCTGCATAGAGGCCGTCCGCAACCACGGCACTGTCGTTCAAACCGGTCTGCACGTTAAGAAAGCCCTTGTCGATCCCGCTCTGTGGGCGCTCAAAGACATCACGATCGAAGCCACATGGTGTTACCAAGTGACAATGTGGCCGCGCGTTATTCGAATGATCTCGAGCGGGCGGCTGCCCGTGGAGAAAATCATCACCGCGCGGATCGAACCGGAAGCCATCGTCGATAAGGGTTTTCGCTCGCTGCTCAACCCGAGCGGCCAAGAAATGAAGGTGATGGTCAAGATGGCCTGACGGCCCGCGGCCGCGCCGACGGTGCGACGGCCAATGGCGAGTCCGACGCGGCAATTTCAGTTCTGGGAGCTCTTGGCCTTTAAGAACCGAGCGCTGATCGAGCCCTGGGTGCGCGCGCCCTTTGAGCATCGCGGGGCCTTTGACCGGTCCGCGCGACTGTAGACAACGATGAATTCGGGACATTACCTTAACTGGAGAGTGAGGCTCCGAGGATTGCCCCTTTAGCGCCGCGAACACAGCGATCGGATGACCGAACACGAACTTTTGCGCATCATCGCCTTTCTCGAACGCGTGCGACTACCGTTCCAAGAAATGATTCTTATTGCGGAAGAAGACGCGACATGGAACATTGTGCTGTTTCTTATTAAAAACCATCTAACAGGGACGCCGGTCACAATTTCAACGTTAGCGTCAGTCGCTAAGGTTCCCCACGCGACCGCCATGCGTCGTATTCATACTCTTTTGGACAACGGCGATATTATCACAACTAACGCGTCAGCCACCGGGAAGCGCTTCCTATTGCACCCGAGCGAAAAACTTCTGGAAAGCTTCATTCAATACGCCCGAAAGATAAAATTTCTTCTTGCGGAGACTTTTGGTCTGCGCGCCAAAACCGATGCCGAGGAAGATTTTTACTTCGGCGGGTCTTATTTTGCAGCGCAAATCATTCCGCCACCGAGATTGATTGAAAGCCTATTTCGCGGAACGCGCGAAATCCACTTTCTGCTGAACGACGACAATTACTTCCTTGCCATGCGCAACATGTGGGCGGACTTCCGCAACAACATGGCGTCGCGTAAGAACTTTGACCTGAGAAAGTTACCGCTGCTTCATCAGCGGTTGATTGAAAACTCTCGGCTGCCGGTGTCAGAATATGACATCGTCGCGATCAATGCGCCCTGGCTCGGCGAAGCCGTCGACAAAAGCCTCGTTATTCCACTCGATTCTCACATAAAGACGGCGGCGATCTCGCCGCTCGACTTCCATCCGTCGGTCTGGTCTATGGGGACTTGGCGAGGACAGCAGTACGGAATTCCAATCTACTGTACCATCGAACTGCTGGCGGCGCGAAGTGATCTCTTTGAAAAGGACAAAGTCGAATATCCCACGACTTTCGATAAGACGATCGCAGCGGCCAAGCACTTCCACGCCCCAGAGAGAGGTCGCTATGGCATCGCCTGGAATGGCGCGCGCGGAATGCCTATCGCGTCGACGTTCATGTTCCTCATGGGATGTTGCGGCGAATCGATACTCCATATTCCCAAGGCCAGGCTCGCGATGGGGGTCGATCACGCGCAAGGCGATCAGCTACGCCCGCAAATTCAATCGGACGCGGGGCTGCGTGTGCTCGATTACCTGCATCGCCTGAAAGAGGTTTCGCCGCCTGACATTCTCGAGATGGATTGGGACCGTCGCACCGCGTCGTTTCTTTCGGGTCAAACCGCGCTTGCTTATTGCTGGACGGTGCGCGCGGCGCGCTTCGAAAACGACGTTAGTTCCGCCGTGAAACGCAAGGTTACTTATTTGCCGCAACCGCGAGGCCCCGGCGGGGCGTCCAATAACCCGATTGGCGGCTTCCTGCTCTGCATTCCATCCAATCTCGCCCCGGATAGGATTGAACTAGCCTTCGAGGGGATCGCCTGGATGACATCGCCTGAAGCCATGAAGGCCAATGTTCAAAACGGCTTTCCCGTAGCGCCGCGCTTTAGCGTCTCTGCGGATCCCGAAGCAGCAGCGACCTCGCCGATTGTCAGTGTCGTCGACAAGCTTGCCAAGCGGAACATGCTGAAAGCGTGGCCTCGTCCACCCGTCCCCGAATATCTGTATTTAGAGGCAATTCTAGGGGAGGAGATTCATAGGGCTTTGCGTCGAGAGGTGTCGGACAAAGAAGCTCTACAGAACGCCCAGGCGCAAGCCGACGAAGTGATGCGACGGGCGGGATATTACTGACAGGGCTGAAGCCGGCTTGATGCTGCACAAGCTGTTCTGCCGCTCTCGGACCAGAATCCGTTTAAGCCCTTGTCCGAACATCTGGCAGCGGCTCTTCTTGAGCCAAATTTATCCGATTCGGACAAATCAGTGCGAAGCTGCGCAGGCTAATTTGTTAGCGTCCTTCTTATCGATCGGGCCGCACGCGAAAGCGAACGGTCGATCGACGCAGCGGACGACGCTGCGAGGGAGGAGGGCTGACATGAACATCTATCCCCTTTTTAGAGTCCGCTCCCGAGGCACGGCTCTAGGGCGAACTCTCCCGCACCATCTATCGATTCGCCCATGCCGACGGCCAGAGGCGGCGCGCGTCGCAGCTTCTGGACCTCGACAGACTGAAGGCTGAAGGCCTACGGGTCGGGTCTCCTTGAGGTAACCCTCGCCTCAATGTCAGCAATGAAGTCGGATCGATGAGCAGCAAAAATATCGCTTTGATCGTGGGGGCCACAGGATTGTCCGGCAGTTACGCGGGACGGTATCTCAAGGAGCAAGGCTGGACGATCGTGACGGTCTCTCGTAGCGCGGCCGACCTGTCGTGGTCTGACCGACATATCGCCGCGAACCTCGAAGACGCGGTCGCCAGCAAGGCCGCACTCTCGGCCGCGGCGGATGTAAGCCATGTCTTTTTCTGCATGTGGTCGCGCCAGACGAACGAGGAAGAGAACGTCCGGGTCAATGCTGCGATGGTCCGCAACCTGTTCGAAGGCGTTTCCGGCGCTGCGATCAGGCACGCCGCGCTGGTGACAGGGCTGAAACACTATCTCGGCTCCTTCGACGATTACGCCAAAGTAAAACCCTACACGCCGTTTCTCGAAAGCAGCCCGCGCTTACCTGGGCCCAATTTTTACTACGCGCAAGAAGACGTTCTCTTCGAGATGGCCGCGAAGCGCGGTTTTGCTTGGTCCGTTCACCGTCCGCACACAATGATCGGGATGGTCATCGGCAACGCCATGAACATGGCCGTGACGCTCGCGGTCTACGCCTCGATTTGTAAACATACTGGACGACCCTTCGTCTTTCCGGGCTCGCCCGAGCAATATCACGCGGTCACCGATGTAACTGACGCACGAATCCTGGCGCAGCAGCTGCATTGGGCAGCCACCACGCCAGCGGCCGCAAACACGCCGTTCAACATCGTCAACGGCGACCTCTTCCGATGGACCTGGCTCTGGCGGCAGATCGCAACCTATTTCGGCCTCGAGGTCGGCGAATATCCTGGGCGTGCTGTTCCTCTCCAAGAGCAGATGTCAAACGCACCCGCTATCTGGTCCGAAATCGTGGCCAAGCATGCTCTCCAGAACATTCCGGTGAACAAGCTCGCATCATGGTGGCACAGCGACGCCGACCTCGGCCGCACATTGGAATGCTTCACGGATATGACCAACAGTCGAACGCTCGGCTTCTCCGCGTATCAACGGACGACGCGCAGCTTCTTTGACGTGTTCGACGAATTGCGCGCGAGTCGGATCATTCCCTCCTAACCTCGAGCGAGACCATGAACAACCGCGTTGGCGCCAGGACATGAACAGACCAGTTGGAATCGCTCTCGTCGGCATGGGCTGGTGGGGCAAGAAAATGCTGAATGTCCTTGCCGCAGCGCCGGAGGACATTCGCGTGGTCCGCGCGGTTGAGCCTAACCTCGAAACGGCGCTAGCTCTGTGCGCGGAAAAGGGCGTGGAGCTGTCAGCCAATTACGCCGATGCGTTGGCCGACCCGGCGGTGGAAGCCGTCGTGCTCGCGACGCCGCACGCGCTTCATGGCTCGCAAATTGAGGCCGCCGTCGCGGCTGGAAAGCACGTCTTTTGCGAAAAGCCGCTCGCCTTGACGAAGGCTGGAGCCGAGAAAGCCGTTCGCCTCTGTCGCGACGCAGGACTGGTGCTCGGGATGGGGCACGAGAGGCGCTGGGAACCGCCGATCGCCGACCTCCTAGCTAAAGCTGACGCTGGCGAGCTTGGTCGGATTCACCAGATCGAGGCCAACTTCAGTCACGACAAGTTTCTGGCGCTCGATCGCGACAATTGGCGTCTCAAAGCGGATCAGGCCCCTGCCGGCGGCATGACAGCGACAGGCATCCATTTGCTCGATCTCTCGGTACGCCTTCTTGGTCCGGCCGAAAGCGTTCTGTGCATTTGCGAACAACTCTCGTCGGATCTGCCGCAAGGCGACACCGTCGCCGCCTATGTCAAATTCAAGGCCGGCGGCACGTCGTACGTATCGGCTTCGCTCGCCAATCCCTTCATGTCGCGCTTCACCGTCTACGGCTCGAAAGGGTGGATCGATATCCGCGACAAGGCGCACGTCGAATCGCCAGCCGGGTGGATTGTAACCTCGGCGATGGCGGGCGGTCCGATCACGACCGCTGAGGTCCCTCCCGCCGAACCGGTGAAGGACAATTTGGTGTCCTTCGCTCGCGCCGTACGCGGCAGGGAGACCTATCCGATCACCGCGACGCATCTCGTCGACAACATCGCGCTGCTCGAAGCGATTTTTGCGTCCGCCTCGAGCGGGAAAATCGAAATCGTGGCCTGACCCGTAACGAAGACAAGGAAGGAAGCGATGAAGACCCTGATTTTTGACGAACCAAAAAAGCTGGTCGTCACACAGGTTCAGACGCCATCGATCACCGACAGCGAGGTGATGATCCGGTCGCGCCGCGTCGGCATTTGCCACTCCGATTACGAGCTTCTCGCCGGCCAATATATCATTCCGATTTCCTATCCTGTTACGCCTGGTCATGAATGGGTGGGCGAAGTTGTTGAAGTCGGTAAGGACGTCAAGGGCTTGAAGCGCGGCGATCGCGTGGTCGGCGAATGCGTCATCCAGACGCCGGAGCGTATTCATCATTTCGGCTTCTCGATGGACGGCGCTGACCGCGAATACTTCGCCGCCCGGCCTGAATGGCTTCACAAGCTGCCGGACGCCGTGGATGACGCAAAGGGCGCCCTGATCGAGCCGTTCACCTGCGGCTATTACGCTGTCCTGCGCAATGGCGGGCCAAACGCCGCCGACACAGTCGTTGTATCGGGCGGCGGGACCATCGGTCTGGTCTCGGCGGCGGCCGCCATTGGAATGGGGGCCCGCGTGATCGTGGTCGATCCGGTGCCTCTGCGCCGCGACATCGCCAAGCGCCTGGGCGCCGACGCGACGGTCGATCCGTCGAAAGGAGACGCCGTCGAATCGGTTCAGGAATTGACGAAAGGCGGCGCCGATCTTGTCATCGAGGCGTCCGGCCACTCCTCGTCGCTAGCCAACGTGTTCGACTACGCTCGCCTTGAGGGTCGCATCTCGATGGTCGGGATCAACATAAACCAGAAGTTCCCGGTCGAGCTCGGCAAGATCCAGATGAAGAATCTGACCGTGCGCGGCTGCATCGGATCGCCCGGCGTATGGCCGGCGGCCATTCGTTTCCTCGAACGGACGGGCATCGATTTGTCGCCTATCCAGACTCACAGCTTCCCGCTGGACGACGCCTTGAAGGCGTTCGAACTGGGGAAGAACCCGAAGGAAGCCGTCAAGGTGACGCTCGAGATTGCCTGACGATAGCTCAACCGAAGGGCAAGACTTGCGCGCCTTGCAGCCAAGCAGCCGCGATACAAGGCATCCCGGTATGGGCGAAATTGGCGCAGATGTACATGAGGGCGATGCGCGCCACATCTTGGAAACCGGCGAGCATAGCCTGATGAAGTCCGCCGGCGAAGCGCAAAGGAGACGACCTCTTTCGCGACAACGTTTTCATGTTCCTTTGGCAAGGGAGTTCGTGACCGTCGTCCTTTCGACGATTGCGCTCATCGTCATCTGCCGTATCGTCGCGCCCTCGTCGGTAACTTATGGGAGCCTGGCTGGAAGTCTGCCCTTTGCCGCCATTATGGCAATCGTCGGGCTGGGACAGTTGCTGGTCGTTCAGCAAGGAGGTTTTGATCTATCGCTCGCAGGAGGAGTTTCGCTCGCCGTCGTCATCTCGACTCACTATCCGCAAGGAGACAACGCTCTGCTCCTCGCGGCGGTGCTGCTGGCGATCGGTTGCGCAATTCTCGCCGGTTTGGCAAACGGCGTCCTGGTGAGTCTCTTCGGGCTCAACGCAATTGTTGCGACGATCGGCGTGAACGCTCTGCTGTATGGCGGCGTATTTGCGGTTTCTGGCGGCGTTCCGAAAACAACGACCACCTTATTGGCCGCAATAGCCGGCGGCCAGACATTAGGGGTTCCGAACACCGTCTATTTCGCCCTCGCCGCTTTGACCGTGGTTTCCTTCATTTTGAAAAAGACGGTCGTCGGCAGGCGCTTCGAAGCGATAGGGGCGAATCCGCTGGCGGCTCGCGCCGTGGGACTTCGCGTGCGGCTCCACCAACTTCTGGCCTATATCTACGCTCAACTACTCTATTGCACGGCCGGCGTGCTTGTGGCCGGCGTCACCCGCGAACCTACGGCGTTCCAGGGCGACTCGCTGCTCTTGCCGTCTGTTGCAGTCGTTGTTCTGGGCGGCGCCTCGTTGCTCGGCGGTCGCGGCTTTCCGATCTCGACTGTCGTCGCCGCGTTTTTTCTGAACCAACTGAGCCAATTCGCACTTGCAATTGGCGTGCCGTATTCGGCGCAAACCATCATCCAAGCATTGGCCTTGGGGTTTGGCATCGCAGTCTACTCGGTTCGATGGACGGCAATACGTGGTTACGCAGCCACGTCAACTTGAGGGAGGAAAATAATGAGGATCTCGGTTCGACGGAAACTTGCGCTCGGCGTGGCGTCAACGGTCATGGCCCTTGCATTCTCCGATTTCGCTCAGGCCGAAACGCCCGCGTGGTGCGGACCAAAGAAGGCGTCGATTGCGCTGCTCGACGGTTACGGCGGCAACAGTTGGCGCCAAGTGACGACCGCGTCCGGTAAACAGGAGGCCTTGAAGTGCCCCAGCATCACCAGCTACGAATATGCCGACGGCCAGGGCGATACTCAGAAGGCCATCTCGGACATCAAGGCCATGGCCGCCAAGGGCATCGACGCCCTGGTCGTCTTCCCTGACGCCGGTCAGGCGATGCTGCCGGCGATTACGAGCGTCTACAAGTCGGGCAAGGTTATCGTTCCGTACCGCGTATCGGCCGGCGGGAAGGCTGGCGTGAACTATACGCAGTTCGTCGGCGACGATTTTAAGACGGACGGCCGGAACTGGGGCGAATGGATCAAGAGCATCCTGCCCAACGGCGGCAACCTTTTGTTCCTCAGCGGTCCCGCGGGCAACAGCCAGGGTCTGGATGAACTTTAGGGGCTGAAATCTGTGCTCGGACCGGAATACAAGTTCATCAACCCGGAGCCCTTCGATGTGACAAACTGGGATCCTGCATTGACGCAGAAGGTTCTTACGGCTGAAATTGCGAAGAATAACAAGATCGACGTCATCGTTTCCGATTTTGGGCCGTCATTGGTCGGCGCCCTTCCGCTGTTCGAGAAATCCGGTCGGTCAATCCCGGCGCTCGCCACGTCCGACGGCAATTCGTTGGGCTGCTTCTGGAAGGAGCACGAAAAGAACAACCCGGACTTCAAGCTGTTCACCGTGTCGACCGAAAACGACAATGCTCGCCTCGCTGTTCAATGGGCGGTCGCCGCGGCGACAGGCGGCAAGCCGCCAGAAGAGACAAGCTTCAAAGGTCCTGTCTTCGAAAATTCCGTGACCGGCAAGCCGCATCCGGTTCAGTGCCGCGCGGATCTACCCGGTCAGATTTACTTATCGGCCGAACTGTCTCCAGAGGAGCAGACGAAGGCGATCAACACCAAGTGACGGCCATCGCGCCCCGGATCGTCCGGGGCGCGATTATTGAACGTGGTGGATATGGCCGATTCTAGCCGAAGCCTGCTCGTGGATCGTCATCAGGACCATGCTCCCTTGTCTGGCGATCCAGGACATGGGGAAGTCGCGATCCGACTGTCCAACATTTCGAAATTCTATTCAGGAGTCCCAGCGCTTCGCGACGTGAGCATCGAGTTCTTTCCCGGAGAGGTTCACGCCGTCCTCGGGGAAAATGGGGCGGGCAAGTCCACTCTCATGAACATAATTTCCGGGGCGGTTCATCCCGAATTGGGCGAGATTAGTGTCGGAGGCCGCCTGATTTCCCATATGTCGCCAGAGGTCGCCACATCACTGGGGATCCATTTCCTTCCAGCACCCGGCTGTTCTCGACGACCTCTCGGTGCTCGAAAATCTTCAAGTTGCGTTGCCGAAATCGGCCTTCGGTGGGCAAACGGCCCAAATTGCCGCCAAGGACATGCTGGAGAGGGTCGGCCTGCGCGTCCCCCTGCACATGCGCGCCGACGCTCTATCAGTCGCACAGAAGCACCTTTTGGAAATCGCCAAGGCGCTGGCGATCAGGCCAAGAGTTCTTATGCTGGACGAGCCTACGGCGGCGCTCGATCAAGAGTCGACCGAAATGCTGTTCCGGCGTGTGCGAAGCGTCGTCCAGACCGGCGCGTCGGTGATCTATATCACTCATCGGCTTGCGGAGCTTCGCCAGATCGCGCATCGAGTGACTGTGCTTCGCGACGGTCGCATCCGAGGCGGAGGTCTGGTGAATGAGATCGAGGACGCCGAGCTCCTGGGCATGATTGCCGGGCGGACGCTCGGATCGACTTTCCCGCCGAAGCCCAATCGTTTTCCGAGCGAGGCGATCTTATCGGTGAAGTCGCTGAAAGGCAGGGGATTTGAAGACATAACGTTCGAGCTCGCCCAAGGACAGATTGTCGGCGTGGCTGGAGTGGAAGGCAACGGCCAGTCCGAATTGATGCGGGCGCTTGCGGGACTGCAGCCATCCGAAGGCGCCATAAGTTTTCGCGGACGCGCCGTGAACTCCAAGGACCTCCTGCGCGAGGCGGCCTTCATATCATCGGACAGGCATACAGAAGGCTTGGCCGCAGGCCTTACAGTCCGCGAAAATGCGTCGTTCGCCGCGCTCGACAAGTTTTCCACGCTTGGGATTATGCGCAAGAAGAAGGAGTTGGAAGGCGTCGGCGCGACGTTCCGCGAACTTGCCGTCAAGGCGCCGAGTATGGATGCGCCAATTCTCTCGCTGTCAGGCGGCAACCAGCAAAAGGTCGTAATGTCACGCGCTCTGCTCGCCGATCCGAGCCTCATCGTCGCCGATGAGCCGACCCAGGGCGTCGATGTTGGAGCACGCGCTGAAATCTACCGCATCTTACGAGAGGTCTCGAATTCCGGCACGCCGGTCATTGTGAACTCGACGGATGCGACGGAGCTCGAGGGGTTATGTGACAAGGTCATCGTCCTGTCCCGTGGACGCGTCGTCGCGACGTTGACTGGGGCCGATGTCGCAGAAGCCCGCATCGTCGCCGCCGCCGTGAACGCGAATACCCAGGTCGGGGCCGCCGCTCTGCCAAAGACGATCCGCTCGGCTGGGCGAGGCTTGCCGCATTTTCTGCAGTCGGACAACGCGCCTGCGGTTCCTCTCGCGCTCGTCACGGCCCTGCTGGGTCTTTACGTCTTCAGCCGAAACAGCAATTTCCTCTCGACATTCAATGTTTACAATATCCTCACGCTGGCTACCGCGTTGGGGTTCATTGCGCTTGGGCAAACGATCACGCTGTTGCTAGGCGCCATCGATCTGTCGGTCGGTCCGCTCGCCGGCTTTCTGGTTGTAGTGGCGTCGTTCTTCATCAATGACGATAAATCCGCGCCTGTGATAACGCTTGGCTTCGTCTTGGTAGTATTCGCCGCCGCCGTCGTCGGGACCGTCAACGGGGTGCTAATCCGCTTCGCGAATTTTACGCCCATCGCAGCAACGCTCGCCATGTACATTGGCCTGCAAGGCATGAGTTTCCTGCTTCGCGAGAATCCTGGCGGGTACATCAATGCTGACATTGTGCAGATTTTTACGTCCCAGATCGGCCCAATTCCCGTCGCGTTTATCGCTCTGGCGGGAACGGCCGTCGCTGGCGAATATTTGCTCCGTCATACGAAGCTCGGCGTCCGCCTCCGGGCGACGGGTTCCTATGAGGAGTCCGCGCGCAGGGTGGGTGTTCAGGTCGATCGCACCTTCATCTTCGGCTACATCGCCTGCTCTCTTTTGACGGCGGCCGGCGCGTTGATGTTGATGTGTCAACTCGGCGTTGGCGATCCGCGGCAAGGAATAAATTACACGCTATCAAGCATCACGGCGGTCGTGCTTGGCGGGACGAGCCTGCGCGGCGGGCGCGGCGCCTTCATCGGCACGGTGCTGGGCGCAGTGCTGCTGACCGAGGTTTTGAACGCGGCAGCGTTCCTGGGTTTTACCGAGACGTATCAATATGTGTTCCAGGGCGCGCTCATTGTCGCCGCCGCGCTCGTTTACGCTGCGGCGCGCGGACTTGGTCGCAGCTGAGACGCGCGCGCCTCGCGGAAGCGAGAACTGGCCGTAGGCCGAGAAATCGAGGAGATGCCGAATGACCGAGCAACTCACCGTTATTGCGCATCTGCGTGCTCTGAATGGGCAAATCGAGGAAACCAAGGCGTTCCTTTCCGGCCTGATAAAGCCGACGCGCAGCGAGCCGGGCTGCATCGAATATTGGCTGCACCAGGACAATGACGATCCCGCGGAGTTCACCTTCTACGAGAATTGGACCAACCGCGCTGAATGGGACAAACACATGGAGCTGCCGCATCTGAAGAAATTCGCGGAGGTCAAAGATAAGGTTTTCGAACTTCAGAAATTGCGGCTGATGACCATGATCAGCGACCCGGCATCAAATCGGTGAGTGGGCTACCTGGCTTGTCCGGCACGGATCATGTCGGGTTCACCGTGCCCGACATCGAGGCGGCGACGCGTTTCTTCGTCGACGTGATTGGATGCTCGCTCGTTTTCGAAATTGGGCCGTTTCGATCAGACGATGATTGGATGCATATACAGCTTGGCGTCGATCCCCGGGCGGTCATTCGAAGCCTTCGCATGTTCAGATGCAAGACCGGGGCAAGTTTCGAGATCTTCGAATACAGGTTCGCTGGCGCAAACGTCACTCCTCCCCGCAACAGTGATGTGGGGGGCCACCATCTTGCTTTCTACGTCGAAGATATAGCCAGGGCCGTCGCCTATCTGAAATCGCATGGTATAACGGTCCAAGGCAATCCGGTGACGATGGAGGCCGGGCCCACGAAGGGCTTGACCTGGGTTTATTTTCTATCGCCATGGGGCATGCAGCTTGAGCTGGTGAGCTATCCTGCCGGCATGACCATTACGAACGAAAAGCCTGGAATTCTTTGGTCTCCAAAAGACAATCGGTAGCCTAAGCCCTCTCTTCACCTCGGCAAAGCTCGCTTTGAGACGCGATATGATATCGCCAATGTCTTTATCTGACGTACTCGGTGGCTTGTCGTACGAATTGGCCGAGTATGTAAGACGCGACAGTCGCCTCGAGGGCGACGTCTTCGCGAAGCCATTTGAAGCTTTCACTATCGCGTGCTGAAGCGCCTGGGGTCGTGTGAAGGTCGGCGCCAAGACCGGCGCGGCGCATGGCGAGCGCTCGCCCGACCGGCTGGCGAAGCGCAACGGCTACCGCGATCGCGACTGGGAGACGCGCGCCGAAACCGTGGAGCTGCGCCGCCATCATGGCAGGCTACAGACCGCGTGCAAACGCATGCCCAACCAATATCGAGAATGGAAGAAGACTTGCCCCAGCTCCGTCTAAGTCGTTGACTTCTTCTCCACGGAGGAGAGCAACTATCCCGCGGCCGTAGTTCTCATCGTTATCTTCCCCGGCGCGCCAGCAATCAATTTCTTTTTGGCAGAACGCGCACGACCTATGGCGCGCGGCCCGCCGCCTTGCGAGGCGGACGAGAAATACCGACACTCGGCGCCCCCGCGCGGCGCGTCGGCCAGCAGAAGAACGACGGGCGGCGACGTCCAATCTTCTCGTCGCGTTTGATTTCATACGGCCCGAATGACGGCAGCCGTACGACGAGCTCGCGCGCCGGCGCGCGTCGCTACTTCGTCTTGCCGAATTTCAGCGCGAGGCCGAAGGTCAGTTGCGGCCCGGCGACGACTTGGCCGGTGGAGAGATCGAGATTCAGCACCATGCCTCCGGCCGCCTGCAAGGTCAGGACCTCGCCGACGTCGAGGCCGATATTGATCGGGAAAAGGCCGCTCGTCAGAGTCGGGTGCGCGTCGCCCGGGCCCTGGAACTGCGCGCCGACCTGCGCGTAGGGCTGAACGAGATGCAGCGCGCCGAAGCGCCAGAAGCGATCGACGTCGGTGAACTGGACAAAGGGGTTGAAAGTCCAAGGCCCGCCATTCGGAAACGGCGCCGTCACCGGCGCGCCGATCTGCACGCCGGTCGTGATCGTCTGATTGTGCCCGTCGTCGGGGCCGCGCTGGTAGATCATCTGCATCGTCAGCGTGAACGCGTCCTGCCGCCAGCCGCCGAGCGGGAAGGTCGATTGTCCCCCGGGCACGAGTTCGAGATGGTCGTAGTCGAAGCCCAACAGGCTCGGCGGACCGCTGACGCTCGGCAGCAAGATCGGCGGCGGCGTGAGTTCGGGCGGGTCGGGAGCAGGCAGGGGCGCAACGGCGCGGGGAATGCGAACGGGAAAGTAGGGCGGCCCGGGATAGTTGGCCAGGAAGTCGCTGCGAAAGTCGGCGACGATCTTCGACCAATCGACATTGAGCGCCGCCGGCCCGGCGCCGCCGAATGGCGGCGTCAGCCTGCCGCTCATCACGTTCGGGAAGCGATCGCGGCGCGCCGCGCCAAAGCCCGGCAGGACGAGCCGCGCGCCGATGACAGTGACGGTCGCGACGCCGAGCGGAAAGAGCGCCAGGCGGGTTTGCGGCCCGACCACGCCGTCGACCGCAATTCTCTCGCTCGCCTGGAAGGCGCGCACCTTCGCGTCCGTGAGCGGGCCGAAGCGGCCGTCCGGCTCGAGCGGCGCGCCGGGAAGCTCGCGATGAGCGTTGAGGGCGTTCTGGATCGCCCGCACGTCTTCCCCCGTCATGCCGATGGAAAGGCTTCGGATGCTCACGAAACTCTCCGCGTTCGGAGGGCCGGACGGCCTGCCCTCAGTCCTTACGGGCTGCGGCGGGCGCAGCGCGCGCGTCTCAACGATTTGGGCGACCCCGCGCCGCGCGGCCCCGGCCGCCGAAATCGGCGCTTGGTCGAACCCGCAAGGGTGAAACGCGCGGGCTTTTCGCTACCTTGCGCGCAGGCCTTGCTGGTCGAGCTTCCGGTTGACTTCCTCGAGAAGCAGGTAGGTCGCGCGCAGGCCGATCGCGAGATTGACCAGGCCGTCGGCGATATGCTGAAGGCCGGCGAACGTATCCATGGCGTTGAGATCGCTCCCGGCGTTCAGGATTCCGCGCGTAAACGAGCTTTGTGCGCTCTTGAAATTGTATTCGGCCGTTTCAGTGGGCTTGCTCATGCGCCCCTCCATCGGTCATCGAAGGGCACTGTAACGGCGCGGCGGAGCCAAAGCCAGCCGGCGCGATGCGCCCTTTCCGCGCCGCCGCAATTCGGCGCCGCCCGCTCTGCCGGGCCTCGCTCGGCGGGAGAGAGCAACGGTTTCCGAAACGGAGGTCGGACGGGTTCGAACCCATTCCGGACGGCGGGCCTCAGGGCTCGACCAGCCTCGCCGTCCGGCGGACGTCTTGGGCCAGCGCGGCGACGTCGCCGCCGATGAGGGCGGGAAGAACGCTGGCGCGCGCGCCGGGATAGGGAGCGAGGAATTTGAGCTCCAATCCATTGCGCTGGAAATCCGCGGCGCGGTACAGCGCGCGCCCGCCCGGCGCATTGATGTACACGCCTGCGCCCAAGGACCGTACGATCGCGATCACCCGGTCTGCGCCCTTGCGGTCGCGATCGACGCCGATCATCGAGCTGCGGAGCAGTCGGGGCCGCAGGTCCAGGGCCTCGGCGACCAGCTTGACGCTCGTTTCGAGAAAGGTCGCGACGTTGTCGAGCGGCCCGAAGAGATGCGCGCGGACGCGCTCGGCCCACGCGCCGCGCGTTGTGGCGAGCCAGGGCAGGCGCGCCAACCGTCGATCGAAAGCGTCGCGCGCTTCGGCCGCAAAAGCGAGGTCCTTGATCAGAACGTCGCGGGCCTGCCGCGCCAGCGGAAGGGTCAGCCATTCCAGCGCGCCGCCAGGACCCGGAACTTCGCAGCGATGCACGCGGCCGCGGCGAGGGAACTGCACGTCGTCAAAGATGACAAAGGTCTCGGCCGCCGCGAGGAGCCGGAAATAGCCCGCGTACGGGAAAAAGTAGGGCTGCATTACCGCGACGGTCGCGTGGCGGGACTGCGGTGCGGACGTCATCGATATTGCTCGGCTCGTCGTCGACAAATAGTTTCGACGGCCTCAAGCCGCGCCGGCAGGTCGGCTTTCATCCCCATAGAAAATGTCGGGCAAGCTCAGAACGTGCCGGCGAAAGAACTCGTTGACCGGCGAGGCGAATCGCGTCTCTTTGAAATGGCGAAAGGCGAGCGGATCGACCAGGAACTTGCGCCTGTCGAATTCCGCGTCGCGCAGAAAATGGATCACGGCGATATCTTGCGGGCGGAAGCCTGGCGTAAGCATCTCGTCGGAGTTCGGGCAATTGTATCTGGGGCCCAGCGGCAAGATTTCGGCCCCCGTTTTGGCGATCGCTATGGCGAGCCCGATTTGGGCGGCGAAGAACGGATTGTCGATCGGCAGGGAGAGCAGAAATCGCGTACAAGTGTGGGCGAGCGGCTGGATGGCCTGGAAGGCGCTGCGATTGAACGCGACGAAGCCATAGTTGAAATAGGCCGGGCAGCTTCCGCCCTGCTCGCGAGAAACCTGCGAATAGCAATAATCGAGGGGATGATCCGGCAAGCCGCACGCGTCGAGAATGCGCCGCCATGCGGCGTCGTTGCTCGCCGGACGCCGATCGGCGAAGGGCGAGAAATGCGCCGGCAGGCCGGCGACTTTCGGCCGCTCGCCTTGCAGCGCGTCAAGGAGTTCGTCGAAACGAGCCGTCACGCAGACGTCCGAATCGCAGTGGAGGACGACGTCTGCGCGCGCTTCGCCGACGAACCGGTCGCTCTGCGGCGCCCAGCCAAATCCCTCTCGATCGCAAATCTCGGGCGCCACGATCCGCCAGACGACCGGAAAATCGTCGGACCATCGATTCGCCGCCCGCACTTCGTCCGCGTCGGCGTGATCGCCGACCGAAACGACGATCGGGGCCGACGAATAGGGCTCGCCGAGACGAGCGAGCGACAGCGCGGCGAGCCGCACCGTGGAATAGAACGCCGGTTGCGGCGAAATCGCCACGCGAACTTCGAAACTAGGAATCGAAGCCTCCTTTGTCCCGCGCTCCTCCCGGCAGCCTCGCCCAGCCGAAGCCGGCCCGGCCGAAATCGTCGCCATTATAGAACATGACGAGGTCGTCGCCGTAAGGCAGGACGCAAGAATAGGCCTGCATCCAACTGTCGAAGTCGCCGGGACCGGGCGGATTGTCGAACCGGAGAGGCGCCGCCGGACCTGACAAGGCGCCATGCTCGTTCGCTTCGATCGACAACAATCGATAGGCGCCGTCGCCGGCGGCCCGGTACGCTTCGCCACGGCGACTGAACCAGAGCTCCGAGCTGCGCCCGGTTTCGCTCAACCAGGGCCTCGCCAGACCCGCCCAGGGAGGCTCGAGCGCAACCGCCGTCCGCGTATGTTGATCCCAGACCAGGCCGTCCGCGGAACGGCTGGCGCGGATCTCGTAAAAAGGATCGAGCGCGCCGTTCACCGCCTGCCAAGACGTACCTCCGACGTACAACATTCGGTAGCCGTCAGGCGCTCGCCTCACCATCGGCGCAACGCTGAAGAAAGGATCGAACGGCCCGGTCCCGAGCACGGGTCCGTCAAAGGCGCGCCGAAAGCTCAGCCCGTCGTCGCTGAGAGCCAGACCGATAGCGCCCTGGCCGCGGACGTCCGCCCGTACGACGATGCCGGTATAGTAGAGGCGCACTTGGCCGTCGACGACGAGAGCGGAGCTCGGCAACACGCCCTCATGATCGAAGGCGCCTAGCGGCCCGAAGTCGAGCAGCGCGGTAAAATGCTCGGCGACGATCCGCATATTGTCGGCAGGATCGAGGTCGACCGCCATCGGACGGCTGCGATTGTCGGCGTCCCGCGCGGCGAAATAAACGCGCCAGAGCCGGTCCGACAGCGGAAGGACGGTTGGCAATTGGGCGTGACTGGCCCACCAGGCATGGCCTGGCTGAACGGAAACGAGCAGACCCTCGCGACGCCAAAGCCGTGACGACATTATCGAAACCGCAGCCGTTTGAGGCGCGAACTCTTGTAGCGCGCGACTTCGTCCTCCCGTCCCGGCACGACGCTCTCCGCCGGCAAATTCTTCTTCACGATCGCGGCCGTCCCGAGGAAACAGGCTTCGCCGATCTCGACCCCGGTTTCGACGCCGACCTTGCCGGCGAGAAAGCAGCGTTCGCCCAGCTTGACGCCGCCGCCCAGGCCGACCTGCGAGGCGAGGAAGCAATAATCGCCGACCGCCGCGTGATGCCCGACATGATTGCCGCTCCACATCATCACGCCGGCGCCGATGCGGGCGTAGGGCTGTATCACGTTGTTCTCCAGAATGAAGCAATTCTCGCCGATTGCGCTCGCATAGACGTGCGAATGCGGATGGATGAAGGAGGCGAATTCGTAGCCTCGCGCCTTGCCGTCGCGGTGGCGATCGCGGCGGAACTCGTTCATCCTCCGGTAGCTCAACGGGCCCAGCAGCTTCACCTCGCCCGGCGGGAACCGCTCGTGCAAACCCTCCCACGCCACGACCGGCAAGCCGTGGAGCGTCTCAGACTGGAGATAGGCGAGGTCGACCGTGAAGCCGACGATTCGGTCGGAGCCGTGCGCGTCGATATAGACCTTGGCGACTTCGGCGATCTGGCCGGCGCCGAAGACAACAATGTCGGCCATCCAACAGCAGCTTCCTCCAACGCGACGGTTGGCGTATCATGCATGGCGACGGGCGGCTGTCCAGTTGGGGAGCGCTGGCGGGGGACGCGGAATGGAGTCTGCCGAACGGATGGAATCTTCGCCGGGAAGCCCGCGTCGTCTGTCGATCTGCCTGATCAATCCGAAATTCGAACTGTCGTTCTGGGGCTACGACTTTGTGCTGCCCATGATGCCGGGCGACAAGCGCTGTTACGCGGTCACCGCCGCGCTGCCGGCGCTCGCCGCGCTGGCTCCGCCCGATTGCGCGGTCGAGCTCATCGACGAGAATGTCGAGCCGATCGATTTCGCCAAGCTCGAGCGGTTCGACGTGATCGGCGTCACCGGCATGATGGTTCAGGGCGAGCGCATGCTCCAGATCCTGGCCGAATTGCGCAGATTGCCGGCGACGATCGCGGTCGGCGGTCCCTATGTCTCGGTCGCCGAGGACGTTTTCGAAGGCCTCTGCGACGTCAAGTTCATCGGCGAGGCGGAGGAGACGTGGCCCGCTTTCCTCGCTGCGCTCGCCGCAGGCGAGCCGGTCGCCGCGCGCTACGAGCAGGCGGAAAAGACGGACATGCGCCGCGTGCCGCCGCCGCGATACGATCTGCTGAAGACGGACCGCTATGTTCTCGCCGCCTTGCAATTCTCGCGCGGATGCCCGTTCCTGTGCGAATTCTGCGACATCATCACCATTTTCGGCCGGCGGCCCCGGCTGAAGACGCCCGCGCAGATGATCGTCGAGTTCGAAATCGTCCGCCGCGCAGGTTTGCGCCATTGTTTTCTCGTCGACGATAATTTCATCGGCAACAAGCGCGAAGCCAAAGCCTTGCTGCGGACCCTCGGCGAGTGGCAGAGGGCGAACGGGTATCCGCTACGAATTTCGACCGAAGCCAGCATCGATCTCGCCGACGACCCGGAATTGATCAGCCTGATGGTCGAGGCGAATTTTCGCCTCGTCTTCATCGGCGTCGAATCGCCCCGCGCGGCGTCGCTCGGGGAAATCCGCAAGGTGCAGAATGTCCGCGGCGACAGTCTGGAGGCCAAGCTCCAACGCATCCGCGACGGCGGCTTGGTCATTTCGGGGCAGTTCATCGTCGGCTTCGATCATGACGACGAAGCGATTTTCGACGAGCAGTTCGACTTCATCCAACGTACCGGCCTGGCGCATGCGCTGGTCGCGATTCTCGCGCCGGTGCCGACGACGCCGCTCTATGATCGGCTGAAGGCGGAAGGGCGGCTCGACTTCGCCGATCGCGAGGTGATCTTCGAGCCGAAGCTGATGAGCCGGCAGGCTCTCAAGGACGGTTACGGGCGGTTGATGCATCGGCTTTACGAGCCGGAGGCCTATTTCCGACGGCTGATGGCCGGCTATGGCGGCTCGCCTGCCTTCCGCCGGCGGCGCGCGGCCATCGACCGCGCCGCTTCGGGACCGCCAAGCGCCGCCGCCAAGTTGCGCGAAGTCGCAGCCGGCATGATCCAGGCGCTCAAGCTTGCGCGCGAAATCAGGCGGGCGGGATGCTTCCGGCGTCTTGGCGCGGCCTATGGGCGCGCCTGGATCGAACAAAAGCGGTCGCTCGGCCGCGAGGCCATCGCCTTCAGCGCTTTCGTCTTCCTTTGCGTTGTCCACTGGCATTTTTACAATGTAGCGCGGCGGCCGCGAAAGGGCGCCTTCGGCGTCGTCGCGCGTGCGCCCGTGGCGCAGATCGGCGCTGGGCGCAGCGCCGCCGCTTGATTTTCAGGGCTGACGCAAGGCGGCCGCGACCACGGCGACGATCCGCTCGACGACCGCTTCCGCCAAATCAGCGGCCACCGGCAGGCCGATCAGACGCGGCGCGAGCGCTTCGACTTGCGGCAAGGGATCGCGTGCGGCGTCGCGGAAATAAGGCTCCCGGTGGAGCCCGAGACCGTACCAAAGCCGGCTGTCGAACCCTGCCGCGCGCAGTTTGGCGCAAGCGTCTTGCGCGGCTCGTTCGCTTGTCGCTTCCAACAAGGCGTAATTCGAGGCCACCGACGGCGCCGTATGGATTTTGACGCCGCGCTCGGCGGCGTATCGGCGATAGGCGTCGGCGACGCGGCGTAGCGCTCGCCGCTTTTCGGCCCAGCCGTCGAGCTCCGCCAATCCGACCGCGGCGTGATGCTCGCTCATCTTGCCGTTGAACCCCGGCGCCGTCGTCTCGCGCGCGCCGGCGAAGCCGAAATTGAGCGAAGCCGCGGCGGCGCGAAGGAGCGGGAGATCGGCGCAGACGATCGCGCCGCCCTCGCCGACCGCAAAGGCTTTTGTGGCGTGAAAGCTCAGAACGACCGGCACGGCGCCGACGAGGTCCGGCGCGCCGTCCGCGAAGAGCTCGACGCCCGCGGCCGCGTCGATCACGACTGGCACGCCGGCGACGCGTGAAAACTCGCTCCAGCCGGCTTGCGAATAGGAGCGGCCATAAGGCGCGGGGACAAGGACCACGCCGGTTCGATCAAGCAGGGAATGGATCGCGAGCCGGCGCGGGTCGGGCGCCCAGGCGTCGGCGTCGATATCGACGAAATGCGGCCGGTAGCCGCAAAGCTCGGCCGCCAAGGGCGCGGCGACGAATGTGTATCCGGCGCATAGGCATAGTGGTTTGGAGGCCCGAGCCCGACCCGCAGACGCCAAAATTGCGGCTGTAAGAGCGGCGGTGCCGGAGGCCGCGCTCAGAACGCCGCCTTGCGCGATCCCGAACAGGTCCGTCAGCCGCCGCTCCAGCATCAGGGTCAGATCGCCGCGATTGGCGTAACGCCGCGATTCGTCAAGCAAGGTCAGATAGGACGCGATCGCGGCCGCTTTCGGCAGGTCGGGACGAAAAACAGGAATCATGGCTCTTTCTAGAGCACATCGGGACGAGCGGACAGCGCGTGGCGGAGCGCCGCCGGGTCAGCCCGCAACTCCTCGCGTGAGCGATTGCAGGGCGTAGGCGGAAGTCGAAGCGACGCCGGCGATGATGCACGCGCTGTTCCGGAGAAATGCGGGACGGTCATTCCGGGGACCCGGATTCTTTGGTCCACGAAATCATCGCAGCGCGGCGCTCGTCCGGTAGCGCCGAAGCCCTCGCCCACCTTTCGAGAGCGCGGAAGCGCCCGCCAAGCGCCTGAAATCAGTGTCCTTTCGACCGCTCCGGCGCCGGTTTTGCGAACAAATCCTGGCCGCCCGGCGCTGAGGATGGTATGATGCTCGGCAAGGTACGATCCCAGGCGAAAGGACTGCGCGCCGGCGCAGAATTTTTTTCCAAATTTTTTGCACGATAACCCTTTGAAAACCCTCGATCCGCGGAAATATGGATTTGGAAAAATTTGGCGAAGCCGGCGAAAAAATCGGCCATGCGGCGCGGCTCCTGGCGCGCGGTCGGCGCTTTGCGCGAGGCGCGCGCCCTGCTCTGAAGCGTGATCCCGGCGCGCGTAGACTTTACGCTGCGTGACCATGAAAAAAATCGGCTTTCTCTCCTTCGGCCATTGGACGCCCTCGCCCGGCTCGCAGACGCGCTCGGCCGCCGACGCGTTGTTGCAATCGATCGAGCTCGCCGTTGCGGCGGAAGAGCTCGGCGCGGACGGAGCTTATTTTCGCGTCCATCATTTCGCCCGCCAGCTCGCCTCGCCCTTTCCGCTGCTCGCGGCGATCGGCGCAAGGACGAAGCGCATCGAGATCGGCACGGCGGTGATCGACATGCGCTACGAGAACCCGCTCTATATGGCCGAGGATTCCGGCGCGGCCGACCTCATCGCCGGCGGGCGGCTGCAACTCGGAATCAGCCGCGGCTCGCCCGAACAGGTGATCGACGGCTGGCGCTATTTCGGCTACCGCCCGGAAGAAGGCGAGAGCGACGCGGATATGGGCCGGCGCCATGCGCAAGTCTTCCTCGACCTGCTGCGCGGCGAGGGCTTCGCCAAGCCGAACCCGCGGCCGATGTTTCCCAATCCGCCCGGCCTGCTCCGCCTCGAGCCGCATGCGCCGGGTCTGCGCGAGCGCGTCTGGTGGGGCGCCGGCGCGAACGCGACCGCGATCTGGGCGGCGCAGCTCGGCATGAACCTGCAGAGCTCGACGCTGAAAGAGGACGAGAGCGGCAAGCCGTTCCACGTCCAGCAGGCCGAGCAGATCAGAGCCTATCGCGAGGCGTGGAAGGCGGCGGGGCATCGTCGCGAGCCGCGCGTCTCGGTGAGCCGCAGCATTTTCGCGCTGATCGACGACCGCGACCGCGCCTATTTCGGACGCGGCCGCCAGGACGAGGACCAGATCGGCTTCATCGACGAGAAGACGCGCGCGATTTTCGGCCGCAGCTACGCCGCCGAGCCGGACGTCCTCGTCCGGCAATTGGCCGAGGACGAGGCGATCGCGGCGGCCGACACGCTGCTGTTGACCGTACCCAACCAGCTCGGCGTCGACTACAACGCCCATGTCGTCGAGGCGATCTTGACCCATGTCGCGCCTGCGCTGGGATGGCGCTGACGCCCGAGGCGCCGTCGCGGCGACGACCCCGCCGGATCTCGATCGCGCGATCAGGAAGAGCTTCGGCGTGATCAAGGACGGCCTCGCCGATTATCTTGGAGAAACGAGGTCCCATGGCTCGCCTCCCCGACATCGATCCGGCCACGTTGGACGCGGATCAGAAACGCGTCTACGAGGCGATCCTCGCCGGTCCGCGCGGCAAGGTCGAAGGCCCTTTGAGGGTCTGGCTGACCAGTCCCGCCTTCGCCGAACGGGCGCAGGCGCTCGGCGCCTTTTGCCGCTATGGCTCGTCGCTGCCGCCGCGCCTTTCGGAGCTCGCCATTCTCGTCACCGGCGCTTTTTGGCGCGCCGGTTTCGAATGGCGAGCGCATGCGCCGATCGCGATCGCAGCCGGGCTTGATCCGGCCGCGGTCGAGGCGATCCGGACGGGCGCCGCGCCGCGCTTGGCCAAGGACGATGAAAAAGCGGTCTACCAATTCGCTCGCGAGCTCGTTGCGGAGCGCCGCGTCTCGCAACCGACGTACGATCTCGCCGAGCGTCTGCTGGGCCGCCGCGGTCTCGTCGAGCTCGTCGGCATTCTCGGCTATTACGCGCTGATCTCGATGACGATCAACGCGTTCGAGATTCCGATCCCTGATTCGGACGAAGATCCCTTTCAGGACTTGCGGTCGGCGGAATGAAGGCGCGCCGCGGCGTTTCGACGATCCGGCCTGGGGCGCGTGCTTCGAGCGCTCCAAGCTCATTCTTCAGGAAGGCGGCGTCGAGATTCGGGCCGTCGAGACCGACGCCGCTCGAGCCGATCGGCGGCGTACCTTCACGCCAGCATCTGCGCCAGGATCTCGTAGGCGTCGTTGATGTCGGCGCGCAGAGCCTTGGCCGCGGCCTTGCCGTCCCGCGCCGCCAAGGCCTCGACGATCGCCTTATGAGTCGCGTTGGACGCGGCGTAATTGCCCGAGCCGCGCAGCAGGTTGAGATAGGGGCCGATTTGCAGCCACAGCGTCTCGATCATGGCGACAAGCGTCGGCGAGCGCGCCGCGTTGTAGATGGTGAAGTGAAAGGCGCGATTGGCGCGAAGATATTCCTTGACGTTCTCCTCGGCCGACGCGCGGCTCAGGACCTCGTACTCCTCGTTGAGGCGGACGAGATCGTCCGGCTCCATCAAGTCGGCGGCCCATTCCGAGGCGAGCCCCTCGATCGCCAGGCGCACGCGGCGAAGATCGGCCAGCCGGTCCAGGCTCAACCGCGGCACGCCGATCGAGCGCCCGGTCACGAGGCTGAGCGCGCCGGCGGCGGTCAGGCGCTTCAGCGCTTCGCGCACCGGCATGGCGCTGACGCCGAACGCCTCGGCCAGGCTTTGGATCGTCACCACTTGGCCGGGCGCGATCTCGCCGTCGAGGATGAGATCGCAAATCCGCCGGTAGGCCCGCTCCTGCAAGGTGTCGCGCGCGAGCGGCGCCACCCTCAGCTCCGGCCGGCTCAGAACTGCGTCCATCGTCACGATTCATCCCCCGATCGTATCGGCTCAGTCTCCGAATTCACGGCGCCATGCAAGCATTTACAGCAAGTTGCCCCCGCTTGCATCTATGTTGATCTATGATCTATGATCACGAGATCGCCGACAAGCAACAGGCGACAAGACAAAGGACCGGAGGAGACGCGCCATGATGGGAGCACGATTGCTTTTGGCGGGCGGGCTGGCCTTGAGCCTGATCGCGCCGATGACGGCGCAGGCCGCTCAAAAGCATAAGATTTTCCTCAGCATGAGCTATATCGGCAACGATTGGCAGGCGGAGGCCGCCAACATGGTCAAGGCCATGGCCAGCCATAAGAGCCTCGCCGACAAGGTCAGCCTGGAAGTGCAGGTTGCCGGGCCAAACGCGCAACGGCAGATTCAACAGCTCAACGCCATGGTTCAGGCCGGCGCCGAGGCGATCGTCGTCTATCCGATTTCTCCGACCGCGCTCAACCAGGTGGTCAAGAACGCCTGCGACAAAGGCGTCAAGATTTTCGCCTATGACGCCGAGATCACCGAGCCTTGCGCCTATAATATTCACATCGACCAGGAAGAGGCGGGCCGCAAGACGGCGGAATGGCTGGTCGACAAGCTCGGCTCGAAAGGCGGCAACATTGTCGTCATCACCGGCGTGCCCGGCACGTCTGTCGATACGTTGCGGACCAAGGCCGCGAAAGAGGTCTTCGCCAAGCATCCGAATATCAAGATCGTCGCCGAGGCGGTCGGCATGTGGAGCCAGGCGGTCGCCCGTACCGAGCTGTCGAAAATTCTCGCCACGCAGAGCTGGGACCATATCGACGGACTCTGGATGCAGGTCGGCTGCTATACCGCCAACGCCATGCAGCTCGAAGCGGGCAAGAAGCCGAACCAGCTTATCCCTTGCGCCGGCGAAGGGTCCAATGGCGGGCGCATCCAGATGCTTCCCTTGGGAACCGAAGTCGAAGGCGCCGCCTCGCCCTACGCCCCGCTCGGCGCGTCGCGCATCTCCTACGCTTCGCCGCCTTATTCCGGCGCGCTCGCGCTGAAGCTTGCGGTCGAGGCGCTGGAGGGCAAGGACGTGGCGAAGACGACAATCCTGCCTTTGCCGCTCGTCACCAACGACACGATCAAATTGTGCCAGGAAGGCACGTGGGAGGAGATGAAAGCGGGCTGCAACGCGTTCAAGCCTTCGATCGTCCCCAATCCCGGCTGGTTCGCCTCGATCTTCTCCGAGCAGACGCCGGAAGTCGGCCTCGAAGCGGCTCTGGTCGGACAGCCGGAGAAGTAAAACGGAGATCAAGGCGGCTCCGGCGCCGAGCGTCGGGCCGCCTGAGCAGACGTACCTGAGCCGTCAGGATTGAACCGGATGGCCGTCATTGCGAGGAGCGAAGCGACGAAGCAATCCATGCGTAGGACCCGGCCCTATGAGTGGATTGCGTCGCTTTGTTCGCAATGACGGTCGAGCGCGATGAGCAAGTGATGCAGATCGACAGCGCCGTCGCGATCAAGGGACTGCGGAAGGCCTTTGGCGCGACGCTCGCGGTCGACGACGCCAGCTTCGCCATCGAAGTCGGCGCCTCGCACGCGCTGCTCGGCGAGAACGGCGCCGGCAAGTCGACCATCGTCAAGCTGCTCTCGGGATTGCTCGAACCGGACCGCGGCGACATCCGTCTGTTCGGCGCGGCGGCTCGGCTGAAATCGCCGCGCGACGCGCACCGCTACGGCGTACAGACCGCCTTCCAGGAGATGACGCTCGCGCCGGACCTTACCGTCCTCGACAATATGCTCCTGCCCTACGCGCCGACGGGTTGGACCGGCATGATCCGCCGGCGCGCCGCCGAGTCCGCCGTGCGCGCGCATT
Organism: Alphaproteobacteria bacterium; assembly: GCA_021325385.1. Lineage (GTDB taxonomy): Bacteria > Pseudomonadota > Alphaproteobacteria > Rhizobiales > Beijerinckiaceae > Roseiarcus. The sequence goes on from JAJPHH010000068.1 coordinate 37,199, forward strand.
TCGACGAACTTGGCTTCGACGTCGAATTGTGGCGCGAGGTCGGCGATCTCGACCTCGCGGTTCAGCAGAAGATCGAAATCGCGCGAGCGATCTTCCGCAAGCCCCGCATCCTGTTGCTCGACGAGCCGACCTCCACCCTGGCCGGCCGCGACGTCGAATGGCTGGGGCAAGTGATCGCGCGGCTGAAGCAGCAAGGCGTCACCATTCTGTTCATCTCGCATCGCATGCGCGAAGTGAGGGCGTTTTGCGACAGCGTGACGATTCTCCGTAACGGCCGCCACATCGCCACCGCGCCAGCGAGCGAATTGAGCGACGCTCAAATCATCGAAATGATCGTCGGCCGCTCGATCGCGCAGACCTTCCCGCCCCGCCCGGCGCGGCCGGCGACGAGCGATGCGTCCGAAACGCTCGCCGCGCGCGATCTCGCCGCCGGCCATAAGCTGCAATCGGCGATGTTCTCGTTGCGCAAGGGCGAAATTCTCGGCGTGGCGGGATTGCAAGGCATGGGTCAGCTCGATCTGTTCCTCGCTTGCTTCGGCATGACCGACATTCATCGGGGGCAAATTTTCGTCGACGGCCGACCGGTGACGATCGCCTCGCCCGCCGACGCCTTGCGGCCGAATATCGGCCTCGGCTTCCTGCCCGAGGACCGCAAGACCGAGGCGCTGTTCCTCGAACTGAACGGGAAGCACAACGCGTCATTGCCGGTCATCGAGCGCTTCTGTCGCTACGGCCTCGTGCGCGGCGAGCGTGAAGATCGAGCGGTGGCGGAGGCGTTCGAGCGAGTCGAGGTCGATCGGCGCGCCTTATGGACGCCAGTCAAATCCTTCTCTGGCGGCAATCAGCAGAAGATCGCCATCGCCAAATGGCTGCTCGCCGAAAGCCGGATTCTTCTGCTGTTCGATCCGACCCGCGGCATCGATGTCGGCACCAAGCACGAACTCTATATTCTGATGCGCGCCTATGCCGAGGCCGGCGGCTCGATCCTGTTCCATTCGACGGAAATCCCCGAACTCGTTCATCTTTGCGATCGCGTCCTCGTGCTTTATGGCGGCCGCATCGTCGCCGAAATCGGCGCCGGCGGCTTGACCGAGAACGAAATCATGCGCGCCGCTCTGGGCGGCGAAGCCATCGGGAGGGCCGCGTGAGCGTTTCGGCGGCGCTCCGCTCCGAAGCCGGCGGCCGGCGCCGACCCGGCTTCGGCATTCTGTTCGCTCGCCACCGCGGCCTCATCACTGCGGCAATTGTCTTTGTTCTCCTGTTCATCGTCGTCAACGCGATCAGCGCCGGCCATCTCAGCTATTTCGACTTCAGTTTCATGGCGAGCGGCGGGGCGACCCTGGCGCTCGCCGCGGTCGGCGAGACCATCGTGATTCTGACCGGCGGCTTCGATCTCTCGGCCGGCGCGGTGATTTCGCTGGTCAATGTCGTGCTCGCCTCGAGCATGGACCCGACCGCGCCGCACGCCTCCGTCGTACTCTGGACGCTTGCCGGGATCGGCGTCGGCATGGCGACGGGCGCCTTCAACGGCGTGTTCATCGCCTTCCTGCGCCTGCAGCCGATCGTCGTGACGTTGTCGACGATGTTCATCCTGCAAGGGGTGACCTTGCTCGTCATGGAGAAGCCGGGCGGCTTCGTCAACGCCGATCTCGGCGGGTTCTATCTCGGCGACGCCGTGCCGGGGCGATTGCCGATGCCTGTCCTGCTGCTCGTTTGCGTCGGATTGCTGTGGCTCTATCTGAAATCGACCCGCTTCGGCGCGGCCCTCTACGCGATCGGCAGCGACGACGACGCGGCGCGCTCGGCCGGCGTCCGCGTCGCGCTGACCAGGCTCTTGGCCTATATCGTCGCGGGCGGCTGCTACGGCCTCGCCGGCGTTTTCATTTCAGCGCAAACCGGCTCCGGCGATCCGCTGGTCGGCAATCCGCTGCTTTTGTCGATCTTCGCTGCGGTCGTGCTTGGCGGAACGCGGCTCGGCGGCGGCCGGGGCGGACCGGTCGGCTCGATGATCGGCGCTTACATCCTGATGAGCGTCGTCAACGTTCTGCTCGTGCTCAATGTCTCGGCCTATTATTCGACCATCGCCGAAGGCGTGATCCTCTTGCTGGCCGTACTCGCCGCGTCGATCAGCGCCGATTCCGACCTCGCCAAGCAGATCCGCTTCGCCGCTTTGCGTTTCGCCGCTTGGCGCGCCGGCGCCTTGCCGCGGCAGATCGGCGGCGGCGATCGCAGGCTGCGGCGCGAGCCGCCGGCGCGCGGCGGCGCGCGGGCGGCCGCGCCGCCCTTCTGGATTCGCAATCGCGAGGCCTTGCGCTATGCGCTGCCTGCCTATGTCCTCTTCGTCCTGGTGGTGATCGCGACCGAGCTTTGGCTCGGCAACGCCGCGTTCCACTGGGGTTATTGGAATTCGCTGATCGTCCTGTCGAGCTTCCTGGCGATCCTGGCGCTCGGCCAGGGCGCCGTCATCCTCACCGGCGGCCTCGATCTCTCCGTACCCTGGACGGTCGGCCTTTCCGGCATTCTGCTCGCCGGGATCGTGCAGGGCTCCGATCAAGCCTTGCTTTACGCCCTGCCGATCGTGATCGCGATCGCGCTCGTCGTCGGCTTCGTCAACGGCGTCGGCGTCGTCGCGCTCGGCGTCTCGCCGATCGTGATGACGCTGGCGACGAACGGCATTTTGCAGGGCGCGGCCCTGCTCTATTCGAACGGAACGCCGGCTGGCTTTTCCTCGCCCTGGCTCCGATGGTTCATGACCGGAAAGATTCTGGACGCGACGCCGGTCGTGTTCTTCGTCATGGCCTTCGTGATCGTCGCCGTGACCTTGCTCGCGCGGACGCCGTTTGGACGGCGAATCTATGCGGTCGGCAACGGCGCCCGCGCCGCGAAGCTTTCCGGCGTGCCGGTCGGCCGCACCTTGATCGGCGTCTATATGTTGTCGTCGCTTTGCGCGGGACTGGTCGGCGTCTTGCTGACCGGCTTCTCGGGGCAAGCGAGCCTCGGCATGGGCGACGAATATCTTTTGCCGTCGATCGCCGTCGTGGTGGTCGGCGGGGCGATCATCACCGGCGGACGCGGCCATTATCTCGGCATGCTCGGCGGCGTTCTGCTGCTGACCGCGCTGCAGACCATGCTCGCCGGCAGCAATCTTCCCTACGCCACGCGCGCCATCCTCTATGGCCTCGTCGTCCTCGGAGCGGTGGTGGCGCTGCGCGAAGAACGCGACTAGAGCGAGAGGCGGTACAGCGATGGCGAACGCTGCGGATACGAATTTGGACGCCGGCCTTTCCGGCCGACGCGTGCTGGTCACGGCGGGCGCAGCCGGGATCGGGCTTGCGATCGTCCAGCGCCTGCTCCGCCACGGCGCGCGCGTCTTCGTCTGCGACGTGGTCGACGCGACGCTCGAAACGTTCAACAAAGCGCACCCGCAGGCCGGAGCGATCAAAGCCGACGTGTCGAACGAAGCCGACGTCGCGCGGATGTTCGCGGCGATCAAGGCGGAGCTTGGCGGCCTCGACGCGCTGGTCAACAATGCTGGCATCGCCGGTCCGACCGGCGCGGTGGAGGACATCGATCCGGCGGAATGGCGGCGCTGCCTCGATGTCGGCCTGACCGGGCAGTTCCTCTGCGCGCGCCTCGCCGTGCCGATGCTGAAGGCCGCCGGCGGCGGCTCGATCGTCAATATGTCCTCGGCGGCCGGCCGCCACGGCTATGCGTACCGCACGCCCTATTCCTCGGCCAAGTTCGGCGTGATCGGCTTCACGCAGAGCCTCGCCAAGGAGCTGGGGCCGGCCAATATTCGCGTCAACGCCATCCTGCCCGGCATCATCGAAGGGCCGCGCATGGAGAGCGTCATCCGCAATCGCGCTCAGCAACTGGGCGTCTCGTACGACGCCATGGAGAAAACCTATCTCGATCGCATCTCGCTCCGGCGCATGACCAGCCCGCACGACGTCGCGGCGATGATCGCCTTTCTCATTTCCGACGCCGGCGTCAATATTTCCGGGCAGCCGATCGGCGTCGACGGCAATGTCGAGACTTTGTGAGGAGACGAATCATGGCGCGCGTCGCCATTATCGGCAGCGGATTCATCGGCCGGGCCTGGGCGATCGCCTTCGCCCGCGCCGGCCACGATGTCGCGCTCTGGGACCAGGATCCCGGCGCGCCTGGCAAGGCGATCGACTTCATCGCTTCGGTTCTGCCGGACCTCGCCGCAAACGATCTCCTCGATGGCGGCAAGCCCGACGCCCTGCTGGCGCGGCTCCGCATCGAGCGCGACCTCGCGGCTGCGCTCGCCGGCGCCGACCATGTCCAGGAGAACACGCCCGAGCGGCTCGACGTGAAGAAGGCCGTGTTCGCCGAACTCGAGCGGCTCGCGCCGCAAAGCGCCGTTCTCGCCAGCTCGAGCTCGGCCCTGTTGCCCTCGCTCTTCACCAAGGACCTCGTCGGCCGGGCGCGCTGCCTAGTCATTCATCCGCTCAATCCGCCCTACCTCATTCCGGCGGCTGAGATCGTCCCAGCGCCGTGGACGTCGCCCGACATCGTCGAGCGCGCCCGCGCCTTCCTCGTCGAAGCCGGCCAGGCGCCGATCGTGATGAAGCGCGAGCTCGACGGCTTCGTCATGAATCGTCTGCAAGGCGCCCTGCTCGAAGAAGCCTTCCGCCTCGTCGCCGACGGCTATGCGACGGCGGAGGACGTCGATATCGGGATCAGAGAGGGCCTCGCCTTGCGCTGGTCTTTCATGGGGCCGTTCGAGACGATCGATCTCAACGCGCCGTCCGGCGTGCGCGATTACGTGGAGCGCTACCAGGGGCTCTACGAGAATCTCTTCAAGCAAATGCAGCGGCGCGTCGATTGGGCCGGACCGTGGCTGGAAGATATCGAGCGCGCGCGCCGCGCCAAGACGCCGGCGGATCGGCTCGTCGAGCGGCAGCGATGGCGCGATCGCCGCTTGATGGCGCTCGCCGCCCATAAACGACGCGCAGCGCGCGATATCGGCGTTTGAGCCCGGATGCAGAGAGGAACGAGGTCATGAGCGTGACGGATAAAGTCATCATCACCTGCGCGATCACCGGGGCGATTCATACGCCGACCATGTCGCCCTATCTGCCGATCACGCCGGACCAGATCGCGTCCGAGGCGATCGCCGCCGCCGAAGCCGGCGCCGCCATCCTGCATCTCCACGCGCGCGACCCGGAGACCGGCAAGCCGGACCAGACGCCGGAAGCATTCGCCAAGTTCCTGCCGCGAATCAAGCAGGGCACGAAAGCGGCGATCAACATCACCACCGGCGGCAGCCCCTATATGCGGGTCGACGAGCGGGTCAAGCCGGCGGCGACTTTCAAGCCGGAAGTCGCTTCGCTCAATATGGGCTCGATCAATTTCGGCCTCTACCATCTGCTCGCCAAATACAAGGATTTCAAATTCGATTGGGAGAAGCCGCATCTGGAGGCGACGCGCGATCTCGTCTTCCGCAACAGCTTCAAGGATATCGAGTACATCCTCGAGACGTGCTACGGCAACGGCACGCGCTTCGAATTCGAATGTTACGACATCGCGCATCTCTACAATCTCGCCCATTTCGCCGATCGCAAGCTGGTCAAGCCGCC
>JAJPHH010000103.1 GCA_021325385.1 Alphaproteobacteria bacterium
GATACCGCTCAAGACACGGCGCCAAGAACATGGCCGTCGTTCGCCGCTTCGCCCTCGGCCTCGTCCGCGCCAACAAAACCAAGGGAAGCGTCAAAACCCGCCGAAAAACCGCAGGCTGGGACCCGCGCTTCCTCCTCCAAATCCTTCAGCTGCAGTGAAGTTAACCTGGATTCCGCGCCGTGGGGTGCTGTCCGAGAGCAGCGGCTATTGGTTTGGCGGACGGAACCTGAACGCCCAGCCTGCCCAGGGCTGCCCGACGAGGGATCCGGCTGGTCAGTTTTTTCCAACCTGCGCGAATAATTTGAAGTTCTGAGGTCAAGGGCGCAGACCGGCCGAGCGAGGGTCTCTCACTCTGCGGTCGACAGCGGCGTCGCCACTTCCTCCAGCGGCCGGCGCTCCGCCTGCACCGCAAACAAAGCCGCCACCACGGCCGCGCCGAGCATCAGCGCCGAGGCGAGAGCGTAGCCGGCGAAGACGCTTCCGCGCGAGCCGCTCTGGATCAACGCGCCGAACAAAGCAGGGGCGGCGACGCCGCCGATCCCGGTGCCGATCGCATAGAAGGCCGCGATCGCCATGGCGCGGATTTCGACCGGGAAGGTTTCGCTGACCGTCAGATAGGCGGAGCTCGCCGCGGGCGAAGCGAAGAAAAACACCGCCATCCAGGCGAGGGTGATGGTGACCGCCGTAAACAGATCGGCGAGGAACAGCGCGCCGCTGACGAGCAGCAGCGCGCCAGAAACCGCATAGGTCAACGAAATCATGCGCCGCCGGCCGACGGAATCGAACAAGGGTCCGAGCAGGAGCGGGCCGAGGAAATTGGTCGCCGCGAAAGGCAAGATGTACCAGCCGATATCCTGGGAAGGAACGCGGTAGAATTCAGTCAGGATCAATGCGTACGTGAAGAAGATCGCGTTGTAGAGAAAGGCTTGCGACGCCATCAGAGCGAGGCCGACCAGCGTGCGCCGCAACTGCTTGCGCAGCAGCGTGTCGAAGACGTCGCCGAGCGGCGTATGCGTGCGCGACCGGAAGCGCAAGCCCGCATTTTCCTTCAGCGGTTCGATCGCGCCGCCGCCTTCGAAGACCCGTCGTTCGATGTCGCCGACGATCCGCTCGGCGTCTTCGGGCCGGCCATGGATGATCAGCCAGCGCGGGCTTTCCGGGATCCACATGCGCATCGCAATGATGACGAGGCCGATCGCCGCGCCGATCAGAAAAGCGAGGCGCCAGCCGAGTTCGGGATTGATCACCTTTGGATCGAGAAGGACGATGGCGGCGAGCGCGCCGATCGCGGCGCCGACCCAGAAGCTGCCGTTGATCGCCAGATCCGTCGCGCCGCGATAGCGCGCCGGGACGAGTTCCTGGATGGCGGAATTGATCGCCGTGTATTCGCCGCCGATCCCGGCGCCGGTGAGGAAGCGGAAGACGAAGAACATGGCCCCGTTGGCGGAGAGGCCTGTCGCGGCGGTCGCCAGCAGATAGACGGCCAGCGTGATGAAAAACAATTTCTTCCGGCCGAGCCGGTCGGTCAGCCAGCCGAAGAACAGCGCGCCGCTCACCGCGCCGATCAGGTAAGCGCTGCCCGCCAGACCAATGTCCTGATCCGAAAAAGCGAGGGCGGGGCTTGCTTTGAGGGCGGCGGCGACCGACCCGGCCAGGGTGACTTCGAGCCCGTCGAGAATCCAGGTGACGCCGAGGGCGATGACGACCAGCGTATGGAAACGCGCCCAGGTCAAGCGCTCCAGCCGCGCCGGGACGTCGCTCGAAAACACCCTTTGGTCGGATTGAGAAACGGCGCGCTGCAAGCCCGTCGGATCCTCCCCGTCTGTTAACGTCATTCACCGCCAAAAGTTCGGCGGCCCTAAGGCGGCGGCGTTCCCTCCCTGTCGCCGCCGGCCAAGCCCGGCGCTCGACGGCGCTTTGATTTGCAAAAGCGAGCGACCTGAGCGATCAGGTCTGCATCATGGCCCGCCATTCGCCGGGAATGCCGGCGGCGGGCGCCCGAGGGTCCATGGCGGCATGGAGCGCCGATGCGATTTGAGCTTGTTCTGCGCCATGGTCGGGTCGCCCGGCGGGAACTGGCGCAAACGGCGGCATGGCGGCGAGGTACGCGCCTCAACTCGCATGATCATAGAGGGTTCGCGGCTCGATGAGTCGCGGCTCGACGGCGATCAGGCGAGGCGTGAAATCCCCGGCGTCGAGGACCTCGTAGGCCCGATCGACCAGGCCGTCCGCGTCCTGTCTCATCATGGTCACCGGAAACGACAGGAAGGCGGCGAAGGGATCGTAATCGAAGCAGCCGATGGCGATGTCCGTGAACGCCCCATCAGGGAGGGCGGCGAAGAGCCGCAAGACGCCCTCGAACACGGGCAGGGAATTGATGAACAGCGCCTTCGGCAGGCCGCCCAGGCGCGCGCACAGCGCCTCGAGCGTCGCCGTCGCGCGGCGCGGGTCGTAGCCGCAGAGCAAGACCTGATCGTCGCTGGCCGCAAGCCCCATCTCCGCGCAAACTTTGCGAAAGCCATCGAGGCGCGAAACGGTCGCGAAGTCGCCGGCGACCCCGCCGAGAAAAAGAGGCCGCTCCAGCCGCGAGGCGGCGACAGGGGCCCCGCGCAGCAGGGTGCGCGTCAGCCGCTCAGCCCCGAGGCGATTGTCGGTCACAACCGAGGGCGCGCCGAGACTCGGAAGGTCGATGAACACGTGCGGCAGGCGCGCCGCCGCGCAGATCTCGCGCAAGGCTTCGGCGTCGGTGGCCCCGGCGATGAACAAGGCGTCGATCTTGTAGGAAATCAGCGTCCTGACGACGCGCGCCTCCTCCTCCGGGTTGCGAAGCGTGCTCGCGATGACCGGGCAATGGCCGCGACGCCTGGCTCTCGTATCGAAGCTCTGGCTGAGCGACGAGAAGAATCGGTCTTCGTGCGTTGCAATGATCAGGCCGACCAGACCGGAGCGCTCCCGTCGCAAGCCCCGCGCCTGCAAGTTCGGAACATAGCCCAGCTCCGCGGCGAGCGCCTCGATCGCGAGGGCGGTCGCGGGCTTGATCCGGCGCTCGGTCGCTTTCCCGCTCAGTACGGCGCTGACCGTCGAGGGCGACGCGCCGCTGCGGCGAGCGAGGTCATAGATCGTCGGTTTGCGGCCGGCGCCGCCGGCAAGTCCATCGCCGGAGCGATTGCGGCGGGCCATCGTCAGCCGGCCTGCGCGCCGGCCGCGAGAGTCCTCGCTGGCTCTTGACGGAAGTCCGTTTCTACGGTGAACTTCAGAGTTCGATCGAGCATCGCTGACTATTTCGTCGCGGCGGAAAGCAGGCCGCGACTGAATGTAACCGCGATTGCACAATCGATTGAGCAAAGCAGGCCGTCAAGGGCCTTGGACAGGGAGGACTGCATGTTGAGGATACTGACTGCGGCATTTGCAGGCGCGGCGTTCCTCGCGAGCGCGGGAGCTGCGGCCTTTGGCGCCGAACAGCCGACGATGGGCGTCGTCGTCAAGATCGGCGGCATTCCTTGGTTCAACGCGATGGAGACTGGAATCAAGGAGGAAGCGGCCAAGGACGGGGTCAACGCCACCATGATCGGCCCGACCAGCGCGGATCCCGCGCTGCAAGTCCGCGCGATCGAAGACCTCATCGCCAAGAAAGTCACCGTGATCGGCGTCGTGCCCAATGACGAAAAGGCGCTGGAGCCGGTGCTCGAGAAGGCGCGAAACGCCGGCATCAAAGTGGTCGCCCATGAGGGGCCGGGCATCCGCAACAAGGATTGGGACTTCGAACTGGCCTCGGCCAAGGGCTTTGGCGAGACCCATGCCGAACTGCTCGCTCAAAAGATGGGCGGCAAAGGCGAGTACGCCGTTTATGTCGGCTCGTTGACCGTGCCGCTGCACAATGCTTGGGCCGACGCGGCGATCGCCTATCTCAAGGCCAAATATCCGGACATGAAGCTGATCGGCGACCGTTACGGCGTGGCCGAGAACGTTGACGACAGCCGCAAGACGGCGCTCGATCTCCTCTCGGCCCATCCCGATCTCAAAGGGTTCCTGGCCTTCGGCAGCCAAGGGCCGATCGGCGCCGGTCGGGCGATCGAGGAGAAGGGACTGGTCGGCAAAGTGTTCGTGCTCGGCCCCTTCTCGCCGGGACAAGGACGCAAACTCGTCAAGGAAGGCGCGATCGCGGGCGGCTTCATGTGGAATCCGGCCGAGGCTGGCCGCGTGTTCGTACGCGTCGGCAAGCTGCTGGCCGAAGGTCAGGAAATCAAGGACGGCTCGACCATCGACGGTCTCGGTACGGTGAAGCCGGACCCGGCGAGCCGCAACATCATCACCGATAATCTCGTGCCGATCAACGCAAGCACGGTCGACAAGCTGGCGGATATGGGTCTTTAGCCTCTGCTCTCAACGAGACGGCGGCAACAGGCGTCGCCCCTCTCCCTCCAGGGAGGGGCGGCGTCGCGGCCGGCGATCGTTCCCTCAGGGCGCGAGTTTTGCGCCGGGAAAGGGCGAGGAGCCTTAGCCCAAAGGCTTCGGTTGCGCCGATGCATCGATTGTCAAAAACCGCGCCGCTCGTCCCCGCTGAACCGAAAAGCGCCGACCGGGGCGTTGCTGCGCCCGCAACGCTCGCGACGGCGGGCGCGAACCTCTTCGCCGAAGGAGTTTAGAAGCGTGCCCGTCGCCGAACATGACGAGAGCGCCGCGGACGCTGCGCCGGCGATCCGCTTCGATCGCGTTTCGGTGACGTTCGGCGGCGTGCGGGCGCTCGACGGCGTTTCGTTCGAGGTCGATCGCGGCGAGGTCCATTGCTTGGCCGGCGAAAACGGCAGCGGGAAAAGCACGCTCATCAAAGTCGTCGCGGGAGTCTATCGACCCGAGCCCGGCGCGCATATGGAGTATTTCGGCCGGCCGGAGACGACGGTCACCCCTCAGCTGGCGCGGCGTCGCGGCGTCGCCGTCATCTGGCAGGATTTGGCGCTGTTCCCGGAGATGACCGTCGCCGAAAATATCGCCTTCGATCATCTCGTCGGGGGAATGAGGCTCGTCGAACACGGCGCCATACGCAAGATCGCCGAATCGGCCCTCGCAAGGCTCGGCGTCGACCTCGATCTTGGCGCCCGGCTGAACAAGCTCCCGATCGCCCGGCGTCAATTGGCGGCGATCGCCCGCGCGCTGGCCAGCGACGCGAAGCTGATCTTCATGGACGAGCCGACGGCCTCGTTGACGCAGGCCGAGACCGACATGTTGCTCGACGTGGTGCGCACGCTGTCCGCGTCGGGCGTCGCCATCGTTTTTGTCAGCCATCGCTTGGCGGAAGTGCTCGAGGTCTCGAGCCGCGCGACCGTGCTGCGGGACGGCCGGCTGGTCGGCGTCTTCGAGGCGGCCGGCCTCAGCCAAACGCGGTTGACGGAGCTGATGACCGGCAAGCAGTTCGACCAGAGAATTTCCGCGCGCAGCTTCGCCGCGGCGCCGGCCGTCCTCTCGGTCGAGGACCTGTCGCGACACGGCGAGTACGAAGGCGTCAACCTCGCTCTGCGAGCCGGCGAAGTCGTCGGCCTGGTCGGGCTGATCGGCGCCGGGCGGACCGAACTCGCGCACACGCTCTTCGGCATGACCCGGCCGGATCGCGGCGCCATCCGGCTCAACGGGCGCAATATCGCCTTTCGCAACAATCGCGACGCCATCGCCGCGGGCGTCGCTTACGTCTCGGAAGATCGGCTCGCGCTCGGACTCGTGCAGCAGCAATCGATCGCCGACAATCTCGTCATCACCAGGCTGCGCGCGATTTCCAACGCAGCCGGCGCGATTTCGCGCGCGAAAAAGGCGGCCGCCGTCGCAAAAGGCGTCACGGATCTTGCGATCAAGATCGGGCGGCCGGCGGACGCCGTGTCGACGCTTTCGGGCGGCAACCAGCAGAGGGTGGTGCTCGCCAAATGGCTCGCGACCTCGCCCAAGGCGCTGATTCTCGACTGCCCGACGGTCGGCGTCGACGTCGGCGCGCGCGACGGCATTTACCGGATTATCCGCCGCCTGGCCGAGAGCGGCATTGCGATCTTGCTGATCTCCGACGAAGTCTCGGAGGCCTTTTTCAACGCGGACCGCGTGCTGCACATGGCGGCCGGACGGATCGTCGGCGACTACGATCCGCGCTCGGTCTCGCTCGCCGATTTGGAGAGCGCGGTCTATGCGTGACTATCTGCGAACCCATGAGGGCGAGGCGAGGCTGCTGGCGGTCTTGGCCGGCCTCGTCGTCTTTCTGTCGGCGGCCTCGCCGAGCTTTCTGACCGCCGCCAATCTCGCCTCGCTGATGAACAACAGCGCCATCAACGTGATCTGGGCGGTCGGCCTTCTGGTCGTGCTGATCTCGGGCGGGATCGACATTTCCTTCGCGGTGGCCGCGTCCGTCGTGCAGTATTTGTGCTTTTACGCCTTGATGGCGGTTGGCGGCGGCGACTGGCTCGTCGGCGTCGTCTTCGCGGGCGCCATCGGCGTCGCCATCGGCGCGGTCAACGCGGCGCTCATCGCCGGTTTCCGCATCATTTCGATCGTCGTGACGATCGCTACGTTCAACGCGCTTTTCGGCCTCCTGATGTTCGCGACGGCCGGCCGGTCGCTCTACGACCTGCCTAACTGGTGGACTGAGCGCATCGAGGTCGTCCGGCTCGGCGACCACGCCGCGCTCGCCCTTCCGGTCGCGGCGATGGCGGTCGCGATGGCCTCGACCTGGTTCCTGATCTCGCGCACGACCATCGGTCGGCAGCTCTATGCGTTCGGCGACAATCCGGAAGGAGCGCGGCGCGCCGGGGTGGCGACGACGCCGATGCAGTTCATCGCCTATGGCTGGATGGGGTTGATGGCGGGCATTGGCGGCTTGATGCAAGTCAACATCGTCCAGGAGATCGTACCCAATGCATTGATCGGACGCGAACTCGACGTTTTGGCCGCGGTCGTGCTGGGCGGCGCGCGGCTCGGCGGCGGCCGCGGCACGGTGCTCGGCTGCTTTCTCGGCGTCCTGCTCGTCGCGATCACCCAAAACGGCCTCAACCTGCTCGGCGTCTCGCCCTATGCGTTCAAGATGGTGATCGGACTGACGATCCTGGCCGCGATCTCCCTTTCGGGCGTCGACCTTGCTGCGCTCGCGACGGCCAAATCCGGGAGGCGCAAGCTTGGTCGACCGGATTGAGCGCCATTACGCGGTGTTTGGACGCGACGTCTGGGGCCTGCTCGGGTTCCTGGCCTTGGCGCTCATCGCCTTCGCCGCCGCCGCGCCGCAATTCTTGACCGCGGCGAATTTCAGCTCGATGGCCTTCCAGGTGTCCGATCTCGGACTGCTGACGCTCGCGATGCTGATGCCGATCATTTCTGGCGGCTTCAATCTCGCGATCATCGCGACCGCGAATTTGAGCGGATTGACGCTCGCCTGGATTCTGAATCTCAACGGCGGACCGCAGGCCGGCGTACTTGCCTTCGCCGGCGGGGCGGCCGCCGCGCTGGCGGTGGGGGGCGCTTCCGGCGCGGCGATGGGGGCGACAATCGCCTTTCTCGGCGCTCACCCGATCCTCGCCTCGTTGGCGATGATGATCTTCTTGCGCGGCTTGGGAGAGTATCTGACCCGCGGCGGCGATATTTCCGGATTTCCCGATTTCTTGGGAGAAGTGGGTCACGGCGAGCTCTTGGGCGTGCCCGTCCCCATGCTCGTTCTCGTCGGCGCGGCGTTGTTCTGGCATTTTCTGCTCTCGCATACCCGCCACGGTTTCGCCGTGACGATGATCGGCTCGAACGCGCGCGCCGCGGAATATTCGGGCGTCCCGGTCAAGCGCACGATCACGCTCGTCTATGCGCTCTCCGGCATGATGTGCGCGCTTGCCGGAATCTTGATGCTGACGCGCTTCAATTCGGTTCGCGTCGGCCATGGCGACTCGCTGCTGCTCGTGACCGTGCTTGCCTGCTTTCTCGGCGGCGTCGATCCGTTCGGCGGCTTCGGCCGGGTCGCGCCGGTATTCGTGGCTTTGCTGATCCTGCAGACGCTCTCGTCGGGCCTCAACCTGTTGGGCGCCAACCAGCACCTGTCGACGGCGGTGTGGGGCCTTTTCCTGATCGCGGTGATGAGTCTTCGCTGGGCCGGACCAGTCCTGGCCAAACTGTTGAAACGAACCAAGGAGTGATCCCATGCAAGGTTTTGGCGTGCACACGAGCATGTGGACGATGAGCTGGGACAAAGCCGGCGCCGAACGGGCGGTGGCCGCGGCCTCGCATTACAAGATGGACTTCATCGAAATCGCGCTGTTGAATGTCGGCGGCGTCGACGCCGCCCATTCGCGCGCGCTGTTGGAGAAACACGGCCTCAAGGCGATCTGTTCTCTCGGACTGCCCCAGAGCGCATGGGCGTCGACGCGCCCGGACAAGGCGATCGAGCACCTCACGGCCGCGCTGGACAAGACTGCCGAAATGGGCTGTCTCGCTTTGTCCGGCGTCACCTATGGCGGCATCGGCGAGCGCACCGGCCTGCCGCCGACGCAGAAGGAGATCGACAACGTGGCGACGGCTCTCGAAGCTGCGGCGCGGCACGCAAAATCGCGCGGCCTGCTCCTCGGCATCGAACCGGTCAATCGCTACGAGAACCATATCCTCAACACGGGGTGGCAGGCGGTCGCGATGATCGAGAAGGTCGGCGCCGAGAACATGTTCATCCACCTCGACACCTACCATATGAATATCGAGGAGAAGGGCGCCGCCAACGGCGTCCTCGATGCGCGCAAATACCTGAAATACATTCATCTGTCGGAGAGCGACCGAGGCACGCCGGGGTCCGGGAATTGCGACTGGGACGAGGTCTTCGCGGCGCTCGCCGCGATCGGCTTCAAAGGCGGCCTGGCTATGGAGAGTTTCATCAACATGCCGCCGGAAGTCGCCTATGGCCTCTCGGTCTGGCGGCCGGTCGCCAAGAGCGAAGCCGAGGTCATGGAGAACGGATTGCCGTTCCTGCGCAACAAGGCGAAGCAGTACAAATTGATCTGACGCGGAAGCCGGTGGTCCGCGGTGCTCGACTCGGGCCCCGCTGGACCGAGTTCGCCCGGAGCGACGCGCGTCGGGAGAATGGCGCCGGAAGCAGCGCCGCTCCGCGCCGGTGCGCCGGTGATGACGCAATCGCATCCGCATCCGCTCAGTCTAGCGATTGTGTCGAGAGCGTTCGTCGCCGAACGTTTCGCCTTGGCGGCGCAAAAAGGGCGGATCGCGCGGCCAGACCGCGCGCCACGCGCCTTGGCAAGCGGCATCGATGCGCCGCCATCGTACGGTCTCCCGGTAAAAGAACGCGGGTTCCGCGCGATGAACCCGTGTCTTTGCGCTCGAGTTCCGGACGACCATTTCTCGGAGCTGGCTTCCTGAAGCGTACTTTACCCGCCTCGGCTGAACGCCTTAAGGGTGGCCTTCGAACAATTTACGCCGGCAGCTTGCGGCGGCGAGATAGCCGATTTCACAACAGGCGTGGGTGGTTCGCTTGGCAAGTTGCGTGAACCGCGACGGCCTTGGATCGGAGCTGCCGCGCATTTCACCGTCGATTAACTGCCGTGCCTTAAAACCTGTCGATTGGCCGCGCATGGGGCAGCGGATGCTTGGCCCACGGCGCTCTTTTGGAGCCGCTCATGGGTAAGTCCGGGCCCCTGCGAGTCGACCATTCGAGCGGCGGCGTCGACACCGTTAGCCCCGCTCAGTCGGCGCGGCTGATCTCTCATCCGCTCGAATCCCAGTTGCGCGGCGCGAATCGCGAGTTGGAGGCGCACGCCGAACTATTCGAAATCCTCCTCTCATGTTTGCCTCAAGGGGTGTGCCTCTTCGATGCGGACCAGCATTTGCTGAGGTTCAATCGTCCCTATGCAGAAATGTACCGCCTTCGGCCCGACCAGTTGCGAGCCGGCTTGACCCTGGCGGAGATTACCGAATTGCGAAAGGCTGCCGGAAGCTCGCCCATGAATCCAGGCGAGTATCTCGCCTGGCAGAACGCCGTTCTGTTTCGGACGAACAAGGCGTCTTTGCCGATCGAACTTGTGGACGGCCGCACAATTCAGATTCTTCACCAAACGACGCCAGGGGGCGGCTGGATCTCCGTCCACGAAGACATCACGGATAGAAGAGCGAGCCAAGCGGTAGGCAGCGAGTTGCTCTCGATTCAGAGATTGATCGACTGGGTCCCGGACAATCTCTGGGTAAAGGACGCGCAGAGCCGGTTCGTCATATCAAATAGAGCCACAGCCCGACGGATGGGCTACGAGAGCCCCGATGATTTGGTAGGCAAGTCGGACCTCGATCTGCTTCAAGGAGAGGTCCGTGCTGATTTAGCGAAAAAATTTTTTGCCGACGAACAGAGGGTCATCGAATCGGGCGCCGCCGCAGTCGATATCGAGGAATATATTATCGACGCGGCCGGCGACAAACGTTGGATTTCCACCACCAAGGTGCCGCTGCGCAACGGATGCGGCGCTGTATTTGGGATTGTGGGGATCTCACGCGACATCACTGAACGAAAGCTGGCCGACGCTTTCCGGAACGGACAAGCGCAAATCCTCCAGATGATCGCGATGAGCGCGCCGCTGCAGCAAGTTCTTGACAGTCTCGTGCGTCTCGTCGAATCGCAGTTGGCGGGAATCGCCGCGACCGTGCTGCTGCTCGACGGCGATGGCCGGAATCTGCGTCACGGCGCCTCGTCTGGCCTTGGGGCGAAATATTTGCAGGTCTGCGAAATGACGTGCGGCCCGCAGGCCGGCTCGTGCGGCACGGCGGTCTATCGTCGCGAGCCCGTCATCGTCTCCGATATCGGCACCGATCCGCTTTGGGAGCAGCGCCGGCGTGAGGCGCTCGAGCAAGGGTGCCGTTCCTGCTGGTCGACGCCCATTCTCTCGCACCAAGGCGCCGTGCTCGGCACGTTCGCCCTTTGGTCCTCGGCGGCGCGGAAGCCGACGGAGACCGAGACTCATTTCGCCGAAGTCGCCACCCGGATGGCCGGGATCGCCATCGAACGCAAACTCGCTGAAGAGCGAATCCAGTTTATGGCGAACCACGATGCGTTGACGGGCCTTCCGAATCGATCGCTGCTGAGAGATCGACTCACGCAGGCCATTCTGCAGGCCAAGCGCAACGATCGTTGGTTGACGGTGGTGTTCATAGATCTCGACAATTTCAAGCTCGTCAATGACAGTCTCGGCCACAACGCTGGCGATGAGCTGCTCAAGGAGGTCGCAGCACGGATGGTGGCGACCGTACGTGGCACGGACACGGTGGTGCGCCTCGGCGGCGATGAATTCGTGGTTCTTCTCCTCGATCAGCCGAAAGACCTCGAAATTATCGCTGCCAACGTGCAGAAGATTCGCGCTGCAATCGCCTTGCCGCTCAATGTCGGCGGCCGCGAGCTTCGGGTGACGAGCAGTTTCGGCATCGCCAATTTCCCGACCGGCGGAGCGGACGCCGACGAGCTGCTCGCAAACGCGGACGCGGCGATGTACCGCGCGAAGGAGATGGGGCGCGACAATTGCCAGTTTTACCAGCCCGAACTCAGCCGCGCGGCGCTGGAGCGGCTCAGACTTCAGGCGGACATGCGGGACGCTCTGGCGCGGTCGGAGTTCGCCCTTGTCTACCAACCTCAGGTCGACTTGCGAAACGGGCGCGTATTCGCGGTCGAGGCCTTGATTCGGTGGCGACATCCGGAACTCGGGCAGATTTCCCCAGCGAAGTTTATCCCAATCGCCGAGGAAAGCGGACTGATCGTTTCGATCGGCAATTGGGTGTTGCGCGAGGCCTGCCGCCAGAACAAGGAATGGCAGAATGCCGGCCTACCGGCGATGACGGTCTCGGTGAACGTGTCGGCGCGCCAGTTCCGGCATAGGGACCTCGTTCTCGCCGTACAGGCCGCCTTGGACGACAGCGGCCTCGATCCGAAATATCTGGAGCTCGAGCTGACCGAAAGCCTCATCATGCCGGACATCAATGGCGCATTGTCGGTCATGAAAGAATTGCAGAAGCAGGGCGTGATGATGTCGATCGACGATTTTGGCACGGGATATTCGAGCCTGAGCGCGCTGAAGGCGCTGCCGGTCGCCCGGCTGAAGATCGACAAATCGTTCATCGACGATCTGGCCAGCGACGAGAATGATCGCGCCGTGGTCGGCGCCTTGATCTCGCTCGGTCAAAAGCTGGGCCTGCGGGTGATTGCCGAGGGCGTCGAAAGGGACGAGCAAATCGCCGTCCTGCGTGAGCACGGATGCGACGAGATCCAGGGCTATCGCTTTTCCCGCCCGCTGCCTCCCGACGAAGTCCCAGAAGTTGTTCAGCGGAGTTTGACCATATGAATGACCGGCTCGCCCGCCGGACGCGCCAGATTTCTCCAATCGCTTGGACTAAATGCTCGGAATGAGAGGAGTCGAACCTCCGGCCCGTCGTCCTGAACGACTAATGCTGGGCCGACTTTATGGGTCCGCCTATGTCCGAAATGAATGGTTCCTGTCCTTCGGGCTGTACAACGAGGCCGCGCGATCAAGCTTCGAGCGGTACTGGTTTGGGGAGCTGGAGGCGGCCATTGGCGGCCTATTCGCAGATGCGGTAATTTGGCGTCGCGCCGTGCAGGCCCGTATCGAAATGGAAATGGCTTTCGTGAGCCGGATCTGAACCGGGTCCAAGGACTGTCGTGAAGTATCCGCAGGCCGTCATCCGTAAAGCATGAAGGAGATCACGCTCCCCGGGATTGTCCGAAGCCTGTTGCTTCACATTGATGCGCCGTTTGTTGGCCAAAACAAATGACGCGATGTCGATTGCGTCCCCTTTCGCGTGCTCGCTGGGAACCGATCCGGGCTTGTCATACCGCGCTCGGCACGCGAAGCTCTGTCCCGCCTCGATTTCCGCCAATTTTTGCCCGGCATAGGCGAGAGTCAGCGGGGCCGCCACCTCGCGCACCCAGGCGCTGAACTGTCGCCCGAAGCTGCATAACATGGCGGGCTTGCCCGAGATGACGACGTCGCCGAAGGACGTCGCCACGGTCGCCAGCTTGATCGCCCCGGATATTTGGCAGCCGGCCTCGCTGACCGCGCGGGGTTGCTCGAACACGGCCTTTTTGGAGGCCAGGTCGGAAACGCATTCGCCATAGTCCGCGTCGCTCATGCCGTTTACCGACACAAGCGCCTTGTCTTTGGCGCTCGGACCGACTTGACCGAGGACCGACCCGGCCCCGCTTGCCTGGCAAAGGATTGATATCGAAATGAGAGCCGCCCTGGCCGCCGTCTCTCGCAAGCATCGCCGCCTCATCATCGTGGTCCCCTTGAAGGAGCTTGAGCGATAGTCCGGTCCGATTAGCGTTGGCGGCCGGATTCTGATTTGAGGTCTTCGGGGCCGGGCATGGACCGCGCCGTCGCGACTATAGGCGAGTCCTGATCCTCAAACCGCACGACCGCGCCGGGCCGCGTCATCGACGCCAAATCGACTGCATCCCAGTTCGTCAGCCGTACGCATCCGTGGGATTCCGTTTTGCTGACAGCGTCCGGTTGCGGCGTGCCGTGTATGCCATAGGAGGGCGCCGTGAGATCGATCCAAACCAGGCCGACCGGATTGTTTGGCCCCGGCTTAATCGTGAGTTTGTGTTTGGTCTTTACGCCCTTCCATGCGAATTTTGGATCATACACATAGGTCGGATTCCAATCGACGCGCCTGACTTTGAAATCGCCGCTTGGCGCGGGCTTTTCCTCGCTGCCGATCGTTGCAGGGAAAAACGCCAGGAGCCTGCCGTCCTTGCCGTACGCCCGAACATTATGGGCGGGTTTGTCCACCACGATTGTTTCCACCGTGGGACCTTCGCCTTTCGCCGAAACCGGCGGCTTCACTTCGACCGTGCGAGAGCCCGAGCGCAAAGGCAATGGCGGCACATTGGCCACGATTATCTCTGCGCCTGCCTGGCTGAAGTTCACTCGGGGATTGAGCCTGCGCAGCAGCGACTCGCTCATATGGAATTTTTCGGCAAGCTCCGCGACCGGCGTCGTGTAAGAAAGTCCGGGCAGCCGCGCCATCTCCTCGAGTTTAGTCGGTATTGTTTTTTCAAACGGGCCGGCGACATCCGCGGCCGAGATGACATAATACCGGAGGACGGGCTCGGCGGCGCCGCCGGAGGTCAGCGCGCTCCAGGTTGCAGCGTCGAGCTTGCCCGCGCCGCCAAGATTGTTCGCTTGCTGGAAGGCTTGCAGGGCGCGGCGATAATTATCCCCGTCTTGCCCGTCAATCTCGCCCGGCGAGAAGTGCGCCCGGTCGAGCAGCGCCTCGGCTTTTGCGATCAGCGGCGGAGCGGACTCCCTTTCCTCCGTCGGCGCTGCACGTTCGACCGTGGCCTCGGTTATTGCCTGGGGCGAAACATACGGCTTCTTGGGAACGGCGAGCGCCGCCGAAGTTAGGCCCGCAAGGGCGAGCGCGATAGACAGCCGGACCATAACCGTTCAACCGCCGAAAGGCCCATCTGTTCCTGCCCGATGACGAGCTCAAACGGCCGCTTTTCATGCCTCGCTATGCCGGAGTGTGGGCTTCCGGCCAGTCAGCTCAAAGGGGGCGTTCGCGTTAAGGCTCTGTGGCGTCCCCTGGGCCTACCCGAGCAGCAGGCTTTAATCAGTCCAGGGACAGAGGCGGGCGGCGTTTTCTCCGGCGATTCGTCCGAAAGCGACGCACTCGCTCAAATTGGCCCCGCTCTGAGGATAATTGACAAAGATCGATCCGAGTTCGCCCGCGCAGTAGAGGCGAGGAATCGCAGAGCCAGAGACGTGCAAGACTTGCCCATCCGCATTACGACGCGGACCGCCAAAGGTGTTGTTCAGTCCGGGCCATAAGGGAACAGCGTAGAACGGAGGCGTGTCGATTGGACTGATTGACGAAGCGGGCCGGCCAAGAGGGCAATCCGCTCCGTTGCGAGCTGCTTGATTGATGCTGTCAATCTCGTCGATAAGGTTATGAGCATCGACGTTGATTTCATGCGCCAGGGACGGGAGCGTTGCGCCGCTCCGAATCCAACCACGGTCGATCTCGGCGCTGTTGTCAGCGCTCCAGGAATACAAAGCCATAGGTCCGGCCGCCCCGAATTCGGTGAAGACGATTGGACCCGCTCGGCGGCGCTTTTCGTCGAAGACATAGTAGACGGGAATCCTCGGCCATGAGTTTGTCGACGTGTCGAATAGAACTGCATTCCAGAATTGAGAATATCCGATCAGTTCATTTTCGGCTTTGAAGCGGCGGCCGCGCCGGTCGACGGCGATGAAACTTCCTCGCGCGAAGTTTTCCTCGAAAGCGAGCGGGAAATCGGGGAACTTCATTTTAAACGAGCCGTTCATAACGGCCATGTGCCACAGGTCGGCGCCAATCGCCTGCGCCATGCGAAGCCCGTCGCCGGTATTCGAGGAGGCGCCGCCAACAGCGATGGGCGCAATCGGCAGGTAAGTCTTCAAAAGGACTTCGTTGTGCTCGAATCCGCCGCAGGCGAGAATGACGGCCCTCTTGGCCCGTACGAAGATTGCTCCGTGGGCGGCCTCAGCGCTGACGCCTATCACTTGACCGGTTTCGTCCTGGATCAGTCCCGAGGCGGGAGTTCCCCAAGCCAAGTTGATAGACCGCGTCATCACCGAGCGATGCAGGAGCGCGAACAGACCATCTCCGTACAACCGATCTCCGTTCGGTTCAGCGAGGTGATTGACCTGAACAGACGCAAGTCCTGGCCAATTGGCTCTGCGACCCGGATTTTCCATCGGCGCAAATCCGTTCGCGCCGAGCTTCATCAGCCACTCCTCATTGCTGACGGCGTAGCGAGCCCAGGCTCGCATGATCGCTTCGTCGACGTCTAACGTATCAGGCCTTTCAACGTTGACGCGGCCCGCTGTCTTCATGAGAGCGACGGCGGCAGGCTCGGTCTTTGGGAACAATATCGCCCCAAGCGACAATTGAGTGTTGGAAACGTGACTTGAGCCTTCCTGCTTCTCGAGAATAAGCGTTTCAGCGCCGAGATCGTGTGCGCTGATCGCTGCGACCGCGCCTGCGCCGCCATATCCGATGACAACGACATCGGCGCTTAGGTCCCACTGTCTCTGCATGATAGGCCTATCGGCGCTCTGAGAGCGGCCAGTCGTCTCCTTTCGGAGGCGACGCCATCTCGGTCGAACCTCGATTCCGAACGGCCAATATAGCCGAGATAGCGCTTGATTCCGAGGCTCGTTCAGGTTTTGCTTCGCAACTCCTCCGAAGGTGCAAGCATGACGAGAGCCGTAGCGTCGCCTTTCCGAGAACTCCTCGAACTGAGAGGGAGGACCGCTCTCGTGACCGGCGCTTCCGCCGGAATTGGTCGAGGCGTCGCTTGCCGTTTAGCAGAGGCTGGCGCGGCAGTCGCGCTGCATTACCGCGGCGGCAAGGAAAGCGCCTTGGCGGCGGCGCAAGAGATCCGAGACGCCGGCGGAAAGGCGATCGCGGTCAATGCCGAGTTGACGGATCCGGCTTCCGTCGAAGAGGCGGTTCGCCTGGCGACGGAGCAACTCGGCCCGATCGACATTCTCGTCAACAATGCCGCGCGGCAGACCCATGCCGGGTTCGAAGATATGGCGCTCGAAGAATGGCGCGAGATGCTCGCGGCCAATCTCGATGGCGTCTTTATCACGACAAAGCTCGTCACAGCACAGATGATAAAGCGCGGCGTCGGAGGCGCCGTCGTCAACATCGCCTCGATCGAAGGCCTGCAGCCGGCGCCGACTCATGGCCATTACGCGGTATCGAAGGCCGGACTGATCATGTTTACGCGCGCCGCCGCCCTTCAGTTCGGCCGCCACAATATTCGCGTCAACGCCGTATCGCCCGGCGTCATTTACCGCGACGGCATCGAGGCGGCTTGGCCGGAAGGCGTGAAGCGGTGGATGCAGGCAGCGCCGCTCGGCCGAATGGGCGAGAACGAGGACGTCGCGGACGCGGTGCTGTTTCTCGCCGCGCCGGCTTCGCGATGGATCACCGGCGCCAATCTGGTCGTCGACGGCGGCGTGACAGCGACTCCCTCATTCTGATGGGCGCAAAATGACCATTCTCGCTGATACGGCGCTTCGTGGAAGAACAATCCTCATTACCGGTGCGGCGAGAGGCATCGGCGCCGGTATTGTCGAGGCCGCCTTGGCGGCCGGAGCCGCTGTCGCGGTTGTGGATTTGGATGGCCGCTCGGCAGAAGAGACCGCTCGGCGGCTGGACCCGTCGGGCCGTCGTACATTAGCTGCTGCGGCGGATGTGTCGAACCCAGCGAGCCTTGCGCAAGCGGCGGAGCTCGCCGAAGCTCGCTTGGGCCCGCTGAGCGGCTGGGTCAACAATGCCGGCATCGTACAGATGATCGCCGCGAAAGATATTTCGCCAGAGGCCTGGCGCCGCGAGTTCGAGATCAATGTCGCGGGCGTCATGAACGGCGCTCAGGCCGCCTATCGCGCTTTCGCCGGCAGGGGCGGCGCGATCGTCAACATCGCGTCCAATGCCGGCAAGGTCGGCTTTCCGAATATGGCCGCGTACAACGCGACCAAGGCGGCGGTCATCAATCTCACCCGATCGCTGGCGCGCGAATGGGCCGCCGAGCGGATCAACGTCAATGCGGTTTGTCCGGGCAGCGTCGCAACGCCCATGCTGCGCGGCGTCGCCGACCGCCTCGCCGCGGAAACCGGCAGGAGCAGCGACGCCCTCTTCGCCGGCATGGTTCCCGCGCAACTCGGCCGTCATATTCAGCCGATCGAAGTCGGCCGCGTGGTCGTCTTCTTGTTGACCGGGGCGGCCGAAATCATCCGTGGACAGGCGATCAACATTGACGGCGGCGAGACCCCATATTGAGGCTCACGCGCGATTGGCTCCCGGCCAAGCCGGCATGTCGCCAGCATAGCGATTGAGCCCGATGTCGCGCAGCGTCGAGCGGCGATGAATCTCGGCGAAATACGGTTCGAAGACGCGATTCTTCTCCTCGATCCGGCTATGAGCGCCAAGATAAGCCGGAACGGCCTCGCGCGCTTCGCGTAGAATTTCGTTTTCGTCGATGCGCGTCAGTTTGCCGTCGCGCAGAACGATTTCGCCGTTGATCATGACCAGTTCGAGAGAGGATCCATTCTCGGCATAGACGAGATGCTTGCGCGGATCGTTCATCGGGGTGAAAACGACATTATCAGTCCTGAGCACGATGAGATCGGCGCGCTTGCCGACTTCCAAAGACCCTGTCTCTTCTTCCAGCATGGCGCTGCGCGCGCCGCCGATCGTTGCTGCGCGCATGATGTCCTCGGCGCCGAGCCAGCGCGAATAGTCCGGGCCCGAGACGGCGTGAACAAGCGCGGCGACGCGCATGACGTCAAAAATGCGCAACGTATCGTTGCTGGACGCGCCGTCGGTACCGAGCGCAATCGTTACGCCAGCGTCGAGCAGTCGCCGCAGCGGCGCGACGCCTGCGCCGAGCTTTTGGTTCGAAATCGCGTTATAGACGACGGAGCAGCGTGCGTCGCCCATCAGCGCGATATCGTCGTCGCTCACCCAGACGGAATGGGCGATGGTCACATTGCGGTTGAGAACGCCCAGATCCCGCAAGTAGCGGATGAGGGTCTTGCCGAAGAGCTCCGGCCCGGTGACCGCCTGGGTTTTCGTTTCCAGCACATGAGTATGGAAGGGAACGCGATGGCGCAAGGCCATCTCGCTGCAGGCCTCGAGGAGATCGACCGTGCAGCGTTGCGGCGCGGAAGGCGAGATCATGTAGCGCAGGCGGCCGGCTTTTCCGTCAAAGGCGGCGAAGGCGGCTTCGCAATAATCGGCATAGGCGGCGCCGGTGACCATCGCGCCGCCGGCGAGAAGCGCCTGCAACTCCACAGGCACGATTTCGCGCGCGAAGGGCAGCGTATCGAGAACCGGGATATTGATGATGGAATTGGTCACATTGGCGCGCAGGCCGGCCGCTTCATAGGCGGCGAACACCACGCCCAATCGCTCGATCGAAAGGACCGGCGGATCGAAAAAGCAGTCGCAAATGGTGGTGACGCCGCCTTTGATCGATTCGATCGCGACCAGCATGGAGCGCAAGTAAAGCAGTCGCTCCGGGATCGGCGGAGCCATGAGAAGCGGATAGGCGTAGAGAAGCCAGACTTCGAGCGGCATTTTCTCGTACCGCCCTTTGAAGAATTGCTCGCTCGAATGAAGGTGTCCGTTGACCAGGCCGGGCATTACGAGCCGATCGCGTCCGTCGATAAGACTCGCATCGCCTGTTGGGCCGAGGTTCGGGCCGATCGCGGCGATGCGCTCATCCTCGATGAGGACATCGCCGGTAAAGGGCTCATCGCCATGCGGCCCGCCCATGGCGAGGATGGTCGCGCCGCGAATGAGAGTCTTCATAGCGCGGCTTGCTCTGTCGGCTGATCGGCGAGGGGGATTGCAACTTTCACAGGATCTCTCCGACTGTCAGTCCAGTTTTCCCGGCGCGCCGCCCTCGCGCCAAGCGTAAAGCTCCCAAACCTCATCGTCAGGGCCCGCGAAATAGCAGCAATATGCATTCCAGGCGTAGTCCGCAGGGGGCGCCAGGAACGGCGTCCCCTTAGCCGAGAGCTCGTGATAGGCGGCGTCGAGTTCTTCAGGCGAAGGCAACTTTACGGCGATGCAGGCCTTGTGCGCGCCAGCGCCGCGCATGTTGGAAATGCGGACATGCCGGCTGATATGATTGATGTCCCAAAGCGCGAGCGTAAGGCCCGCGCCGGAGAAATCCGCGAAGCCCTCGGCCCGATGCGCGAGCTTGAAGCCAAGCTTGTCGACATAGAAACGGATCGAGCGTTCGAGGTCCGCACACAGAATGCAGACGTCGCTGATGGCGTAGCGCTGAGCGAAATCCATCCTTCTCCTCAATAATCGCGCAGTTCTCCGAAGGAGCTGGCCGCCTTGGCGCCGCCGCGAAAGCGCGCGCTGATCCAAATGCCGAGGACGGTCGCAAGATAGGGCAGGGCCAGGAGGAGATCGTTCGGCACCCGATCGCCGAAGGCGAGTTGAGCGCGGATGCCGATCGCCCCGACGATGGCAAAAAAGAGCGCGGCGGCGGCCGAGCCGATCGGGTGGCCCGCGCCGAAAATCACTGCCGAAAAAGCCATGAAGCCCCGTCCGGCGGTCATGCCGTAGGCGAAGATGGTCAGGCTGCCGAGCGCGAGCTCGGCGCCGCCAAGCGCGCACAGCACGCCACCGAGGCAAAGCGCAATCAGACGCATGCGAGCCGGGCTGACGCCGACGCTACGAGCCGCGAAGGGATGCTCGCCAGAGGCGGAAAGCTGAAGCCCGAACCGCGTGCGACGGAGAAGCGCCCATAGGCCGAACACGACGAAAGGCATAGCCGCGACAAGTACGGATAAGACGCCAAAATCGCCAAAGTACGGACCGAGCCGCGGCAGTCCATAGGGGGCGTTGACGGTCGCTTGGCTGCCATAGATCGCCTGCACGGCGAGATCGGTTCCGCCGAGACCTAAGCCCGTGAGGCCTAGACCGGCGATGATGGGATTGGCGCGCAGCCTTTCGACCACGAACCAGAGAAGCGCGGAAGCGAGGACGCACAGCGCAACCGCCAGGACCAACCCGAAAAGGAGCGACCCGGTTTGGACCAGGCCGAGGACCGCGGCGCAACAGCCGATGATCATCAACCCCTCGAGTCCGAGGTTCCAGACGCCCGCGCGCTGCGCCAGCACGCCCGCCATGGTCACATAGACGAGCGGCGTTCCATAACGGAGCGTGGCGATGACGAATTCCTCCATCATGCCCCTCTGATCATGCGACGCCGAGCCGTCAGCCAGCCGAGCCCGGGCGCCGCACGCGCGGTGATAAAGAGAGCTATGGCTGCGTTGATGATGTCGATGGCCGCGGCGGGCAATCCGGCGAGGACCGGCAAATAGAGGCTGGCTGACGCCAGCCCTCCAAAGAACACCGAGACAATCGCCGCGCCGGAAATTGAGAGGCCCGCGACGAGCGCGATCAGAATGGCGGTGAAGCCGTGCGCCGGCAGAAAGCCGCTGACCAGTCTGCCATTCGGTCCGAGCACTTCGATCGTTCCGGCGAGGCCCGCCAGAGCGCCGCCCAGCACGAAGCCGGCAATTCCGAGCCGCGACATCCGCGCCCCTTGCCAAACGACCATCGTCGAATTGCGGCCGGCGAGGCCGGCGAGAACGCCGAAGGCGGTGCGGTTGACCAGCACCCACATCAGAACGCCTACGACGACCGCCGCGCCGACAATCGTCGGCGACAAGCCGACTTCGCTGCTGATCCGGTAGGCCGCGGCGACGGGCCGGCTGGCCATGACCTGGCCCGTTCCAGACGGATCTTTCAAGACGCCGCCGGTCACATAAATGAGGATGAGGCCGGCGATAAAATTGCCCATCAGCGTCGTTATGACTTCGTCGGCGCCGGATCGCACGCGCAGCAGGCCTGGCCAAAGCGCCCAGACCGCCCCGCCGGCGACGCCGGCGATAAAGCAGAGCGGTACGACAAGCGCAGCGGGATAGCCGTTCAGGAAATCGACGACGAAGGTCGTGGCAATGGCGCCGATATAGAATTGCCCTTGCGCGCCGACGTTGAAATAGCCGCTGCGAAACGAAATGATGACGCCGGTCGCCGTGATGAAGAGCGGCATGGCCCAACGCAAGCTGCCTTCCCATGCGCCAGGATTGAGAAAAGCGCCGTCGGCGATGCTTTGGAACATTTCCGGCGCCGAATAGCCGGCGAATTCAAAAATGACGCCGCAGAGGGCGAGGGCCAGGACCACGAAAGCGAGCGCGCGGGCGACGGCCAAGAGGCTGTCTTTCATGTCAATGCGCTCCGGTCATTGCTGCGCCGACCTCGCCGAGACGATAGGGCGGCCGGAATTCCGCGACGATCCGTCCGGATAGCATGACGACGATTCGGTCGCAGATGTCGAAGAGTTCGTCGAGATCGGAGGAGATGATCAGCACGGCGCAGCCGCGGGCTCGCGCGTCGCGGAGCGCGCGCCAGACGAAGGCCGTCGCGCCGACGTCGAGGCCGCGCGTCGGTTGGGCGGCGATGATCAGCGAAGCATCCGCATCGATCTCGCGCGCCAAGATCAACTTCTGGGCGTTACCGCCGGAGAGCGAACCCGCGGCCTGCATCGTGGTGTGATAGCGGACGTCCCATTCTTTGAGTGAAGCATCGCAGGCGTTGCGGTACCAGGACGGATTGATCAGCCTGAGCGCAGGCCCGAGCAAAAGCTGGCGCGCCGACCAGTTCTCCCAGAGCGCGCTCGATAGGCTCAAACCTTCGCTGTTGCGCTCGAACGGTATGATGCGTAAGCCGCGCGCTCGACGCTCGCTGAGCGGCGTCTTGGTGACGTCCTTGCCTTCAAGGAGGATCTGGCCCGACCGCGCCTCGACCAGATTGGCCAAAACGCGGACGAGCGTGCGTTGGCCATTGCCTTCGACGCCGGCGACGCCGACGATCTCGCCTCGCCCAATGCGTAGGCTCACTTCTTCCAGACCGGGCCCCTCGGAATCGGCCCGAGTGACCACGCGCTGCATCGCCAGAACAGGCGCAGCGTTGATTGCAGCCGCCGGGGCGGCGCCGGCAAGCGCATCGCCCGCGGTCGCGCCGACAAGCGCGGCCTCATCCGCGGCGATCTCCTTCTCCGCCTGCACGCCGATAATCGAGGCGGAAAGCCGCCGCGCATTCGTCGCGCCGACTGCGATTGGACCTTCCACCAGTCGGCCGCCGCGCAGAACGCTGACCGTATCGGCGACGCCGAGCACTTCGCGGATTTTATGGAGGATGAGAATAACGGTGACGCCGCTCGCCTTCAGGCCTTTCAAACGCTCGAACAGCTTCTCGATTCCGCTCGGCGAAAGAACGGCCGTCGGCTCGTCCAGGATCAAGACTTTGGCGTCGGCGACCAGCGCGCGTGCAATCTCCACGCCCTGCTGGGCCTCGACCGGCAGGTCGCGGATGCGATCGCGTAAGCCGGCGCGCACACCCAGGTTTTCAAGATGTTTTTGCCAGCGCTTTTCGAGCCCGCGGCGAGAAAAGACCGGTCGGCCGCGCTCCGCGCCGAACTCCATGGACTCGGCGACGGTGAACGAGGGCGGCAGGGCGAAGCTCTGGTGCACCAATTCGACGCCCGCCGCGCGCGCCTGGCCGACATTTCCGGTTGGGATTTCGCGGCCGCCGATCGCGAGCGTTCCTGAAACAGGCTTGACGATCCCGGCCGCGACGCGCGCGAACGTCGTCTTGCCCGCGCCGTTTTGTCCGACGACGGCGTGAATCAGTTTCGGAGCAAAAGCGAGGCTCACGCCGACCAGCGCGGCGACCTCGCCGTATTGTACGGAGATGTCGCGACATTGCAGCGCGAAAGCCGTCGGCGCTTCAGCGAGCATCGCCTTGGTCACGGTCGCCTCATCGCTGTCTCGCTGCTCTCGCGCAGACGGATATGGCCCCAACGCCTTCATCCCGCTCCAGGCGGCTCCTGCGGACCGGCCTCTCCATGGCCGGCCCGCGTGCTACACTTCCGCCTAAAGCTTCGTGTCGAACGGCGGCTTCAGTGCGCCGGAGATGATGTCCGCTCTAGCCTTTTCGATATCCGGCCAAACGGATTTCGCTTTCTCGACGAGGTCTTTGGGACCTTGCTCCTGCCAGACCGGCGAAAGCACGAAATCGATCACGCCGGTGCCGAGCCCGGTCGCGAGATGGCCTCCTTTGAAGTCCGGCCCCAACGCTTTCGACACCTCGTTGTAGAGGGACTGACCGAAGTCTAGCTGCACAAGCGCGGCCACCGTCTTCGGCCCCACCTTGTATTGGGCCGGCGAGATCGCGCTCACCATCCGATCTTGGCCCTCGTTGGCCGCTTGGATGATGCCGGTATCGGTCGCCGCCGAGTCCGTCTGAATGTAGTCGATGCCGCTCTGGTACATCTGGCTGGCGATCTCGTGCCCCTTGGCCGGGTCCTGGAACGATCCGGCGAATGCGTGCGTGAACGTCGCATTGGGATTGACGGAGGCAATGGCGGCTTTCAGCGCGTTCACGTCGGCGTTGAGCGGCGGCAGGCTGACGCCGCCGATATAGCCGATCTTGCCGGTCTTCGAGACCTTCGCCGCGAACAGTCCGGAAAGATAGCAGCCGAGATAGTAATCGTAAGAGACAGTCTCGAAGTTAGGGATCGGCGGCTCGATAGGATCGCCAAAAATCTGAATCCATTTGGTCTTGGGGTATTTGGGGGCCAGCGCCTTTATCGGCTCGGCGACTTCATTGAACGTCGCGGCGATGACCGCGGCGCCGGCGTCGGCGAGGCTCTTGAAGATCGTCCCGTAAGTCGCGGCGTCCTGCGCATAAATGGTGCGGATCGGGAATTTCTTCTCAGCCGACAGCTTCTTCAGCGCGCTGATCATGGAATCGATGGGTCCGTTATCGCCCGCCGCCTGGGTATGGACGAGAGCGACCAGACCGCTGTCCGCCGCCGCAGCAATTTCCGATTGGAAAAGAGCGCCGGCGCCGGCCAGCGTGGTCGCGCCCAACGACGTTTGCAGGAAGGTTCTGCGCGATAGGCCGTACCTCGTTCTTTCGTGATCAGACTTGTTTGTCATGACGCTCTCCCTCTCCGCTGCGCGACTGCGCAGACCACACATAGTCCGTATTGAGCTTCGTCCCAATCGTCGGCGCGAAGGCCGCGCCGCGCTTCGTCGCTGTCGGGAACCGGCGATCTCGGCGCATGCCCGGGACGATCGATCGCATTCGCGTAACCCGGTTTCTTGCTACAGCCAACGATGCCGTATCCTGACGAAAGCGTCAACTTTTTGGCTGACGCGAAGCGGCGCTTTCGGTCGGACTAAGCTCGCCGGACGATACGCTCCCGCACGATAGGTCCTGACGCCCCGGCCGGCGCCGAAGCGATTTGAACCGCTGCACGGATGCGCTTAGCGGCGAGTTCGAAGCTCGGTTCGTCGCGCGCGTGAACCATGCAAAGCGGATTCGTATTGTCGACCGGGTCGCCAACCTGCGCAAAGCCGGTCAGGCCGACGGCGAGGTCAATGGCGTCGTCGGGCCGCGTGCGCCCGCCGCCCAGCGCGACCAGCGTCAGGCCAATCTCCTTGGCGTTCATGCCGGCGAGGAATCCCCGTTGCTCGGCGAAGACGGCGCGGACCACCGGCGCAGCGGGCAAATAGCGCGCAGCCTTTTCGAGGAAGTCGCTCGGCCCGCCCAACGCCTCGACCATGCGCGCAAAGCGCTCCGCCGCGCCGCCATTGTCGAGCATAGCGGCGGCGCGATTGCCGGCGACGGCGACTTCGGCCTCGATCCCGGCGAGGACGACCATTTCGGCGGTCAAGGCGAGGACGAGGTCGAGAACTCGCGGATCGCGATGCTTACCGGTAAGGAAATCGACCGCTTCGATCACCCCGACGGCGTTTCCAACGGCCGTCCCGAGCACCGAATCAAGATCGGTCACGAGCATCACGCTTGATGCGCCGGCGCGGGCCGAAACTTCGGCCATGCTGTTCGCAAGCCGTCTGGCGTCGTCGAGAGACGCCATGTAGGCGCCGGAGCCCGAGCCGACGGAAATGACCAGGCCGCGCGGCGCCGAAGCGAGCTTCTTCGAGAGAATGGAGCCCGTGATGAGCGGAACGCTTTCCACAGTCGCGGTCACGTCGCGCACATAGAAAAGCTTGCGATCCGCCGGAGCAAGATCAAGCGTCGGGCCGATTATCGCGCCGCCGACCTCGCGCACGGTCCGCATGAAAAGGTCCGGCGGAGGCGCCGTCTGGTAGCCGGGAATGGCGTCGAGCATGTCGACCTCGCCGGCGCAGTAATCGAGGCCTCGGCCGGAAAGATTGGGGACCAGCACGCCGCAGGCGGCCGCCAGAGGAACGACCAACAAGGTGATTTTCTCATCCCCGACGCCGCCGGAGGAGTGTTTGTCAATGAGACGAGCTTGGTTCGCCCCGAGCCCGGTCCAGTCGAGCACGCGACCGGAATCGCGCATCGCCAGCGTCAGCGCGGCGGTCTCGTCGATGGTCATTCCGTTGAGATAAGTCGCCATGAGAAAGGCGCCGATCTGACCTTCAGACACGTCGCCGCTCGTCGCGGCGTTGATGAAGGCCGCTATTTCGGCGTCGCTCAGGGCGACGCGGTCGCGCTTCTTGCGGATGATTTCCTGTGGCGGCATGGTCGTTCGCCTCTAAAGTTTCAGCCGGTCGCCTGCAGGACCATGTCCGCGGCCTTCTCGCCGATCATGATTGTCGGCGCATTGGTGTTGCCGCTCGAAATAATCGGCATGATCGAGGCGTCGGCGACCCGCAATCCTTCGAGCCCGCGCACTTTCAGCTTTTCGTCGACGACCGCCATAGGATCGTGACCCATCTTGCAAGTCCCAACCGGATGCAGGGTCGTGCCGCTCGCGCCTTTGAGCCAATGACGCAAATCGGAGTCGGTGCGAAGCGCCGGGCCGGGCGCAAGCTCCTTGCCGAGGACGCCGGCGAAGGCCTTTTGCGCCATCACGTCGCGCAACATTCTGACCCCGGCGATCGTCGTTTGCTTGTCGAATTCCGTACCGAGATAGTTGGCGAATATCCGAGGCGGGTCCTCCGCCTTGGCCGAGCGCAGCATGATCGCGCCGCGACTCTCAGGATTGAGCGGGCCGACCCGGATCGTGACGCCGTGATTATCTTCGACTCTCGCCTTATCGAAGAGTTTGGGCCAGTGGAGATTGGCGGTTTTCTCCAAGGCCGGCATGAAATGAGCCTGGATGTCGGGCGATTCCAGGCCGGGTCGAGATTTCAGAAACGCGCCGCCTTCATAGGGAAAGGTCGTCGCCACGCCCTCGCCGAACAGGAAACCGCGCAGGAGCGCGGGAACGAGTCGATCGACGCGCAAGTCGCTGTAGAGCGTTATCGGCTTGACGACTTGGTAAACCAGGCAGACGTCGACATGGTCTTGCAGATTCTTGCCGACGCCGGGCAGATGGCAGGCGAGCTTTATTCCGTGCGCCGCAAGCTCGTCCGCGTCGCCCACGCCGGACAGCATAAGTATCTGGGGCGAGTTGACCGCGCCCGCCGAAAGAATGATTTCTCGGTCGGCGCGCGCGCGAAGGCTCCGCCCGCCTTGCGTATATTCCACCGCGACCGCTCTGCCGCCCTCGACGACGATTCTTTGGGTCAATGCATGCGTGGCGATGGCGAGATTCGGCCGATCGAGGATGGGGTGAAGGAAGGCTTTCGACGCGCTGCAGCGCTTGCCGTCGCGAATCGTGAAATCGTAGCGCCCGAATCCTTCCTGCTCTTCGCCGTTGAAATCGTCGTTGACTGGATGGCCTGCCTGCCGGCCGGCTTCGACGAAGAGCTCGAAGAGCGGGTTCTTGCCGCGCGCTCGGCAAACGGTCAGCGATCCTTCCGCGCCGTGAAAGGCGTCGCGCCTCTCGACATGGCCCTCGGATTTGCGGAAATAGGGCAGGATTTCCGAATAGCTCCAACCAGACAAGCCGAGCTGCGACCAGCGGTCATAATCGCGACGGTTGCCGCGCACATAGATCATGCCATTGATGGTCGACGAGCCGCCCAAGACCTTGCCGCGCGGCCAATAGATACGTCGCCCGTTCAGCCCTGGTTCTGGCTCGGTTTTGTATTGCCAATTGTAGATGCGCGAATGCATGAGCTTGCCCATGAGCATGGGCAATTGTACGAGCGGGTGACGATCCGGTCCGCCGGCTTCTATCAACAGAACGCTCCGCCGCGGCTCGGCCGAGAGGCGATTGGCGATGACGCAGCCAGCCGATCCGGCGCCGATGACGATATAGTCGAAGACGTTCTTCTCCATCACGCCGCTACCATGAAACGACGCCTGCGTTCATTGCGGCGAGGCGCTGATTGGCGAGGGCGAAGGGATTGGGCCGGGCGAGGACGGCGTCGCCGCGCGCAGGATGCTCTCGCAGGATGCACGCGACGTCGCCTCGCGGCGTCCCGCTTTCTTGGTTTTGCCCAATCCCGCTTGCGGCCAGAATCTCCGCCGCCTGGCGGCCGAAGCCGATGAAAACGATCGGCGCGCCGCGGCTGGCGAGGAAACGGGAGACTGCGACGATGAAGGGCCGCCAGAGCGGAAAATGGCCACGAGTCTGGTGCGGATCGCCGTCCACGGAGAAGCGGCTGAGGGTCAACGCCGAATTCAGAAGAAGCACGCCTTGGCCGACCCATCGATCGGCGATCGCCGAAGCCGGCTCGATCGGGAAGGCGCCCGTTTCGATTTCGTCGCGAAGGCGCGGCCATTCGGCGATCGAGCGAGCATAGGCGTCGTCGCCCGATCGCGCCGCCGCAATGAGAAGCATGAAAGTCCTGACGCTAACCGAGAACATCTTCTCGAGCTCGCGCCATTCCGCGACGTTGCCGGCTTCGAATGCTCGGCCGGTCGAAAAGGCGCCGCAGGGATAGGGATCTTGCCCGAGCACGACCACCCTCACGTCTTTCGGCGCGAGGTCATCGAAGGCGCGAAAGATATGCGCAGCTCTTGGCGCGCCCGGATAATGTTTGCCCCTGCGCGCGGGAAAAACCGGCTCCCACGGCTCCAGCGTCAGTCCCGGATCCACGGCTTCGAAGCCGAGGTCTGAACATCCGCACGCCTCGCGCCACGCTGGATCGAGATCGCCTCGCCAGCCGGCGAGGATTTCGCGCATTGCGTCTCTGAGTAAGACCGCCATAGGTTGAAACCAGGCCGCGGCGTTCTTCCAAAGCTATCCAAAACCTGACCAAACCGTCAACTTTTTTCTTGCCTTCCGGAAACGAGGCTGAACCGACTATTTTCCGTGAGCGGCAATTCAAGTATTTTTTCTCAGGCAATGACGGAGATTCGGCGATTCCGCCGAACGCGGACCAAAGGAAAATCGGGCTCGTTCGATGACGGTAGTTGAGGAAAGGCCGAAGCAGGAGACGCGCGCCCGCCGCGTTCGCGAGCGCAACCGCCAGAGAATTCTCGATGCGTCGATCGAAATCTTCGCTCGTAAAGGGTTCGACGGCGCCAGCATCGCGGAAATTGCGGAGCGCTCCGGACTGCCAAAGGCGAACGTATACTACTATTTCCCAAGCAAGGAGGATATCTACTCGACCATCATCGACAATTTGATTGCGGAATGGGACGCCGCTCTCGAGCATATCGACATCGATCGAGATCCCGCCGACGCTTTGGCGGGCTATATTCGCGCCAAAATGGAGTTTTCGTACAAGCGAACCGCCCAATCCAAGATGTTCGCCAACGAAATTGTGCATGGCGGCCGCTTCCTGTCGCGCGCCAACCGATCGCATATGCGCGCGATCACCATTGAAAAGGGAAAAATATTCGAGGCTTGGGCGAGAGCCGGCAAGATGGATCGGCTCGATCCTACGCACGTGTTCATACTGCTTTGGGGCTCCACCCAGTTCTATGCCGACTTTGACGCCATGGTGGAGAGCATGTTGAATACAGGCCGCCTGACGCGCGAG
Source organism: Alphaproteobacteria bacterium (assembly GCA_021325385.1). Lineage (GTDB taxonomy): Bacteria > Pseudomonadota > Alphaproteobacteria > Rhizobiales > Beijerinckiaceae > Roseiarcus. Next base: position 29,457 of record JAJPHH010000103.1, read on the forward strand.
CAGTTCAACGTCGCCACCGAGACGATCGTCCATATCGTCTTGAAAGGTTGCGGCGTCCGGAGCGGCGCAAGGCCTTCAGCGGGGCGCCCCAACTCTCACGGCAGCCGCGCCAGCCGTTCAGTGAGGAGCGCGTAAAAGGCGTCCGCGTCCACTTCGCGGAGGAATAGGGCGTTTGGAGGACGGTCTGTCACCCTCCACCAATCGACCACCGACATGCCCGTCGTGTAAGTTCCTGCTGTTTCAATCACGACGTTCACGTTGCGGCCGCCAAACAGCTCCGGCTTTAGAAGATAGGCGATGGCGCATGGGTCGTGGAGCGGCGCGCCCGGCCAGCCATATTTGGCCAAATCGAATGCTTCCGAGTACGAGAGCATGTCAGCGGCGGCGGTGGCGCATCTGCGCCCCGTCGCCCTCAAAGCGGCAAGCCTCGCGGGCGTACTGAGGCACTGGTGCGTGACATCCATCGACGCCATTGTCAGAGGTACGCCGCTCGACAGCACCACGTCGGCAGCTTCAGGGTCGACATATTCGTTGAAAGCTGCAGCCGGCGTAATGTTCCCGTTCTCCGACCATGTGCCGAGGATCGAAACCATCTCTCGGATGCGCGGCGCGATATCGGGTGCTTCGACGAGCGCCATGCCGATATTGGTGAGCGGGCCAAGCGTGACGATCGTAATCGAGCCCGATTCGGCGGCGCGAAGGGTCTCAATCAAATATTGGACGCCATGCATGCTCTGGACGGGCATTGTGGCCGGCGGAAGCTTGGGCCCATCGAGTCCTGTGGGTCCGTGAACGTGTTCGGCGGTGACCAGTCGCCGTCTCATCGGTCTAGCGCATCCCGCGTAAAGCGGCACGTCGGTCCGTCCTGCGAGCTCGAGCACTTGTCGCGCATTGTTGGTCGTGTTGGCCAGAGGGACGTTGCCCGCCACCGTTACGACAGCCAAAACGTCCAGCTCCTCCGGCGAGGCGAATGCGAGCAGAAGGGCCACCGCATCGTCCTGGCCGGGATCGGTATCGATGATGATTTTTCGCGTCATGCGCGCAATGTCCGTGTTTTTCCGCCTTGCCGCAAGCGATCGAACATGATCGCCGCGAGAGTTCGTAACTGCGCCTGCCGCGCGCCGAACGTGGCCCGGGAATCAAGCGCTCGCATAAATTCGACCGTTCGTGGGCGGGCGCGAACCGGCTGTTGGAAAGAGCCGCGATCGATCGCGGCCTTGGAAAACTGCGCCATCCAAACCATGCGGACGGCAATCGACAGCATTCGTCACCAGGAGATTCCTGAAGGCGCATGTATGCGTTCGAGCCTCGCTATCGCAGAATTGCTAGGGATCAGCCGCAACACGGCAAAACTGGAGATTGAGGGTTTAGTAGAACAGCGGTCCTTCGCTCTCATGAAACCGACCCCGATTTTGGGACCAGAGTCTAGGTTTGGAGATTGGCCGCTCCGTTTGATGGACGAAGCGAAGCATGACGAACAAGACGAGACGCAGATCGACGCGGCGCATCGACGAATTGTTCACGGCGCGGCCGTTCCTGGGCTCGCGCCGGATTGCGGCATGCTGCGCGGCGACGGCTTGCGGATCAACCGCGAACGCGTTCAGCGGCTGAATGGGGATCGCCGCACACTCTCCCAAGCCGCGGATCAGCCAGCCGCCGCGCCGGGCCACAAGATTTATTCCCTATCTGCTGCGCGCCTGTCGCTCGGGCGCGCAGTTCGCAGCGCGGACTTCGCCTGCGCGCTGGAAAAGGCGGGCGTGGCGATCTCGCTGGACGGGCGCGGCGGCTGGATGGACAACCTGCTCATCGAGCGGCCGTGGGGGCGCTTCGCGGGGTCATTCAGCCGATCGTCAGCGGGGTATTCACGTCGCCCCAGCGGACAACTTTTAACTTTCCCGCCGGCGTGCGCCGCGGGGTTTATTCCCAGGTGAGCAGGCCACCCCTTTTTTACACTTAGGCCTGCTTTTCATTGAAGAAAAATGGTCGGAGTGAGAGGATTCGAACCTCCGGCCCCCTCGTCCCGAACGAGGTGCGCTACCAGGCTGCGCTACACTCCGACGGCGTCTCGACCGACGCAGCGGCCTTATAGACGCGGCCCCCAATCGGCGCAAGCGTTGCGAAAAAGCCCATGCGCGATCACAAACTCGCGAGCTCGAGGGGCGGGGAGGGAGAGGCCGCGTCGATATTCCTTTGACGCCCTTTTCCTAAAGCCGTCGCCATGAACAGTTTTTCGGACCGTAAGGCGAAATTGTGTCTTCAAGGACGCAGTTCCGACAAATCTCGGCCCTGCGCCCCTGGGACTTGGTCGAACCGGCTACCAAGGCGTCGCTGTTTTTGCCATAGTGCGATGCGGAAAACGTTGGAAGAGCGATGCGATTCCCACGCGTTCCGTCTGCGCATCTGGCGGGTTTGGGGCTGCCGTTTGGCGAAATCCGCCCGGCAAGCTTCAGTTAACGGTTACGATTTATGGTAACCAAAAGCTAAACGGGGCAAACGGGAAGGCTATGAGATATCTGGGCATTTGCGCGTTGTTGATGGCCGGCGCGGCGTTGGGGGGGTGCCAATCGATAATGCCGCCGACAGTGCTCGGCACAATCCCCGATCCAAAATTGTCGGCGCGCGATCAAGAGATGATGGCGCTCGCGCCGGCCTTGGAATCGCAACTTCCCTATCAGCGCTATCTCGTCGTGAACACGACCGGCGAGCCGCCGGGCACCATCGTCGTCGATACGCCGAACAAGAAACTCTATTTCACGCTCAAGGACGGCAAGGCGATCCAATATCCGGTGGCGACCGGCGCCGAGGCCTATGGTTGGACCGGCGTCGCTCGCGTCGGTCGCATGGTTGAATGGCCGAGCTGGATGCCGACCAACTCGATCATGGAGCGCTGGCCGGAATTCCAGGTCTATCGCCAGCACGGTCCGCTCGCCGGCGCTTACGACAATCCGCTCAGCGCCCGCGCGCTCTATGTCTATGAAGGCGATCGCGACACGCTCTATCGCATCCACGGCACTAACGAGCCGGACGAGATCGGCCACGCGGTTTCCTCGGGCTGCATTCGCATGCGCGATCTCGACGTGATCGACCTTTACAATCGGGTGCATGTCGGCACCAAGATCGTCGTCAAGTAACCGACGCTTCCCCCATCATTCATATGCGCCGCTGCTTGCAGCGGCGCATATTTGTCTCGCGGGCCGCTTGGCTGGGCCGCGACCAGGCCTTACTCTCGACGCCTCCAAACGGATCCCAAGCCTTGAAGGAGCCGACATGATTTCTCCGATCAAAACGCTCGTCACGATCACGGCCAGCAGCACTGGCGGTCGCAACGGCCACAGCGCGACGGAAGACGGGATCGTCAGCGTCGACCTCTCCGTGCCGAAGGCGATGGGCGGGCCAGGCAAGCCTGGGACGGCGACGCCGGAGCATCTTTTTGCGGCCGGCTATGCGGCCTGTTTCGGCGGCGCGCTCGACTTCGTCGCCAAGAGCCATAAGAAGGACGCGAGCAAGGCGACCACGACCTGCTCGGTCTCGATCGGCCCGCGCGAGGCCGGCGGCTTCGGCCTCGCAGTGAAGCTGCATGTCGTCGACCGCAGCCTGCCGACGGCCGAACTGCAGGCGCTCGCCAATGAGGCGCACGAGAAAATTTGCCCCTATTCGCATGCGACGCGGGACAATGTCGCGGTCGAGGTGACGGTCGAAGGCGCCTAAGCCCTAGACGCTTTGACGCGCTCCGGCGCCGACCAATGTCGCCAAGACCACCTCGGGCGGGCGCAAGAAGCGGACGGGCGCGAGCGACTCGCCCAGTCCGCCCGAGACGATCAGGCGGCGCGGCCCTTCCTCGTAGCAGCCATAGATGTATTTGCGATGCGTCCGCGACGTGAACGGCGCGCCGACGAACGGGATATAGACTTGGCCGCCATGCGTATGACCGCAAAGCGTCAGGGCGATGCGGTCGGGCACGCGCGGGAAAATATAGGGCTCGTGAGCCAGCAGGACCGCCGGCGCGTCATCATTGATCTCGCGGAGCGAGCCTGCGAGATCGTCGGCGCTGCGCGTCTCGCCGCCGACGCGGCGAAAGGCGAGCTGGTCGGCGAGGCCGATCAGCCAGAATGGCTTGCCGTTTTGCGATAGCCGCAGCGCCTCGTTCTCGAGGACCGGGACTCCCGCCTCGGCGAGCGCCTTGCGAACGCTCCTGCCGTAATCGGGCGGATCGCTCGGAATGGCCGCCGTCCACCAATCATGGTTGCCGAGCACGGAATAGACGCCGAGCGGCGCTTCGAGCCGCGCCAGTTCGGCGGCCCAAGCGCCAGGCGCGACATAGCCGGTGACGAAGCGATGGTTGCCGACGAAATCGCCGAGCAGGACGATCAGGTCAGGCTTTTGCGCATTGGCGAGATCGACGATCGAGGCGACGCGCTCGGCCGGCATCCATGGCTCGCAGGCATGGATATCGGCGATGATCGCGATTTTCAGGATCAGATCGTCAGGCCAGCCGGGCGGCGAGACTGTATAGGGCGTTAATTCGAGGCGGAGCCCGGCTTCGACGACGGTCGAATAGCCGCCCAGGGCGAAAAAGCCGCCGGTCACGCTGGCGGCGCCCTGCAGAAATCGCCGCCTGTTCAGCACAATCATCCGCTGCGCCCAATTCTCGCTGGCGCCCCTGTCATGGCTCCTCTTAGTCGGCGCGCCCTCAAGCCGCAAGGCCACGCCGCGCCCGCAACAGGGCGGCGCCGCGTTCGATCGCCGCCGCGGTCTCGAAATCCATGGCGCGGGCCGGCAATTGCAGTTCGGCGGCGACCGCGGCGAGGCCGACGTCGCGATAAAGGCGCGAGAGCAGCCGGCTCGAGCCGGCGCGTTGGGCGATGGCGGAAGGCTCAATGGACGACCGCCGGAGGTTTTCCTCCGCATTCTCGGCGGGAACGCTGCTCATGACGCTTACTCCTCGTCGCGCCTCGGGCGCGGAACGCAAACTCGCCGCCGCGGCCTTTGGAGCCGAGCGGCGGCTCAGATTGAAGAGATCGGGTTAAGAGGCGATTAATACTTGGCGGCGGCGGGCTCGCCGGCGACGCCGTCATTCCGCGAGGCGAAGCAACGAAGCATCCTTGATAGAACTCGGCTGTGCGAATGGTTTTGCGCTTGGCTCGCAGCGACGGACGGGGTTCGAGAGAAAGGGCGCGCTTACAGCCCGTGCGGATTTTCGACTCGCGGCCAGATCTCGCGGCTGAGCTTCTTGTATTTCGTCTCGCGCGGATGGGACGGGTAGGGCGCGCCGGCGTCGATATAGATGATCTCCTCGGCGATCGGCGCGAAGCCGGCGTAGAAATGATTGGTCGACTTGACCAGCAGGATCGATTTGCTCGTCGGGTTGAGGCCGAGATTGGAAAAAATGTCCGGCTCGAAAGTCTGGGTGCGGTTCGTGTTGAGAATGACCTCGATCGTCGTCCCGTCGAGGCGCACGAGGGCGGCGGGGCCGAGCGTGACGCGGCTCGCGCCGAAACTCTGCCAGGATTCGGACGTCGCCTTGATCACCTCGACCATGGCGTCGATCGGCGCGCCGCCGTCCGGCCCCGCCTTGCCGCCGAAGCGGAGCTGGATCTTGGCGCCGTGGCCGGCGGCCAGGCAGAACGAGACCGCGATCGGATCCCAGATCGTCGCGACCGCGACATTGTCGACGCCGCGTTCCAACATGCGGCGCAGGATCAGGGTGCCGTCGCCGGCGACGCCGCCGCCGGGATTGTCCCAGACATCGGCGACGACGACCGGCTTGCCGGTTCTCCTCGCCGCCGCCGCGAGCGCCGCGTCGAGCCCGGCGTCGACGCCGAGCATCGGCATGGCCGTGCGCCCGCGCATCGCGAAGACCTCCAGGCCGAGCGTACGGGCAAGCGCGGCGGCCTTGCTCTCGTCGCCGTCGGCGACGACCAGGACTTGCGTTCCCATCTCGGGCACGTCGCCGGCCATGAAGCCGTGAATGAGCGAGACGGAGAGGATTCCGTCCTTGCCTTGCAAGGCGCGGAGCCGGTCGACGAAGCTGCGCATCGGCTCGCGGCTGGTCGGAAAGACGTCGATCATGCGGCAATCGAAGGCCGCCATAACCGGGCGAATCTCGCCGCGCAAGGCGCGCAGCGCCAGATCGACGACATGCTCGGCGCGCTCGACGAAGTCGGTATGCGGAAATTCGAGGAAGGCGGCGAGGAGATCGGCGTTGGCGAGGCGCTTTTTGGTCAAATGACTGTGCGGGTCGAGCTCCGAGGCGATGAGGACTTTGGGCCCGACAATGGCGCGGATGCGCTCCAGCAAATCGCCTTCGCAATCGTCATATCCTTGCGCGACCATGGCGCCATGCAGGCCGAGGATCACGCCGTCGACCGGCTGGGCGGCGCGCAGCTGATCGAGAATTTCGTCGCGCAGCTCCTCGTAGGCGCGGCGCTGCAACAAACCGCCCGGCTCGGCCCAGGCGGCCGTACCTTCGATCAACGTAATGCCTTCTGCGGCGGCGCGCCGGCGCAAGACGACGATCGGGGCGGAGCAAAGCGTCGGCGTCGGCGGATGCTGGCCCGGTCCGGCATAGAACGCCGTATCGAAACTCGCCCGGTCGGTCGGCACGGGCGAGAACGTATTGGTTTCCGTCGCGAGCGATGCGGTGAAAATGCGCATTTTTCGACTGACCGGTTAGGGCTCAAAGCGGCTTATAAGCGATAGCCTCGACCTCGATCTTGATGTCGATCATCAGCCGCGCCTCCAAGGTCGTGCGCGCCGGCGGATTGTTGGGAAAGTAGGTCGCGTAGGTCTGGTTGAAGGCGCGAAAATCGCGAGCGTCTGACAGGATGACGGTCGTCTTGATCACGTCCGCCAAATCCGCGCCGGCGAGCGCCAGCGCCGCCTTGATATTCGCCATGACTTGGCGCGTCTGCGCCTCGATTCCGCCCGGGACGACCGCGCCGTCGGCGCCGACCGGAACCTGGCCCGAGACATAGA